>DXNX01000057.1:5966-14808 GCA_019413245.1 Oscillospiraceae bacterium
CTCTGCAGCAGCTGGCAGAGGAACTGCGCGCCAAGGGCATGCTGCCGGCAGCGGACGAAGCCCTGCGGGAGTGGAATGTGGTCACCGGGCTGCTCAACGATCTGGTCCGCCTGCTGGGCGAAGACCAGACCCTGACTCCCGCAGAGTACGCCGACCTGTTCACCTTGCTGCTGCGCACCACCGATATGGGTCATATTCCCCAGAGCCTGGACAGCGTGATCTTTACCACAGCGGGCCGCATGCGCCTGCCGGAAACCGATGCCTGCTTTGTGCTGGGCCTGGCGGAAGGAGAGTTCCCCCAGACCCCCGGCGACCAGGGCCTGCTGACCCATGCCGACCGGGATACCATGATCGCCCAGGGCGCCGACCTGCCCGACTGCTTCGAAAACCGTGTCATCCGGGAACAGGTCTGCTTTTATAAAGCGTTGACCGCCCCGGCCCGCTGGCTGTGGCTCTCCTGGCCCGGCGGCGCGGCAGGATTGCCGGTCACGGCGGCCCTGGCCCCGACTCTGGAGCTGCTGGAAGTACCTTATACAGAACCGGCGCCCGCCGATCTGGGAGCGACCCCGGCGGCGGCTCTGGACCTGCTGGGCAGCGTCTGGCAGCAGAACACGCCCGAGCGGGAGGCGGTGCTGGAAGCGCTGCGGGCGGTGGAAAACACCCCCGCCGCCGCACCCGGATTTGCCGCGGTACAGCGGGCGGCCCACCGGGAACCGGCGATGGTCACCGATATCGTATCGCTGGAAAAACTGCTGGGCAATCGCCTGCACATCAGCCCCACCCGGTTTGAAAAGTATGCGCTTTGCCCGTTTGGCTACTTCATGCAGTATGTGCTGCGGGCCAGACCCCGGCAGAAAGCCGAACTGGCGCCCAATATCAGCGGCACCTTGACCCACTGGGTCCTGGAACAGGCCCTGCGCCGGCAGGGAGATGCCTTCCGCACCATGACGGCGGAAGAAATCGAAACGCTGGTCAACGACCTGGTCAAGGAATACGCCGACGCCAACCTGCCCGGTGCGGGGGTGCGGATGCAGTATCTGCTGGCCCGCATTGCCCGCAATCTGGTGGGCCTGCTGGGGTTCATCCAGCGGGACATGAACCAGTCCGGCTTCAAACCGGTGGCCTTTGAGCTGCGCATTGACGACCGCCCCGACCCGGACAATCCCGATGCACCCCGGGTGGACCCGGTGGAACTTACCGACGGCGCCGGGCACACGGTGCGGGTGGTGGGCACCATCGACCGGGTGGACGCCATGCCGCTGAACGGCAAAACCTGGCTGCGGGTGGTGGACTACAAGACCGGCAGCAAAAAATTCGACCTGAAAGAGGTGTATTACGGGCTGGACTGCCAGATGCTCCTGTATCTGTTCACCCTGGAACGCAACGGCGGGAAACTTTTCCCGGACGCCACGGCGGCCGGGGTCGAATACCTTCTGGCAGACCCGTCCCCCACCACCGGTGCCCGCCCCGAAAGCGGAACAGGGGAGCCTCCGGCGCCGCCCACCTATCCGCTGGACGGCTTGCTGGTGGATGACGAGAGCATCTGCCGTGCCATGGACACCCGGGGCACCGGAGAGTTCGTGCCCCTGACCTTCAACGCCAAGAGCGGACAGGTCAGTGCGGCGTCCCGCAAACATCTGGCCTCCCCCGAAAAGCTGGCCCGCATCCGGGACCATCTGGACGAGCTGCTCACCCGCATGGCCGATGACCTGTACGGCGGGCGCATTGCCGCCGAGCCTTTTGTGCCCGGGGGAAAAAGCCCCTGCCTGTACTGCGATTACCGTTCGGTCTGCCGCCACGCCGACGGCGAGAACGAACGTCTGCCCGAAACGAAGGACGACCCCTTCGAACTGTGATTTACTGATTTGATTTGCAGGTGTTTGCCATGCCCAATCCGACCATCCAATTCACCCCTGCCCAGGCTGCGGCCATCCGGGCCCGGGGCGGCAGTCTGCTGGTCAGCGCCGCCGCCGGTTCCGGCAAGACCCGCGTTCTGGTAGAGCGGGCTGTGGGGCTCATCACCGACCCGGTCCATCCCGTGGAAGCCGACAGCCTTCTGATTATGACCTTCACCAACGCGGCGGCGGCCAAACTGCGGGCCGACATCACCGCCCGCCTGCTGGCCGAAGTGCGCCGCCATCCGGAAGATGCCCGCCTGCGCCGCCAGCAGCTGCGGTTGCAGCGAGCCTCCATCGGCACGGTGGATGCCTTTTGCCTGCATTTCGTGCAGCAGCATTTTGCCGCCCTGGACATCCCGCCGGACTTTGAAACCGCCGATGATGCCACGCTGGGCCGTCTGCGCCAGGATACCCTGGCCGCTGTGCTGGAAACCGCCTACACCGACCCGGATTTCTGTGCTTTTGCGGACCTGTATGACCGGGGCCGCACCGACGACACCGCCGGCTCGGTGGTGCTGGAACTGTACGATTTCACCCGTACCCTGCCGCACCCCGACCGCGTTCTGGACAGCTTTGCGGCCATGTGGGCCGGGGATGACCTGCCCCAGGATACCGCCTGGGGCAAAGCCCTGCTTTCCTCTGCCGCTGCACGGACGGCGGGAGCCCTGCGCCTGATCGACGCTGCCATTGTTTCCGCCACCCGGAACGAAGACGCCGACCGTGCCTATACGGCGGTGCTGCTGGATGACCAGAGCAAGCTCCAGCTGCTGAGCGAACGCCTGCAGCGGGGGGATTGGGACAAGGCCGTGCAGGCACTGAACCAGTTCAGCCAGTGGCAGCGCCCGGGACGCATCAAGGGCGGCAAGGACCAGAACCCCGCCGCCCGGGCGGCCAGTGAGCTGCGGGACCGGGCCAAAAAGCAGGTGGAAAAGCTTAAAACCGATTTCCTGTTGTGTACCGCTGAGGAATTTTCCGCTGACCGCCGCCGTGCTGCTCCGCTGGTGGCGGCGCTGGTGCGGGTGGTGCGGCAGTTCTCCCAGGCGTACTTTGAGGCCAAGCTGGAAGAAAAGGTCCTGGACTATGCCGACTACGAACACCTGACCCTGGACCTGCTCCAGACCCCGGAAGGGGAGCGCACCCCCTTGTGCCGCACGGTCAGCGCCCGGTACTCGGCGGTGCTGGTGGACGAATACCAGGACACCAACGCCCTGCAGGATGCCATCTACTTCTCGCTGGCATCACCGGAAGGGGACAACCTCTTCTTTGTGGGGGACATCAAGCAGAGCATCTACCGCTTCCGTCAGGCGGACCCCACCGTCTTTACTGAAAAGCAGACTGCCTGGCCCCCCTACGCGGAGGAGGAGGAAGATGGCCTCATGACCCGCCCGGCCACCATTGCGCTGGATGCCAACTTCCGCAGCGCCCCGGCGGTCATCGAAGGGGTCAACTTCCTTTTTGAACAGGTCTTTTCCGCCGATCTGGGCGGTATCGAGTACGGCCCCGGCCAGCGGCTGGTGGTGGGCAAACCCGGCGAGTACGCGGGCTTGTGTGAGATGCTGGTGCTGGACGGCTGCACCGACCCTGCCGTCAATGATGCCCGTGCCATCGCTGCCCGTATCACCCGCATGAAGGAAGAAGGTTTCCTTGTGCGCGGCGGGGAGGGCACCCGTCCCTGCCGGGATGAGGATTTCTGTATTCTGCTGCGCAGCCGAGGGGATTTCCCGGTGTATGAGGCGGCCCTGCGGGCGGCCGGTATTCCGGTCTTCGCGGATGCCGCTGCCGACCTGCTGGATACGCCCCATGTGCGGCCTTTTGCGGCGTTGCTGCGCATCATCGATAACCCGGCCCAGGATGTGGAGCTGTCGGCGGTGCTGCTCAGCCCGTTGTATGACTGCCGTCCTGACGACCTGGTCCTCCTGCGGGCGCAGATGCCGGGCGGCAGCCTGTACGCCGCCGTGCGCCAAGGACCCAAAGAACGGTTCGGTGCCTTCCTGGAAGATTTGCAGACTTTCCGCCGCCTGGCCCGCACCATGCCGGTGCCTGCCCTCATCGAAGAATTGTTTGCCCGCACCGGGTACCTGGCCGCGGCGGGGGCCATGCCGGACGGTGCCCGCTGCCGGGAGGACCTGCTGGCCTTTTCGGCCTGGGCCTCCGGAGCCGGTGCCCGGGGCCTGCCTGCCCTCATCCGGGCTATGAACGCCGCCCAGCAGAACGGCGGCGTCACCCCCGGCGGCGGGGGACAAAGCCGCCCCGGATGTGTTTCCATCATGACGGTGCACCGCTCCAAGGGGCTGGAATTTCCGGTGGTCTTTGTGGCGGGCACCACCCACAAGTTCAATCAGAGCGACGTTATCCGGCCGGTGCTGTGCCACCGCAGCCTGGGCGTGGGTCTGACCCTGCGGGACGGCACCAAGGCCAGCCGGTACAAGACCCTGCCTTATGCGGCCCTGGCCCAGAGCATCCGCGCCGAGACCCTCAGCGAGGAGATGCGGATTCTGTATGTGGCCCTGACCCGGGCCCAGGATGCCCTGATCATCACGGTACCCTGCAAGAACCTGGAACGGGAACTGTCGGTGCCGGCGCTGTGCGCCGCTGCCGGTGCCACCGGAGCCGAGACCCTGCAGGGATTCCAGCACTGGGGCGGCTGGCTGCTCACGGCGGCTTTGCGCCACCCGGCGGGGGAACCGCTGTGGAAGTACACCGGTTTCCTGCCCACCTATGCGGATACGCAGGCGCCCTTGCAGGTGCGGGTGGAAACCCCGCCGCCCCCGGCCGACACAGCCGCACCGCAGCCGGACGCCGAGCCGGACAAGGCACTGGAGCAGACCCTGCTGCACAACTTCGCCTGGCAGGATCCGGCGGCTTTGCTCCACGATATTCCCGCCAAGGTCAGTGTTTCGGCGGTGACCCATGCGGCCCGGGATGTGGCCCTGGAACGTCCGGCTTTCATGCAGAAGACTGGTCTGACCGGCGCCGAGCGCGGTACCGCCATCCATGCTTTCCTGCAGGGAATGCCCTTTGAGGAGGCGGAACCCGACCTGGATGCCGAGGTGCAGCGCCAGCTGGACCTGAACCTGCTGGACCCGGAACTGGCCAAAGTGCTGGACCTGGAAGCGGTGCGGCCGTTCCTGCAGGGGGCACTGTGGCGGCGCATCCGGCAGGTCAGACGCATCTTGCGGGAGGAACCTTTCATTACCTCTCTGCCTGCCTCGGAGGTGGTGCCCGGTGCACCGGATACCGCTTCTGTGCTGGTACAGGGCATTGCCGACCTGGTGCTGGTCTTTGATGATCATGCCGAAATCGTGGACTACAAGACCGACCGCTCCCGGGATGCCGACTACTATATTAAGGAATATGCCGGGCAGCTGCGTCTGTACCGCCGCGCCTTTGCCCTGCGGCTGGGCGTTCCGGTGAACCGGCTGACCATTTATGCCTTCTCGATGCAGCAGGAGATCAACGTGCCCCTGCAATGAGGAAAAAAGGGCCCGGGTTGGACGGCAGAGTGTAATTTTATTTGCCGGTTCCCCTTGACTTATGCCGGGGTCTTATGCTATTATGATATCACCTCTTTTGCGGGTTTTATTTTTTGTGCCCATTTTCGGGTACATCCCGCAAGCCGAGGGAGGCTTGGACCGCCGAATTTGACCGCGCGGTCCGCTACAAACCGTTATAATGGAGGTGCCGAACAATGACTGTCAAAATCACCCTCGCCTGCACTGAATGCAAGCAGCGCAACTACAACAAGCAGAAGAACAAGAAGAACAATCCTGATCGTCTCGAGATGAAGAAGTATTGCCGCTTCTGCAAAAAGCACACGGTCCATCGCGAAACCAAGTAAGTGAAGGAGCTCTGAACAATGGCTGACAAGAACGCGGTCAACGAAACCGCTGCCAAGGCTTCGGAACAGAAGAAGGACAAAAAAGCCGCTTCCGGCAAGAAAAAGTCCTCTTTCATGGACAAGGTCAAGGGCTTCTTCGCAGGCATCGCCAAGTTCTTCAAGGACACCAAGAGTGAACTGAAAAAGGTCGTATGGCCCAGCCGTAAAGATGTCAAGACCAATACCATCACCGTCATCGTGGCCGTGCTCATCGCGGCTGTGGTGCTGATCCTGTTGGATATGGCGTTTGGCGGTTTGATTCACCTGCTCATTGGCGCATAAAGCGGAGGCGAACCCATGGCTGAACAAGCGTATTGGTATGTGGTGCATACCTATTCCGGCTATGAAAACAAGGTCGCGCAGGACCTGATGACGATGGTGGAAAACCGCCGTCTGCAGGACATGATCTGCGACGTGAAGGTCCCTACCGAGACCGCCGTCGAAGATGTGTTCGACAAGCAGGGCAACAAGATCGGGGAAAAGGAAGTCCAGCATAAGGTCTACCCCGGTTATGTGTTCGTCAAAATGGTCATGACCGACAACACCTGGTACATTGTGCGCAACACCCGCGGCTGCACCGGCTTTGTGGGCCCGGCTTCCAAGCCGGAACCCCTGTCCGAAGAGGAAGTGGCCAAGCTGGGTGTGGATATGGTCGCCGAGCCGTCCATCGATTATGCGGTGGGCGATACGGTGGAGATCACGTCCGGCCCGATGGAAGGCTCTGTCGCCACCGTCGAAGAGATCGACAAGTCCGCGCGCAAGGTCAAGGTCAAGATCACCATGTTCGGGCGCGAAATTCCCGCCGAACTAGAACTGTATCAGGTCAAGCTGCTGTAAGGCAGAGCGGCACAGTGCCGCAACCCGCAATTTTCGGTAAAAACCGCAGGTCGGTTTTTATAGGGCGCATTCCCGCGCCCGTGGGAGGCCCCTCAGGGGCCGCAACTCACCACAAATTTTGGAGGTGCAAATATCATGGCACAGAAGATCACTGGCTATATCAAGCTGCAAATTCCCGCCGGCAAAGCGACTCCGGCACCGCCCGTCGGCCCCGCTCTGGGCCAGAAGGGCGTCAACATCATGTCCTTCACTAAGGAATTCAACGAGCGTACCAAGAACCAGATGGGCATGATCATCCCCGTCGTCATCACTGTGTACGCTGACCGTTCCTTCAGCTTCATCACCAAGACCCCGCCGGCTCCGGTCCTGATCAAGAAGGCCGCCGGCATCGACACCGCCTCCGGCGTGCCCAACAAGAACAAGGTCGGCTCCATCACCCTGGCTCAGGCTGAGGAGATCGCCAAGACCAAGATGCCTGACCTGAATGCCGCTTCTCTGGAAGCCGCTGTCAGCATGATCAAGGGCACCTGCCGCAGCATGGGCGTCACCGTCGAGGGCTGAGGCCGCCGCAAACGTGGGAGGAAGATTCCGATACACCACATTATGGAGGAATGAGTAATGAAACACGGTAAGCATTACGTCGAGAGCTCCAAGCTCATCGACCGTACCAAAGTATACGATCCGCAGGAAGCCCTGGAGCTGTGCTGCAAGACCGCTCGCGCCAAGTTCGATGAGACCGTCGAGCTGCATGTCCGTCTGGGCGTTGACAGCCGTCACGCTGACCAGCAGGTCCGTGGCGCCGTCGTGCTGCCCAACGGCACCGGCAAGAACGTCCGCGTCATCGCCATCTGCAAGGGCGACGCTGCCAAGGCTGCCGAGGCTGCCGGCGCTCAGGAAGTCGGTGATGATGATCTGATCGCCAAGATCCAGGGCGGTTACCTGGACTTCGACGTTCTGGTCACCACCCCGGATATGATGGGCCGCGTTGGCCGTCTGGGTAAAGTTCTGGGCCCCCGTGGCCTGATGCCGAACCCGAAGGCCGGCACCGTGACCCCCGACGTGGGCCGCGCTGTTACCGAAGCCAAGGCCGGTAAGATCGAGTATCGTCTGGACAAGCAGAACATCATCCATGTTCCCGTGGGCAAGGCTTCTTTCGGCGCCGAGAAGCTGATGACCAACCTGGACACCGTCCTGGATGCCATCGCCAAGGCTAAGCCGGCTGCCGCCAAGGGCCAGTACTTCAAGAGCGCTACCATCGCCACCACCATGGGTCCTGGCGTCCGCGTTGCCACCAATAAGTACGGCGTCTGATTGTCCGTATAAAAGTATTGACAAACGCACGTTTCCGTGCTATAATAGCTACGCTGTTTTTAAGACAGCAGGTGCTGATACACAGTATCAGCCTAACGGGTGTAAGCCCGCCTGCCGAGAAACGTGCGCTTGAATGTTATGCTTTTTCAAGCCCCTTTTCCCGGCAACGGGGAAGGGGCTTTTTTCGTGGGAATTTTCCCTAAAAAGCCGCTTGCCTGTTCAAATGAAATCTGCAAGCGGAACGAGGTGAAAAAGAAATGCCCAGTGCAAAGATTCTGGAATCCAAGAAGGCGTTTGTTGCCGAACTGAACACCAAGATCACCGGTTCTCTGGCCGGCGTTGTGGTGGCTTACAACGGCATCAGCGTTGAAGATGACACTAAGCTGCGTAAGGAACTGCGTGAGGCCGGCGTTGAATACATGGTCGTGAAGAACACCATGCTGCGTCGCGCTGTTGCCGGCACCGCTTACGAAGGCCTGACCGAGTACTTCAAGGGCGACACCGCTATCGCGCTGTCCGCTGAGGACCCGGCCGCTGCCGCTCGTATCCTGTGCAAGTTCGCTGACAACGACAAGTCCAAGCGGTTCACTGTCAAGGGTGGCTTCTGCGATGGTCAGCTGCTGGATGCAGCCGGCGTCAAGGGTCTGTCCACCATGCCCAACCGCGAGGGTCTGCTCTCCATGGTTGCCGGCTCCCTCAACTCCATCATCGGTGGTCTGGCTGTTGCCATTCAGGGAATCGTCGACAAGCAGGAAGAAACCCCTGCTGCCTGATTTTTCGGGCTGCATGAGGGCCGCGGCATAAACGGGCCCCTCGTAAAACAAGCCTGCCGCACCTGATTATTTAAAATTTAATGGAGGTATCCTACCATGGCTTCTGAAAAGATCACTGCCATTGTCGAGTCTGTCAAGACTATGAC
>DXNX01000058.1 GCA_019413245.1 Oscillospiraceae bacterium
TCCTCATGGTGGTCACCGCCGCCTGCTCGGGCGGGGCGTCCATCGCCAGTATGAACCTGCAGTTCGCTTCCAGCCCGCCCAGCGGCAAGACCGCCTACATCGGCGTGACCTCGGCCATGTCCAGCATTGCGGCCTGCGCTTCCGCTGCCGTGGGCACCGCCCTGCAGCCCCATCTGGAGACTTTGCTGGGGCCGGGCAGCATCCCGCTGCTCTTTACCCTGGCCGCCGCGGGCGGTTTTGCCAATCTGGCCGTCAACGGC
The DNA here is from genome assembly GCA_019413245.1 of Oscillospiraceae bacterium. Lineage (GTDB taxonomy): Bacteria > Bacillota > Clostridia > Oscillospirales > Ruminococcaceae > Gemmiger. The sequence continues at coordinate 261 of DXNX01000058.1, forward strand.
CGCAAACTGCCCGATTCCCGTTCCTGACCCAATCTTTACAGGAGGAATGTCCATGTTTCCCTATCAAGACCCGCGCCTGCCGGTGGAACAGCGCGTCAATGACCTTCTGGCCCGCATGACCCTGCGGGAAAAAATCATGCAGACCGACCAGTATTTTTCCGGCGACTTCACCACCCAGGATGAAAACGGCCTTGTGACCGCCATGGACATGGATCGCCTGGATACCCTGCTGGGAGGCAACAGCGCCGGCAGCGTGCAGCTGCGGGGCATGAGCGCCGCCCAGGCCAACGAGATCCAGCGCTATGCGGTGGAAAAGACCCGCCTGTGCATCCCCTTCATCTTCAGTGAGGAAGCCCTCCACGGCCTGATGACCGGCAAGGCCACCAGCTTCCCCCAGCAGATCGGCCTGGCCGCCACCTTTGACCCGGCGCTGGGTCGCCAGATGGGCCATGCCATCGCTGCCGAAGCCCGGGCCCAGGGCATCCACGAGACCTACAGCCCGGTGATGGACCTCATCCGTGACCCCCGCTATGGCCGTGGGGAGGAATCCTACGGCGAGGACACCCACCTGTGCGCCGAGTTTGCCCGGGAAACGGTGCTGGGCATGCAGGGGGATGACCTGTCCGCCCCCGACGCCGTGGCCGCCGAGCCCAAGCACTATGTGGGCTACGGCAACCCGGTGGGCGGGCTGAACTGCGCCCCCTGCACCATGGGCCGTCATGATGTGTTCAGTGACTGCCTGCCGGTGTTCGAGGCCGCCTTTGTGGACGGCGGCGCCAGCAACGCCATGTGCAGCTATAACTCCATCGACAGCATCCCGGTGTCCATGGACCACGAGCTGCTCACCGACGTGCTGCGCGGCCAGTACGGCATGAAAGGCTATGTCCGCACCGACCTGACCGCCGTTTCCCGCCTGTACGACTGGCACTTCATCGCCCCCACCCCGGAGGAAGCCATCCGCCTGGGTCTGGAAGCGGGGGTGGACCTGCAACTGTACGATTTCCCCCACGATGTGTGGCAGAATGCCATTGAACATCTGATCACGTCCGGCAAGCTGGACCCGGCCATCCTGGATACCTGCTGCCGCCGCATCCTGGGCATGAAGTTCCGCCTGGGCCTGTTTGAACACCCCTACACCGATGAGACCCTGGCCCCTAAGGTGCTGCGCCGTCCCGAACATCTGGACCTGGCCCGCCGCATTGCCCGGGAATCGGTGGTGCTGCTGAAAAACGACGGTCTTCTGCCCCTGAAAAAGGACCTGAAGGCCATTGCGGTCATCGGGCCCGGCTCGGATACGCCTGCTCTGGGCGACTACTCCGAAGCCCGGGGCCGCACCGGCACCGTGTCGGTGCTGGAAGGCATCCGCGCCGCCGTAGGCCCGGATACCAAGGTGCTCCACGCCCGGGGCTGCAACTTCCTGGGTCAGGCCCTGCATCCCTTCGACCCCGGTATGCTGGTGGACGAGGACGGCAACGCCGGTCTGACCGGCCGGTACTATAACGGCCCGGTGCCCCAGGGCACCCCGGTGCAGACCCGCACCGACCGCACGGTGAACTTCAACTGGATCTTCGCCCTGCCCCACCCGGACCTGGACGCCAACTGCTTCAGCGTGGCCTGGACCGGCTGGGTGTGCATGCCCAAAACCATGGACGGCTGTATCGGCCTGAGCACCCAGGACAGCATGCGGCTGTATGTGGACGACGAACTGCTCATCGACGGCTGGGGCCCGGACAAGAGCGCCGATCAGGCCCTGGACTTCCGGTTCGAGGCGGGCCGCCGGTACAAGGTGCGCATCGAGTTCGTCAATGACGGCCGGGGCGCCCGGGTCATCTTCGGGTACAGCGCCGGGCGGGAAAACTTCGAAGCCGCCGTGGCCGCCGCCAGACAGGCGGAGGTGGCCGTGCTGTGCATGGGCGACAATGAGGAGACCAGCGGCGAAAACTTCGACCGTACCTCCCTGGACCTGCCCGGCCGTCAGCTGGAACTGGTCAAGGCGGTGTACGCCACCGGCACCCCGGTGGTCCTGCTGCTGCAAAGCGGCCGCCCGGTGTCTGCCAACTGGGAGAACGAGCATCTGCCCGCCATCCTGGAAGCCTGGTTCCCCGGCGAGCAGGGGGGCGCGGCGGTGGCCGATGTGCTGTTCGGGGACGCGGAGCCCTGCGGCCGTCTGCCCATCACCTTCCCCCGCAGCGTGGGGCAGGTGCCCTGCCATTACAGCCGCCGTCCCGGCGGCGGCAAAAAGTATGTGGAGATGGACTGGCTGCCCCTGTATCCCTTCGGGTACGGGCTGGCCTACACCACCTTCGCGTACTCCCATCTGACGCTGGACCGCAGGACCATCGCCCCCGGCGATACCCTGGCGGTGTCCTTCACGGTGAAAAACACCGGCGCCCGCCCTGGCGTGGCGGTGCCCCAGGTGTATGTGCGGGACTACTTCAGCTCGGTGGTCAAGCCGGAACGGCAGCTGGCCGCCTTCACCCGGGTGGAGCTGGCCCCCGGCGAAAGCCGCACCGTCACGGTGGAAGTGGGCCCCCGCGCCCTGCGCACCCTGGGCCCGGATTACGTCTGGAGGGTGGAACCCGGCGACTTTGAGATCCAGCTGGGCGACAACGCTGAGAACATCCTGCTGCGCACCGATATGACGGTGCAGGAAGAAAACAACGGAATATCGTAAAACTGTGCCCCGGCGCTTTGGCGCCGGGGTGTCATTTTTGTCCGGAAAGTCCGGAATGCTTGCGACTAAATGCCGCAGACGGTATAATAAACAAGTTGTAAATGCTACAAAATCACAACTGGTACCGCTGCCGAAACCCCGGCGGGACCGGAAAAAGGGGAAGGAGGGGCCCGGATGAACGTCCGCATCCTGGTGTGTGATGACGACGCCGTATTTGCGGAAAAACTCAGCCGCTGGCTGCGGGACAACACCCCCCGGGAGCTGCATCCGGAGGTGCAGATCTGCGCCGACCCGTCTGTGCTGGGGGATGCCGAGCTTTCGTCCTTTGACATTATTTTCCTGGATATCGACATGGGGAAAAGCAACGGGGTGGAGCTGGCCCGCCGCCTGCGCCGTCTGCAGGCCCGCGCCCTGCTGATTTTTGTGACCAACTATGTGGAATATTCCCCCGAAGGGTACGAGGTGGGGGCGTTCCGCTTTCTGCTCAAAAGCCGCCTGAAAGAAAAACTGCCCGCCTACTATGAGCAGGCCCTGCGGGTGCTGCTGCGGCGGGAGGATGTGTATACCTATTCCCTCAACGGGGAAGTGTGCCGGGTGCGGCTATGTGATGTGGTGTACCTGAAAAGCCAGGGCCGGCTGCTGTGCCTGCACACGGTGGCCTCCGACCGCGGGGAGCAGAGTTTTTACGGCAAGCTGGAGGAGGAAGAACACCGGCTGGAGGAATCGGGCTTTGTGCGGGTCCACAAGAGCTATCTGGTCAACATGGCCCACATCCGCCACCTGAGTTATGCGGGGGTCCTGCTGGATGACGGGACCTCCCTGCCGGTAAGCCAGCGCAAGTATGCCACCATCCGCACCATCTACCTGAACTGGAAGTGCGAGCAATGACGGTCCCTGTGAGCGGTATGCTGCTGGGGGTGCTGATCACCCTGCTGCAATGCTTTGACGGAGTCCTGTTTTATGATATCTTCCTCAAACGGCGCCGGAAAGGGATGCAGTTCTGGGGCGGCTTTCTGCTGATCGCGGGGGCGGCCGGGCTGGTGCTGAACCTGTGGGTCATCCCGCTGGGCCGGGGCAGGGTGCTGTTCAGCATGCTGCTCCTGGCAGGGCTGTGCCTGTACCTGTACAGCGGCGGGGTGGTGTTCCGCATACTGGTGTCGGGGCTGTTCTATGCCCTGCTCAACGGGCTGGAAATTCTGGTGACATACGGGGTGCTGCAGGTGCTGCAGGTGCGGCTGCAGACGCTGTACAGCTCCTACGCGCTGCTGGTGGTGGCCTCGGTGGCCGAACAGCTGCTGGGCATGGCCCTGATCCTGCTGGCGCAGAAGCTGATCCATCCCCGCAAGCGCGGCCGGGAGGTCTGGCAGCACTGGCTGGTCCCCCTGTGTCTGACCTTCGGCTCCACGGCCATGTGTATGTATCTGCTGCGCAGCGCCGCCCACGGGGAGACATCCCTGCGGACGGTATTGGTGTGCACGGTGTATCTGGTCTTCGTGAATCTGCTGGTCATGGTGCTCATCGACTGGCTGGCCCAGAGCGCCCGCTACCGGGAGGAATCCCTGACGCTGAACGAAAAACTGCACACCCAGGCCGAAAGCCTGGAAGCCCTGGGCAACGCCTACGCGGTGCAGCGCCGCCTGACCCACGATTATAACGCCCATCTGGTCAGCCTGGACGGCTACCTGAAGGACGGGGACCAGGCAAAGGCCCGGGCCTATATCCGGGATCTGCTCAGCCAGCAGACCGACCGCCTGCTGGCCGTCAAGACCCACCACGCCGCTCTGGACGCCCTGTTCAACCAGAAAGCCTTTGTGGCCGACCGGCAGGGCATCGACCTGCGGTTCGTGGTCAGCGACCTTTCGGGGCTGAAGATCCCCGTCAGCGACCTGACCGTGCTCATCAGCAACCTGATGGACAATGCTATCGAAGCCAGTGCCCGGCTGCCGGAGGCGGAGCGGGAGATCGAGGTGCGGGCCATCCTGGAAGATACCTTCCTTTTCTCGGTGCGCAACCGCAGCCTGCCGGTGCACATCAAGGACGGTACCATCGCCACCACCAAGCCGGACCCTTCCATGCACGGGTACGGCCTGGCCAACGTGCGCACCATCCTGGAACGGTATCAGGAATGCTACCATGATATGTCTTATAAGAACGGGTGGTTTTCTTGCCTGGTAGAACTTCCCAACCGCCCGCATTCATAACACCGAACTCCCCGTTTGCAACAAAATCGTGGAAATCGGGAACCCGCCGTGCTATGCTGAAAAAGAGCCGGAACCATCCGGCAGACAGGACCCGGGGCGGGGCGCCGCCCGGCCTGTCCCGCAGCCCCGCGGCTGCGGTCCTGCATGATGACATTCTCTTTTTCTCACCAAAGAAATGGCCGCTTCCCCACACGGAGGAAACGGCCGTTTCTGTTTTTTGGGGTTCGGTCACATCTGCAGGCTCCGGCCCTGGCGGCGGTATTCGGTGGGGGAAACGCCCACCGACTGCCGGAACAGCCGGGAAAAATAGTTCACGTCCAGGAACCCGCAGTACTGGGCGATGGTCTGCACCTGCAGCCGGGTGGTCAGCAGCAGGTTCACCGCCAGACGCATGCGCTCCTGCAGGATGTATTCGGTCAGGGTCTGGCCGGTCTCCTTTTTGAACCGGGCCGAAAAGTAGCTGGCATTCATCCCCACCACCGCCGCTACCGTGTGCAGGTTCAGCGGTTCCGCCAGGTGCTGGCGCACATACAACATCCCGAGCCGTACCGGTTCCGAAAGCCCTTTCATGCTTTGGTGCTGGACCAGCAGGCAGTACTGGTCGGCCATTTCCAGGATCAGCCGGTTGCCGGCGGCGGTGGTGGGCAGCTGTTCGATGCGGGCGGCAAAGGTGCGGGACAGGTCATCCAGATACAGCGGGTGTACCCCGCCCCGCTGGGCGGCTTTGCGCAGCAGGGTGTTCATGATGATGCAGTAATTTTTCAGATTGCGCACCGGGTCGGCCAGGCGCGGCTCCACCGCCATGTTCAGGCTGTTGCCCTGCAGCAGCTGGCGCAGTTTGCTCCGGTTGGCGTGGGACACCGCCTCCATCAGCTCATCCTCAAACCGGTAGCGGTTTTCCAGCCGCTGCATCAGGGCTTTCAGGTCGCCTGTGCCTGCGGGGGCTTCGGACCGGCCCACTGCGGCCAGCTCGTCTTCCAGGCTGATCTGCCACACCCGGGCCTCGCTGCCGTGGAGCACTTCGCACAGGCAGTAGACCATGGAATAAAAGGGGCTGCTGTCTACCACCAGGGGCAGGGTGGCGTAAAATTCCTCCAGCAGATGGGTCTGGGCCGGGCGCAGGTCCCACTGTTCCGCCGTTTCAAAAATCTGCTTCTGGGACGGCCGCAGGGACAGATACGGCCCCACACTCAGGCAGCGGCTGTCCCCGGGCAGCACCAGAAACAGGTAATGCAGATAAAACCGGTCGGCCACATGGTACAGCGTCCCGGTCTCCAGATAACGCAGAAAGGGCCGGCACCCCGCAAACACCGAAGGCTCCACCCCCAGCTGCCGCCGCAGCCCGGCGTCCAGCTCGATGTCGGTGTCCTCCGCCGGGGGCAGGGCAAACTCCCGGCTGCCGATGCCTGACCTTTGTAGGACTTGCACAAAGAACGCATACTCTTTTTGACAGGACATACAAAAACGAACTCCTTTCCTGGATGATTCGTCAAATTCTACAGTTAGTATGCTCTTTTTTCTGCGCAATGACAAGGTGAAAAACAAAAATAATCAAGATTTCACATGAAATTGTTCTAGTATAGCCTCCCGAAACTTTGTTACACTACTATCAACGTCCGGACAACGCAATTTTTTCAAGGTTTGGCAAGGAGTAGTGATAGTATGAACCGCAGTGCCACGAAACGGCCTTTCGGCATGCGCGACAAGGTAGGGTACCTGTTCGGCGATTTCGGCAACGATTTTACCTTTATTTTTTCCACCATGATGTTGATGAAATTCTACACCGACGTCATGGGGGTTTCCGCCGGTGTGGTGGGCCTGGTCATGACCGTGGCCCGCATTGTGGACGCTTTCACCGATGTGACCATGGGCCGCATCTGTGACCGCTGCCGCACCACCCCGGCCGGCAAATTCAAGCCCTGGCTGCGCCGTATGTGCCTGCCGGTGGCGCTGGCGTCTTTCCTGATCTACCAGAGCGGTATGGCCGGGGCGCCCATGGGCGTCAAGATCGCCTACCTCTTTGTAACGTACATCCTGTGGGGGTCGGTCTTCTACACCTCCATCAACATCCCGTACGGCTCCATGGCGTCCGCCATTTCTGCGGAGCCGGACGACCGCCAGTCCCTGTCCACCTTCCGCACCATGGGCGGCACCCTGGCGGGTGTGGTCATTGGCGTGGTGCTGCCCCTGGTGGCCTATGAAAAGGTGGACGGCGTGGAGACCCTGGTCGGCCCCCGCGTGACCCTGGCCGCCGGCGTGGCCTCTGTGCTGGCCATCGTGTGCTATCTGCTGTGCTACCATCTGGTCACCGAGCGTGTGACCATCCCCGCTTCCAACGAAAAGCAGGATTCCGTCTGGCAGATGCTCAAGAGCGCGGTGCATAACCGGGCCCTCATCTCCATCATCGCCGCCTCCATCGTCATGCTGCTGGCCCAGCTGACCATCCAGAACATGAGCGGCTATGTCTACCCCGACTATTACAACAACGCCACCGCCCAGTCCGCCTCCAACCTGGCCATGATGGCCGCCATGCTGCTGGCCGCCGTGCTGGTCAAGCCCCTGGCCAAGCGCTTTGGCAAGTGCGAAGTCAGCGTGGTGTCCAGCCTGTTCGCCGTGGTCATCAACCTCATCCTCTTCTTCGTCCGCCCCGAAAACGTCTGGGTGTATGTGGGCTTCCAGTTCCTGTGCTGGCTGGGCCTGGGCATGTTCTCCATGGTGTCCTGGGCGCTCATCACCGACGTCATCGATTATTCCGAACTGAAGAACGGCAAGCGGGAGGACGGCACCGTCTACGCGCTGTATTCCTTCGCCCGCAAGCTGGGCCAGGCGGTCTCCGCCGGTCTGACCGGCCTGCTGCTGGAACTGGTGGGCTACTCCGCCGCCACCCGCACCGACGCCGCGGTCCAGGCCGGGGTGTTCAACATCTCGGTGCTGGTGCCCGCCCTGGGCTTTGCCCTGCTGGCCATCATCCTGTGGTTCTGGTACCCCCTGCACAAGAAGCAGGTGGATGAAAACGTGCAGGCCCTGAAAGCCAAGCACGCCAAAGAAGCAAACTGAACAAGGAGGTCATTCCCTGATGAGAAACATCGTCAACATCAACCGCAAGTGGGCGTTCCGCAAAAACGGCGCCCTGCCCGAAACCTTCCCCACCGAGTGGGACATCGTCAACCTGCCCCATTCCTGGAACAACATCGACGGCCAGGACGGCGGCAATGATTACTGGCGCGGCACCGGCCTGTATGTGCGCACCCTGAACAAGGCCGACCTGCCCGAATCCGGCGCCTATTTCCTGGAGATCAACGGCGCCAACTCCTCGGCGGATGTGTACCTCAACGGGGAAAAGCTGGCCCACCATGACGGCGGCTATTCCACCTGGCGGGTGGACCTGACCGCTGTCCTGAAAGACGAAAACCTGCTGGCCATTGCGGTGGACAATGCCCCCAACGACCATGTGTATCCCCAGAACGCCGACTTCACCTTCTACGGCGGCCTGTACCGGGATGTGAACATCGTCTGCGTGCCCGAGACCCACTTTGACCTGTCCTACTACGGCGGCAACGGTCTGTGCGTCACCCCCGACGTCAGCGGCCGCGTGGTGGTGGAGACCTGGCTCACCGGCGATGCCGCCGGCGCCACCGTGCGCACCACCATCCGCAATGCCGAGGGCGACATCGTGGCCCAGGCTTCCACCGACCCGGGCAAGGTGGAACTGCAGGTCACCAACGTGCACCTGTGGAACGGCCGCAAGGACCCCTACCTGTACACCGTGGAGGCGGAACTGCTCAAGGACGGCGCCGTGGTGGATGCCGTCAGCCGCCGTTTCGGCTTCCGCAGCTACAAGATCGACCCGGACAAGGGCTTCATCCTCAACGGCAAATCCTATCCGCTGCACGGTGTTTCCCGCCACCAGGACGGCTGGCAGAAGGGCAACGCCATCAGCAAGGAAGACCACATCCGGGATATGGACCTGATCTGTGAGGTGGGCGCCAACACCATCCGCCTGGCCCACTACCAGCACGACCAGTTCTTCTATGACCTGTGCGATGAGCGCGGCATGGTGGTCTGGGCCGAGATCCCCTACATCTCCCAGCACATGCCCGCCGGCCGGGAAAACACCCTGAGCCAGATGAAGGAACTCATCGTGCAGAACCGCCACCACGCCTCCATTGTGGTGTGGGGCCTGAGCAACGAGATCACCATGAAGGGCGATACCGACCCCGACCTGCTGGAAAACCACCGCCTGCTCAACGGCCTGTGCCATACCATGGACCCCAGCCGTCCCACCGTTATGGCGGTCATCAGCATGTGCCCCACCAACAGCCCCTACCTGAACATCCCGGACGCCGTTTCTTACAACCATTACTTCGGCTGGTACGGCGGCAACACCGATATGAACGGCCCCTGGTTCGACGATTTCCATGCCCAGCATCCCACCCTGCCCATCGGCTGCAGTGAGTACGGCTGCGAGGCCCTGAACTGGCATTCCGACACCCCCAAGCAGGGCGATTACACCGAGGAATACCAGGCCCACTACCATGAGGAGCTCATCAAGCAGCTGTTCACCCGTCCCTACATCTGGGCTACCCATGTGTGGAACATGTTCGACTTCGGCGCCGACGCCCGCAACGAGGGCGGCGAGAACGGCCAGAATCACAAGGGCCTGGTCACCATCGACCGCAAATACAAGAAGGACGCCTTCTACGCCTACAAGGCCTGGCTGTCCGATGAACCCTTCGTCCATCTGTGCGGCAAGCGGTTCGTCAACCACACCGGCGACACGGTGAAGATCACCGTCTACTCCAACCAGCCGCAGGTGGAACTGTTCGCCAACGGGGTATCTCTGGGCGTGCAGACCGCCGAGGACCACTTCTTCCGCTTCACCGTGCCCAACAAGGGGACCACCGAACTGGTGGCCGTGGCCGGCGACCTGCGGGACAGCGGCACCATCTGCCATGTGGATGAACCCGACGACCGCTATCGCCTGAAGGAACAGGGCGCCATCCTGAACTGGTTCGACATCACCGAGAAGGAAGGTTTCTTCTCCCTGAACGACCAGATCAGCGACATCATGACCGCCGCGGACGGCAAAAAGGTCATTGAGGACCTGCTGGACCGCGTGGGCATGGGCGGCAAGACCAACAGCGATGGCTTCGCCAAGATGATCGGCGGCTTCACCGTGCTGCGCCTGAGCGGCCTGGTGGGCACCATGGGCGAAAACAAGCTGACCAAGGAAGAATTGCTGGATTACAATGCCCGCCTGAACCAGGTGGCCAGACCGTAACCGGCCGGACCGGAAAAGGGCGCTCCCGCCGCAGGGGGCGCCCTTTTTCCATGCCTGTGTCCGGGGTGGACAACCCGCCCGAAAACGGTATAATAATACTGAGATATTGTGGAATTTTAAAACTGTGGGGGACTGTATGAAACGTCTGGTCATCGGGGTGCTGGCCCATGTGGACAGCGGCAAGACCACCCTGTCCGAAGCGCTGCTCTTCCGGGCGGGGGTGCTGCGCAAACTGGGGCGGGTGGACCATCGGGACGCCTTTCTGGACACCGACGCATTGGAGCGGGCCCGGGGCATCACCATCTTTGCCAAGCAGGCGGCTTTTGTGCTGCCCGCCGATGAACACGGCCCCGAAACTTCGGTGACTTTGCTGGATACCCCCGGCCATGTGGACTTTTCCGCCGAGGCGGAACGCACCTTGCAGGTGCTGGACTATGCGGTGCTGGTCATCTCCGGCACCGACGGCGTCCAGGCCCACACCCTGACTTTGTGGCGGCTGCTGGCCCGGTACCATGTACCCACCCTGATTTTCATCAATAAAATGGACCTGCCCGGGGCGGACCGGGCAGTGCGCCTGCGGGAACTGCGGGGCCGCTTCGGGGACGGCTGCGTGGATTTCGGCCCCGATGTGGCCAAGGACACCTTCCACGAGGCCCTGGCCATGGCCAGCGAGCCCCTGATGGAGGAAATTCTCGCCGGGGGCACCCCCGAGCACGCCGACATCGTCACCGCCATCGCCCGGCGGCAGGTGTTCCCCTGCTTTTTCGGGGCGGCGCTGCGGCTGGAGGGCATCGACCCGCTGCTGGACGCCCTGCGCACCCTCACCCGCCAGCGGGATGCCATGGAAGAATTCGGCGCCCGGGTGTTCAAAATCTCCGCCGACGAACAGGGCGCCCGCCTGACCTGGCTGAAAGTCACCGGCGGGGTACTGAAGGTCAAGGATATGCTGGAAAGCCGCCCGGATGCAGCAAAGCCTTTCTGTGAAAAGGCCGACCAGCTGCGGGTGTATTCCGGCACCAAGTACCGCCTGGTGAGCCAGGCGGAGCCGGGGGATGTGGTGGCCGTCACCGGCCTGACCGTGACTTACCCCGGCCAGGGCCTGGGCGCCCAGCCCGACGCCGAACTGCCGGTGCTGGAACCGGTGCTGAATTACAAGCTGGAACTGCCCGATGGCACCGACCCCCACACCGCTCTCAAGGCCCTGCGCACCCTGGAGGACGAGGACCCCATGCTGCGGGTGGTGTGGAACGACGCCCTGGGCGAAATTCATCTGCAGCTCATGGGCGAAGTGCAGCTGGAAGTGCTGCAAAGCCTGCTGAAAAGCCGGTTCGGGCTGGAAGTATCCTTCGGGGAAGGGGGCATCCTGTACAAGGAGACGATCACCGCCCCGGTGGAGGGCGTGGGCCATTACGAGCCCCTGCGCCATTACGCCGAGGTGCACCTGCTGCTGGAACCGGGGCCCCGGGGCAGCGGCCTGCAGTTTGCCGCCGCCTGCCGCCCGGACACCCTGGACGGCAACTGGCAGCGGCTGGTGCTCACCCATCTGGCCGAGCGCACCCACCCCGGCGTGCTCACCGGGTCGCCCCTCACCGACGTGAAGATCACCCTCACCGCCGGCAAGGCCCACCTGAAACACACCGAGGGCGGGGACTTCCGCCAGGCCACCTACCGCGCGGTGCGCCAGGGTCTGCGCACCGCCGAAAAGGCCGGGCGGGTGCAGCTGCTGGAACCCTGGTACGCGGTGCGGCTGGAACTGCCCGCCGACTGCCTGGGCCGGGCCATGACCGACCTGCAGCGGCTGGGCGGGGAGATGGACGCCCCCCGGCAGGAGGACGACGGGACCGCCGTGCTCTGCGGCAAGGCCCCGGTGGCGGCCCTGCGGGGCTACGCCCGGGAGGTGGCCGCCTATACACGCGGAGCCGGGCGTCTCATCTGTACCCCCCAGGGCTACGCCCCCTGCCACGACCCGGAGGAGGTCATCGCCGCCATCGGGTATGATGCCGACGCCGACACCGATAACCCGGCGGATTCGGTCTTTTGCAGCCACGGGGCCGGGGTGCTGGTCAAGTGGGACGAAGTCCCCGCCCGGGCCCATGTGTCCAGCGGCCTGGGCCGCAATGCCCCCGACGCCGATACCGGCGAAGAGGAGGAGGCCGAATCCGGCGCCCGCCGCCGGGCGGACGCCTACCGGGGGACCCTGGCCCAGGATAAGGAACTGCTGGCCATCTTTGAGCGCACCTACGGCCCGGTGCGCCGCCGTGCCGAAAACAACCCGAACGCCCGGCGCAGCGCCGACCTGGACGCCCGCCGCGCCATGGGCAGCGCCCGCACCCCGGCCGCGGCCCAGCCGGCCGGGCCGGAATATCTGCTGGTGGACGGCTACAACGTGATCTTCGCCTGGCCGGAACTGCGGCGCCTGGCTGAAGGGGACCTGGACGCCGCCCGCCGCCGTTTGCAGGACATCCTGTGCAACTATGCGGGCTATCGCCGGGGCAACGTGATCCTGGTGTTTGACGCCTACCGGGTGCGGGGCGGCGCGGGCAGCGTGGAAAAGTGCCACAACATCCATGTGGTCTACACCCGGGAAGCCGAGACCGCCGATATGTACATTGAAAAGACCACCCACGAGCTGGGCCGCAAGCACCGGGTGCGGGTGGTCAGCTCCGACGGAACCGAACAGATCATCATTCTGGGCAACGGGGGCCTGCGGGTGTCCGCCGCCGCTTTTGAGAAGGAAGTGGCCGCCGTGGAGGCGGAGATCCGGGAATATGTGGCGGGGCAGGACCCCGCCCGATAAAAAAGAAAGGGGAGAACGCCATGCCGGCCAAAACACACTGGGCGGGGCTGGACCTGGTCCGGCTGCTGCCCATCCTGGTGGTGGTGACCTACCATTACGGGGTGGAGACCGCCACCGCGGGGCTGTATGCCTCCAAGGTGCTCACCTCCCCGGCCTACGGGGACCTGGTGCACCTGGCGGTGTTTCTGATGATTTTGCTCTCCGGCGCGGGGCTGGGGGCCAAGTATGCCGACCGCCCCTGCCGCCCGGCGGAATATATCCGCAGCCGGGCCGCCGCCATCTATCCGGTGTTCTGGCTCTGTTTTGTGCCGCTGTTCCTGTACAGTGATGTGTGGCACCGCAACAACGCCGCTGTGCCTCTGTGGAAGCTGATGTTCTCTCTGGTGGGGCTGGACGGGTATCTGCAGGCCTACACCCCCACATTCTATAAGGTGGGGGAGTGGTACCTGGGCTGTCAGGTGCTGCTCTACTGCCTGTTCCCCCTGACGCTGTGGGCCACCCGCACCAAGCGCCGCCGTCTGGTGCTGGGGGTGCTGGCCGTCCTGGTCTGGGGTCTGGGTCCCTGGCTCTGTCCCGATAGGGTGGACTGGTTTCACACCGTGTGGGGGGAATGGCCGGTGTTCGTGCTGGGCATGCTCTTCGGCCACCTGCTGGGCCGCCGCCGCGCCATGGAGGCCGCCGGGGTCTGCCTGGCCCTGGGGGTGCTGTGCGCCGCCGCGGGCCTGCCCGCTTATCACAGCCTGAGCCTGCTGGCCGGGGCGGTGTTCTGGGCGCTGTTCTGGCTGGGCCAGGCGGCCGCTCCCGCCGTGGCCAAGGTCCTGGCCCTGCTGGCCAAGGACTGCTATGGCGTGTTCCTCATCCACCATGTGTTCATCACCCTGGTGCTGCTGCGCTTTGTGCGGGCCCTGGGCGGGGGATTCCCCGTGTGGGCTGCGTTCTGGGTCGTCTGCGTGGCAGGCAGCTTCGTGCTGGCGGCCCTGGCCCGGCGCATCGCCGC
>DXNX01000059.1:0-10293 GCA_019413245.1 Oscillospiraceae bacterium
GTATACGGAGGCAACGACTATGACCGCAGAGATCATCTGTGTGGGAACCGAACTTCTTCTTGGCGACATCGTCAATACCAACGCCCAGTTTTTGAGCCGGGAACTGGCGGAACTGGGCATCTCGGTGCTGCACCAGCATGTGATCGGGGACAATCCCGACCGTCTGCGGGAACTGGTCACCCAGGCCCGGCAGCGCAGCGACCTGCTGGTGTTTTCCGGCGGGCTGGGCCCCACGGCGGATGACCTGACCAAGGAAACGGTGGCCGAAGCCTTCGGAGATACCCTGCATTTTGACGAGGAAGAATGGCAGAAGATCGTGGATTTCTTCGGCCGTACCCACCGCACCCCCAGTGAGAACAACCGCAAGCAGGCGATGGTCCCCACCCGGGGCCACAAGATTCCCAACGACCACGGCACCGCTCCCGGCGCCTGGTTCGAGGATGAGCAGGGCCACGCCGCCGTTCTCATGCCCGGCGTTCCCCGGGAGATGAAGGCCATGTGGACCGAGCAGGTCCGCCCGGCTCTGCAGGCCCGGCAGAATTGCACCATCCATTCGGTGACCCTGCGGGTGCTGGGGGGCGAAAGCCGCATTGCCAGCAAGGCGGCGGCTCTGTTCAACAGCGAAAACCCCACCGCCGCCATCTACTGCAAGACGGGGGAGAGCGAGATCCGGGTCACGGCCCGGGCCGCCACCGCCGAGGAGGCCGAAAAAGCCTGCCGTGCCCGCATTGAAGAATTCCGCGCGGTCCTGGGCGATAACGCCTATGATACCGACGTGCCCGGTCTGGAATACACCGTGGTGCGCGTTCTGCGGGAGCGCGGCCTGCACGCCGCCACGGCCGAGAGCTGCACCGGCGGCCTGGTGGCCGAAAAGATCACCAACGTTCCCGGCTCCAGCGAGGTCTTCGGTTTTGGCTTTGTCACCTATGCCGAGCAGGCAAAAAGCCGCCTGCTGGGGGTGGACCCGGCCCTGATCGAGCGCTGCAACGTGGTCTCCGGTCCGGTGGCCGTGGCCATGGCCCGGGGAGCGCTGAAGGCTTCCGGGGCGGACCTGGCCGTCGGCATCACCGGTCTGGCGGGCCCGGGCGGCGCGCTGCCCGGCAAACCGGTGGGGACTGTCTACCTGGCCGGTGCCGATGCCCGCGGCGGGCGCGCCTACCTTATGCGGCTGGAGCTGGGCGGGTATCAGGAACGGTCCATCATCCGTACCCGTGCCGCCCTGTATGCCCTGGACCTGCTGCGCCGCATGGCGCTGGGCCTGCCTCCGGATTCCGGCGTGACGCTGGAACCCGGTGACCCTGTCCCTGAATTCTGACCGGGATTTTGTCCCGCCCAACCATAGATCACAACAGGAGGAACTCCCTATGCTATCGAGCCAAATGCGCATTTTGCGGGTGTTCGGCCTGCCGGCGGCCGATGTCCGTGCCGCGCTGCGTGCGGTACAGGCCGAAGGCTGCTCCGGCCTGCGCCTGCTGGAGCGCGACGGAGAGTTCGCGGTCTGCGTGCAGGTCAGCGCACCGACGCAGGCCATGGCTGACGAATACTGCGAAAAATGGGTCCAGAAACTGCGTGCCCGCCTTGGTGATACGGTGTACGCCGATGGTGAGACCGGTCTGGCCCAGGCCACGCTGGATGTGCTGCTGAAAAAGCGCCGCCTTCTGGTGGCCGCCGATGAAACCACCGGACGGCTCATTGGTGCGCGTCTGCAGCCGCTGGAGCACAGCGAAGCGGCCTATGATTTCGGTACCCAGACCTGGGCCGACCGGGAGACCGCCCGCAAGCTGGTCACGCCGGCGTCCCTGCTGGAAAAATTCCCCGGCGATGTGGTGCAGGCCGCCGCAGGCCGCGCCCAGCTGGCTCTGGCCTACGGCGGGGCCGACTATGCCGTGGTGTACATGCCGGCCACTGTCGGGCAGGCGCCTTTTGTCCTGCTGTGCGACAAGCGCGGGGCTGTGGCTACGGCCGTCAGCCCGGACCACAGCGATGCCGCTATCGCCAACAGCCTGCTGGACATGGTCCGCCGCCGGGCGCTGGGTCTGAAGCCGCTGCCGTCGGCCATCACTTTCCGGCCCGGGCACGAACGGCCCCTGCTCATCGTGTCTCAGGAAGGCCAGCCCCGTTCCACACCGGTCACCGGCCGGTTCACTCCCCGCCGGACCCGCACAGCGGCACGAACGTCTGTTTCCACCGACACAGCCCCCACGGGTACCATTACCTTTGAAAAGCCCACGACCGCCCCGGCCGCCAAGACGACCCCGGCGGCTTCGGCAACCCCGGCGCAGGAAACCCCTGTGCCGGATTCGGTGATCAAGGCACTGGGGTTTGATACCCCTGCCGAACCGGACCCGTTGGACTTCACCACGGCTGGCCCCCAGGCGGCGGCCGCTTCGCGCAGCCAGCGCGGCCAGGCAACTGCCTCCTTTGACACGCCGCTGCAGCCTGTTGTGCCTGCCGGGGATACTGCTCGGCGCGGTCAGCCGGCGCCGTCTCTTCTGGATGACGACATTCCGGATTTTTCCGCCGGGCTGGACCCCAAGGCCATCGCAGAAGCCATGGCGGCCGATGAGAAGGAACCGCCCCATTCCACCGAAGACCTGCAGCAGGCGGCCAGCATGCTGTTCGATAAGGTGGATGTACCGCCGTCTGCTCCGTCTTCCGGCGCAGGAAAGCGCCGCACTCCGGACGCTTCGGCCATCAAGAACCGCAGCCTGGCCATGATCGAAAAGACCCAGCGTCGTCGCCGCCGGGGCGCCATTCTGACCTTCCTGTGTATTGTGCTGGTCCTGGCGCTGGGTGCGGGTGGTATATGGTATTTCTTCCATAATGACCTGGGCGTGCGTCCTGCTCCCAAGAGCTACGGTACGGCCACTTTTGATGAGACGGCCGAGAAATATCTGACCAAGGGCATGAAGCGTCTGGATGGTGTTGCCGGTTATCTGGCACTTCCCGGCATGAACGGCCAGTTCGTGTATGCGCAGGACCGGCAGGATGCCCGCAGCCAGTCGGAGGAAGCCTCTTCCATCTTTGCGACAGAAGACTGGCTGGGCAGTTCCACACCGTCCAACACGGTCATTGAATGGGGCGGCAGCCTGGCGAACCTGGAAGACATCGATGCCATTCAGGACAACAGCGGGTTTACCCTCTATCTGCCGGGCACGGCCTACCGCTGCAAGGTGGTGGCGGTCTATTATCAGGACCCCAGCGAGGAAGGCGGCTTTGATCCCACAGCGTACACCGACCTTTCCAACTATTACGAGTATCTGGACTTCTCTCTCAATATCGGCACCCGCAGCCTGTACAACAGCACATCTGCTTCCGCCGACGGGGAAAGCTACCTGACCCTGGTAGGGGACAGCAGCACCGAGGGCGTGCGGCTGTGTGTGACCGGACGGCTGGTCCATGATGACGAGGACCCGGCTTTGACAGCCAGCATTTCCACGAATGAAAATGCCCTGCTCACCGGCCTGCAATACGAAAGCGCGGGCAAATCCGCCCCTGACCGCACGACCCTGATGAGCAGCCAGATGGAACGCTATACCACCCTGACCAGTCTGCGCGCCGGGACCGGCGGCAGCGGTACCCAGAACAACGGTACGGTGTCTTCTTCTGCCGATAATGGGATGGATGCCTCTCTGGCGTCGCTGACCCAGCAGACCCAGGACCTGATCGCTTCGGCGGATGACCTGCTGGCCGGTCTGACGGATATTGCCGGGCAATCCGGTGCCGCCGAGACCGACATCAATCAGGGCGCCGAAGGTACGCTGCCGGAACAGACTGTCACCATCGACAGCATCACGTCCGGTTCTTCTTCTTCCTCCTCCTCCACAGAAGGCGGAGATGCGGCTTCCTCCTCGGACGCTTCCTCGGATTCCGGTACTTCGGGCGATTCCGGTGATTCCGGCAACTCGGGAGACTCCGGCAACTCCGGTGGCTCCACTGTATCGGCCACCATCAATGTGACCATGAACGGCACGGCCCAGACGATGGATCTGGTCACCTGCCTGGCCATGGTGGCCCAGAACGAACTGGGACCCAATGCCCCGGCGGAAGCCTACAAGGCGCAGTGTGTGGCCACCCACAGCTGGATCCTCAGCCAGAGCGGGTATCCCTCGGTGGCCGGTACCACGCCCGGCAGTGCGGCCACGGCGGCTGCCCAGGAAGTAGCCAACGTGCTGGTGACTTATAACGGGCAGGTCTGCTTCACGCCGTATTTTGCTTCGGCCTCCACCGGCACGGCTTCTGCCGCCGATGTCTGGGGCAACTCCCGCCCCTGGCTGGTGGCCGTGGACAGCCCCTATGACCAGAGCGTGGCCAGCAACTGGAATACCAACGGCTACAACACCGGCTGCGCCCGGTTCTCCCGCCAGACGCTCCAGGACCGCATCAAGGAAAAGATGGGGGTGGACCTGTCCGGTGTGGACCCCAACAGCTGGTTTACCATCCTGTCCAAAAATGAATATGGCTGGGTCACGCAGATGCAGATCGGCCCCAACGCCAGCGGCAATGATACCTGTTCCGGACGCTGGTTCCGGGAAGTGCTCACCGCAGGATGCAGCGTCGACGGACGCAGCCTGCGCAGCCAGTGCTTCACCGTTACTTACGATGCCGGACTGGACTGCTTCATCTTTGACGTGTACGGCTACGGCCACGGCTGCGGCATGAGCCAGTGGGGCGCCATCGGCTATGCACAGAACGGCTGGAACTACCAGCAGATCCTGCAGCATTACTACCCCGGCACCACCCTGACCACCATCGGCTGAGCCGAAAAATCCGGATATACCTGACTAACAGCTCCCTTTTCCGCGTACAATAGGCGGGGAAGGGGGCTTTTTTATGTCCATGTCCATTGCCAAAAAAATGACCCGGCGGGCCGCAGCGCTGCCCGGGTTCGACCTGCCCTTTGCGGCCATTCTGCTGCTGCTTCTGGCATACGGGCTGCTCATGCTGTTTTCGGCCGGGTATGCGGTGGCGCTCTACCGCCGGGGGGATGCCTATACCTACATCCGTCCGCAGCTGCTGTTCGCGGTGCTGGGCGTCATCGCCATGTATGCGGCCTCCCTGGTGGATTACCACATCTGGCACAAGCTGTCCTGGTGGCTGCTGGGGATTTCTCTGGTTCTGCTGACGGTGGTGCTGTTCATGCCGGAATACAACGGCTGCAAGCGCTGGATCGTCATTCCGGGCCTGGGAACTCTGCAGCCCAGCGAGATCGCCAAATTCTCGGTGGTGCTGGTGTTTTCCCACATCATCTCTCTCAACCATGACCGGATGAAGCGCTTTTCTACCGGGGTGCTGCCCTTTGCTCTGGTGCTGGGGGTGGTGGCGGTGCTTATGCTGCTGGAACCCCACCTGTCCGGCACGGTGCTGATCCTGGGCATCGGGGCAGTGCTCATGTTCGTGGGCGGGACCGGTTTGCAGTGGTTCGGTATGGCCGGCGCGCTGGGGGTGGGGGCTATTGCGGCGGCGGTGGTGCTGCTGCCGGATCTGGTGCCGTATGCCACCAGCCGTCTGTCCTCCTGGCTGGACCCTTTCGCAGACCCGCTGGGAGCCGGCCATCAGACCATCCAGAGTCTGTACGCCATTGCGTCGGGCGGTATTGTGGGGCTCGGCCTGGGCAACAGCCGCCAGAAGTACCTCTATGTGCCCGAACCCCAGAATGACTTTATCTTTTCTATCCTGTGCGAGGAGCTGGGCTTTGTGGGGGCGGCTCTCGTGGTGGTGCTGTTTCTGGCTCTGTTTCTGCGGGGCATGCACATCGCGGTGCGTGCCCGTGATAAGTTCGGGGCTCTTCTGGTGGTGGGATTCGTCACCCAGGTCATTCTGCAGGCAGTGCTCAATATTGCGGTGGTCACCAACAGCATCCCCAACACCGGTATCAGCCTGCCGTTCTTCTCCTCCGGCGGGACCAGCCTGCTCATGCTGCTGGGAGAAATGGGAATCGTTCTTTCTGTTTCCCGCCAGGCGGATGCCGCCTGACGCCGCGGGTCGTACACATCCTTTTCACTTGTTTGGCGGGGGCGTGTGTGGTATACTGATGCATAATGCACCTTTGTGTGCCCACAGGAAAGGAGACCCCACCCGTGCGGCAAAAACCACTTTCAGCCCCGGCTTTTCTGGGGCGGGCAGCGGTGGCCTTTGCGGCTGCCTTTGTGCTGCTGTTTGTGCTGCTGTTCGCGGCGTACTGCGTACCCGGTGCTCCGGTACGGCGTAACATCGCCCGGTCAGTACCGCTTTTGCAGCAGGAAGGGCTGTATCCCGAATATTTCGGCTTCAAGCTCTATCAGATGGACAATTATACCGACACCATCATGCTGTTTGAGGCGGCTGCGGCGGATGAAACCGACCCGCTGACTGCCATGATGCGCAGCACTACTTACAATGTGGATAACTTTGAATCCATGCAGGATGACCTGGCCGAATACCTGGAAGCCCGGGAAGAGGAAGGCAGCGTTCCGCAGGACCTGGAAGCCTTCTCCTATGCCCGCTACTGGCATGGCTATCTCATCTGGCTGCGGCCGCTGCTGGCGTTCCTGACCTACGGGCAGGTACGGCTGGTGCAGTACGTTGTTTTGTTTGTTCTGCTGGCTCTGGTGCTGGCCCGGCTGTGGAAGCAGGCCGGATGGCGCCCGGCTCTCTGGTTTGCTGTCAGCCAGCTGGCAGTCAGTGTGTTTTTTGTGCCCCGGCAGGTACAGTTCTTTACCACCTTCTTTCTGGCCTATGCGGGCTGTGCCTGGGTGCTGGACAAACGATTCGGCCCCCGCACGGCATCGGACCTGGCGGTGGGGCTGGTGGTGCTGGGAACCGCCACTGCCTTCTGTGACCTGCTGGTTACGCCCATCCTGACCCTGGGACTGCCCATGGCGGTCTGGCTGGTGTGCGTGCCCCAGCGCCTGTGTTCCGGACCCAGACAGTGTGCCCCGGTCGTTTCCGGGTCCCTGTGCTGGGGCGTGGGATACGGCGTCTGCTGGGCACTGAAGTGGGTGCTGGCCGGGCTCATCACCGGACAGAACGTCATCGGGGATGCCATCCACCAGATGGGGGTTCGCACCGCTGCCGATACCTGGCACGGTATTGAACTGACCTGGGGCAATATTTTTGCTTTTGTGTATGATACGCTGCAGTCCAAGGGACTGTTCTGGCCGCTGGTCGTGATTGCGGTGCTGTGTGTGGCGGCGTTTGTGGTCTGCCTGCGCAGCCGGGACGCCCTGCTGCGCGCCCTGCCGTTGGGCCTCACCGCCCTGATGGCGCCGGTCTGGCTGGCAGCCCTGCGGGCCCATTCCATCCAGCACGGCTGGTTTACCTGGCGTGCGCTGGCTCCCACGGTGTTTGCGGGGGTGGCGTTTGTGTACTACTCCTGCAGCCTGAAAGCAGGCTTCCGCCGTTTGCGGCGCAAACAATGAGGAAAGTAATATGAAGGAAGAAGAAAAAAAGCCCGTCAACACCGAGCCGGAAGAAAAACCGGCAGAACCGGAAAACCAGGCATCTGCCGCTGCCGAACCGCAGCCGGATGTTCCTTCCGAAACTGCTGCCGGGGAAGAAACGCCGGTGGAACAGGCGGAAGAAACATCTGCCGCGAAGACGGAAGAAAAAATATCCGATCCCGAACCGGCGGAAGATAAGGAACAAGCGGAATGCGAGCCCGAAAATCCGGCGCCATCCGAATCCAAGGCGGAGACTGCTGCTGCGGATGAGGAAAAACCGGAAGACAAGGACGAAAACACGGAGAAAAAAGCATCCGAACCGGCAGTTGATTCTGCCACGAAGGACCCGCCTGTGCCGGAAAAAGCCACCAGTGAAAAGAAACCGGAAACCGCCCCGAAAAAGCGACGGCTGCCGGTGTGGGCACGCGTCCTGCTGGGTGTGCTGTGCGTGGTTGTGGTGTTTGCGGGCCTGGCGGTGGCCTATGTCAACGGCAAGCTGGACCTGATTCGTTATGACGACGGTACGGTGGACAGTATGGGTACCATTGACGCCGGGGAGGACCAGGACCTGGACAGTACCGGTCTGGCGCACAATACCGGAGATATGGTCATGCCGGAAGGAAGTCCTTTCGAGGATGACAACGTGCTGAACATTCTGCTCATCAGTACCGATGAACGCACCGACGCCGTCAACGATGCCGATGCTTTCACCCATCTGAATGAGCTGGACGGCACCGACGACACCACCGAGTTCAGTGATGACGCCCGGGCCGACAGTCTGATCGTGGCATCGCTGAATATTCAGGAAGACACCATCAAGCTGGTGTCCATTGAGCGGGCCACCGGCGTGCCTATCATGATGGAGGGATACGAGGACCAGTACGACTGGATCACCCACACCTTCCGGTATGGCGGCGCCAAGCTGACCATGGACACTGTGTCCGAATGCCTGAATCTGGACGTGGACCACTATGTGCGGTTCAATTTCAACTCCTTTGTGCAGATCGTGGACGCCGTGGGCGGTATTGACATCGAGCTGACCGAGATGGAAGCCGCCGCCCTGAACTGGGAAGTGCCTTCCAACTCCATGCTGATCGTGGGTAAGGTTCACGCTGGGCTCAACCACATGGATGGCTACACCGCCCTGCAGTATGCCCGCCTGCGCGCCATCGACAACGACTGGCAGCGCATCGTGCGTCAGCGCACGGTGATCCAGGCGGTGCTGGACCAGATCCAGCATGCATCTGTGACAGAGCTGGATGACCTGCTCAATACGGTCCTGCCGCTGGTGCAGACCAACTTCACCAAGTCGGAGATTGCGGCACTGCTGGTGCAGCTGCCGGGCTTCCTGGGCGTGCAGACCGAGCAGATGTCCCTGCCGGTGGAGGGTACTTACGGGGCACGCACCGGCATGGATGACCGCGTCATGTATGACCCCGACTGGCAGACCAACAGCGACATCCTGCAGGATTTCTTCTACAACGATATGACCGCAGAGGAGGCCATCGCTGCCCATGTGGAGCAGCCGGCCGCCACCGGCGAGACGGCGCAGACCGTCGCCGCCCAGGACCTGACGCCTGAAGAAAGCTACCTGACCGCCAACAGCAGCCCGGTGGATTTGGAACAAGGCATCAACAGCGAGGATTTCGGCAACGGCAACTATCGGGTATTCCTGGCCGGTGCCCCGGAAAACACTGCCCAGACCTGGCAGATGAAGCAGGCCCTGCTCCAATATCTGCACGAAAGCCAGGGCGTGAACGTGCTGCTGGAAGACTGCGGCCCCGTCGCTGCGCTGGCTATGCAGCAGTATATCGACACCGGTACCGGCTGTACCTTCTCCAGCCAGGAGGAAGCCGACTTCTGGTCCTGGCTGTACACCTACAACGAAAACCAGCGGGACAGCGGCAAGTTTATCGTGGTAGGCCTGGGCAATGACAGCGACCCCGACCTGGCCCTCACCGGCCTGAGCACGCTTCTGGATGACGAAGTGAACGCCGAAGAACTCTCCGGCAGTACTGCCCGCCATCTGCTGACCAATCTGCAGGAAGGAAATGCAGTTCGCACCAACTCGTCCTACCGGCTGCTGTACCAGATGCAGCGCCTGGCCCAGGGCAGTGCGGAAGAACAGAACGACCTGAAACTGCTGTTCGGTGAAAACACCGATCGTGCGCTGTCTGTTCTGGACAGTGTGCTGTCCGGCAACGGGCAGAATGCTTCCATGGCCGAAAACTTCACCGCGGTGTGGCAGCAGTACAGCGACCAGAATTTCTTTGGCATGTTTGATCCGGAACAGGTGCTGCTGGCGTCTGCTGACCTGAACGGCGACGGGGAGATGCCCCAGACCAACCTGGCCATGGCGATCAACACCGGGTCCACCCCGGCGGCCGGCAAGGTCTGCTCCATCCTGGGCGTGTACCTGGATGTGGACGGCCAGGGTACCCAGCCTCAGGCGGTGGATGCCCAGCCCCTGTACGATACCCTGTCTGACGCCGCTGCGCTGGCGGATGAGCTGGCCGCAGAGCCCACCTCTGCCCCGGAGGACGACGAGGCATCCTCCCTGGAATCCACCCCCGCACCCACCGATGACGGGGAAGAGGAGGCAGACGACGGCGATGCCTATTTCCTGGCACTGGACGGCAAGGACAGTCCCTATGCCGAGAATAACGGCATCCTGTCCGATGACGCGCAGGCTTCGTCCCTGCCGGCGGCCGAGTACTTCCAGAAGATTCTCGTGGTGCCTTCGGCCGGTGAATGTACGTCTTTGACCGAAGATCCCGGAACGGCGGATGGGACCGTCTGGTAAAAGAAACAAAATCTTTCCCGAAAGTGTTGACAAAATCGGAGAACTGTGCTTTAATTAGCTAAACTAATG
>DXNX01000059.1:10303-14006 GCA_019413245.1 Oscillospiraceae bacterium
AATGAAGCGAAGGTAAAACTGCAGGCGCACCCACAGAGAGCCCCCGATGCTGGGAACGGGGCGGAAAGCGGCGCAGACAAATGGTTCGCTGAGGGCACGGGGAAAGGGCTTTGCCTGAGTATCCAGTGACGGAAGCCCCCGTTACAGGGCAGGGGAGTGTTGGCTCTCCGCAGAGCGGCCGTGCAAAACACGGCAAGCAAGGTGGCACCACAGGAAATTGTTCCTGCCCTTGCACAGACAATACGTCTGTGCAGGGGCAGTTTTTTTATCCCCGGAACAGACGGAAACCCACGGTATTCAACAAGGGGGGCCATACACCATGAAACACATCCGACTGGCAGAGCGATGGCGGGGCTGCGCATTTTAAGTCCGTCCAACCGCTTGATTTGCATTTGAAGAAAGGATGCTCACCATGAAAAAGACCATTGCTATGCTGACCGCTGCCACCCTCGCCCTGTCCCTCGCCGCCTGCGGCGGAACCGGAAATACTTCCGGCGCTTCTACCACTTCCGCCGCTACCGCCGACAACGCTTCCGCGGACGGCTATCGCATCGCCATCGTGCAGCAGCTGGACCATGCCAGCCTGGACGAGATCCGTACCGCCATCGAAGCCGAACTGGATGCCAAGGCTGCTGAGCTGGGAATCACCATCGAGTACAAGGACTTCAACGGCCAGAACGATGCCACCACCCTGAACCAGATCGGCACTCAGGTCGTTTCCGACGGCTACGATGCCATCATTCCCATTGCCTCTCTGGCGGCCCAGTGCATGACCACCGCCGCTGCGGAGACCGAGACCCCGGTCATCTACGCCGCTATTTCCGACCCTGAGACCGCTCAGCTCACCGGCATCGACTACGTCACCGGTACCTCCGATGCGCTGGATACCAAGTTTATCCTGGATATGATGTTTGCCGCCGACCCCGACATCCAGACGGTGGGGCTGCTGTACTCCAACTCCGAGCCCAACTCCGAAAAGCCCATCGAGGATGCCAAAGCCTACCTGGACGAGAAAGGCATCGCTTATGTGGAAGCCACCGGCAACACCAACGATGAGGTGCTGAGCGCTGCGGCCAACCTGGCCGACAAGGCCGACGCCGTCTTCACCCCCACCGACAACGTGGTCATGGCAGCCGCGGCTGCGGTCAGTGAGACCCTGACCAAGGCGGGCGTGCCCTACTATACCGGCGCCGACAGCTTCGTCACCGCCGGCGCCCTGGCCACCTGCGGCGTCAACTACACCGACCTGGGCACCACCACCGCCGATATGGCTCTGGATGTGCTGCAGACCGGCACTGTGCCTGAATACCATGTGATGGAAGGTGGCATCATCACCGTCAATACCGAGACCGCCGCGGCTCTGGGCATTGATCCTTCCGTTTATACTTCCCTGGGCGGTACCCTGAAGGAAGTCGTCACCGCAGCCGAATAAACCCTGGATTCTCATGGCAGGCAGCGCCCTTGCAGGTGCGCTGCTTTTGCCTTTGTAAACCCAATCTTTTCCCGAAAGGAAGGTCCTGCCGACCATGTTCTCCATCGCCATCATCCAAAGCGCGCTGGAACTGGGCTGCATCTATTCTCTTGTGGCCATGGCCCTGTTCCTCAGCTTCCGTGTCCTCAATATTGCGGATATGACCACCGACGGCGCGTTCACTCTGGGATGTGCCGTTTCCGCCACCGCCGCTGTGGCGGGCCATCCCTTCCTGGGGTTGGTCCTGGCCATTCTGGCCGGTGCCTGCGCCGGGTTCGTCACGGCGTTTTTGCAGACCCGCCTGGGGGTGCCGTCCATTCTGGCCGGCATCGTCACCAACACCGGTCTGTATACCGTGAACCTGGCTATTATGGGCTTTTCTTCCAACGTGCCCATGCTCAAGACCACCACCATCTTTACCATTGCCCAGGACCTGATGGGGGAAAATGCCCCCTACAAGCTCATTGTGGCGGCGGTCATCACCCTGGTGGTCTGTGTGCTGCTTGTCCTCTTCCTGGGGACAAGGCTGGGCCTTTCCATCCGCGCTACCGGCGATAACCCCGACATGGTCCGGGCCAGTTCCATCAACACCGCCTTCACCGTCACGGTGGGGCTGTGCGTGGCCAATGCTATGACCTCCCTTTCCGGTGCGGTGCTGGCCCAGTACCAGCGCTCCGCCGATATCAACCTGGGCACCGGCATGGTGGTCATCGGCCTGGCCTCCCTCATCATCGGCGAGACCCTCTTTGCCCGGGGCGGGCTGTGGGTCAAGGCGGTGGCGGCCATCGGCGGCAGTATCATTTACCGCTTTATCATTGCGCTTGCGCTGCGCATCAATGTGCCTTCCGAGTGTATGAAACTCCTCTCCGCCGTCATCGTGGGGCTGGCCATCGCGGCCCCCACCATCCGCAAGAACGTGGCTTTCGCCCAGCGCCGCCGGGCAGCCAGCAAACAGGGAGGTGGCAGCCGTGCTTGAACTGAAAAACGTGGGCAAGACCTTCAACCCCGGCACCGTCAATGAAAAGGTGGCCCTTACCGGGGTGAACCTGCATCTGAACCCCGGCGATTTCGCCACCATTGTGGGCTCCAACGGCGCAGGCAAATCCACCCTGTTCAACGCTATTGCCGGGTCCTTCATCCCGGACACCGGCAGCATCGTTCTGGATGGACAGGACATTACCTTCCTGCCGGATTATCGCCGGTCCAAGACCATCGGCCGCATGTTCCAGGACCCCCTGCGTGGTACGGCGCCCAACATGACCATTGAGGAAAACCTGGCGCTGGCCTATCTGCGGGCATCGGGCAAAACCTCGCCGTTCTCCCGTATTACCCGTGCGGACCGGGAACAGTTTGCTGAGCGCCTTGCCCAGTTGGGACTGGGCCTGGAAACCCGGATGAAACAGCCGGTAGGCCTGCTTTCGGGCGGACAGCGGCAGGCACTGACCCTGCTCATGGCTACCCTGGTCACTCCCAAGCTGCTTTTGCTGGATGAACATACCGCGGCTCTGGACCCCGCCACCGCCGAAAAGGTGCTGGACCTGACCAAGCGGATTGTGGCCGAAAACCACATCACCTGCCTGATGATCACCCACAATATGCACGATGCCCTGACCCTGGGCAACCGCACCCTGATGATGGACAGCGGCCGCATCGTGCTGGATATTGCAGGCCCCGAACGGGACGGCCTGACCGTGGACGACCTGCTCCAGCGGTTTGCCAAAAAGGCCGGGCACGCCCTGTCCGACGACCGTGTCCTGCTGAGCCAGGCGGAAGAATAACGAAACAAAAAATCCCCCGTACCGGTTGCATTTCCGGTACGGGGGATTTTTCACTGTTTATGGATATTTGGTGGAAAACTCAGCGGACCATCAGGTCAGCTGCCTTGTACAGGTCGCCGCAGCTCATGCAGACCACCAGATCGCCCTTTTTGGCGTTTTCGCGCACCCAGTTGGCGGCGCTTTCCAGCCCGTCAACCACCACGCTGCCGGGAATCTTGGCGGCCAGGTCCTCGGTGTGCACGCTGCCGTCATCCACTTCACGGCTGCCCATGATGGGCAGCAGCACACAGACATCAGCGGTCTTCAGGACCTTGGCAAAGTCGTCCATCAGGGCCTTGGTGCGGCTGTAAGTGAAAGGCTGGTGTACCGCGATGATGCGGTCATAGCCCATCTTGTGGGCGGTGGCCAGGGTGGCGGCCAGCTCGGCGGGATGGTGGGCGTAATCATCCACAAC
>DXNX01000006.1:0-15998 GCA_019413245.1 Oscillospiraceae bacterium
GAATAACATAATCACCCACAAAGGGTTTTCCGCCGCAAACGCGGCGTGAAAATACAGGGGGAGATCGCGCACGCAGTCGGTGCCTTGGTTTTTGGCTCGTCGGATAACTGGAACTTCAACGCGTCCAACCCGTGTCTGCACTTCGGCGGTAACTATAACCGGAACGGGAACCACGGGTTGTTCTATGTGAACTACAATTCCGTGTCGAACGCCAACGCGAACATCGGCTGCCGCGTCCTTTTAGGACTGGCTACCCACCTCCATTCCTCGTCGTCACAAGCTGCGGAGCGTGCGCCCCGGCCCACGGGCCAGGGCTTACTTTCTCCGCTGCTCCTCCTCTTCCTTGCAAACCCGCTGATGCTGGGATTTGCTCGAATGGGGAGAGGCGAGGGCGTGATCTTCCTCGGCACCCCTTGGTGCAGATTAGCCAACAGGACACGGTTTAGTACACTCCCGCAACCGGCGGGAGCGGTGGAAAGATCGTGAGGCTAAAAGGAGGAGCAAACATCCTGTATGAAACGAGCAAAAGACCTATACCCAAAACTGATTTCAGACGAAAATCTCAGGCTGGCTATCCTCACGGTGAACGCTACGCATAAATGGCACCCACACCACAGGCCCAATAAAACGGTGCTGCGGGTGGAGGCGGACATCGACGGATATGTGGAGAAGCTGCGAGAGATCATCGTCAACGGATATGATGCGGCCCCACCGAGAATAGCCCGGCGCTGGGACAAGAGCGCCGGAAAATGGAGGGACATATCAGAGCCGAGATTGTGGCCCGACCAGTATGTTCACCATGCGGTCATTCAAGTTCTGGAACCGGTGCTGATGCGGGGAATGGACAAGTTCTGCTGCGGAAGTATAAAGGGCCGGGGCATCCATTACGGCGTTAAGGCAATCAAGAAATGGATGCGGACAGACCCGAAAGGGACGAAGTATGCAGAGGAGCTGGACATCCACCATTTTTACGACAGCCTGACCATTGAAACGGTGATGGCCCGCCTGCGGAGGCTGGTCAAAGACCGGAGGATGCTGGATGTATGTGAGCGGCTGATGAAGTACGGCGTCCTGATCGGCGCGTTTTTCTCACAGTGGTTTGCCAACACGGTGCTGCAACCGCTTGACCAGATGATACGGAACAGCGGGCTGTGTGACCACTATATGCGGTACATGGACAACCTGACGCTGTTCGGGCGGAACAAAAGGAAACTGCGAAAGCTGCGGGGCATGATCGAGGACTGGCTTGCAGGCCGCCGGTTGAAGCTGAACAACAAGTGGCAGCTCTATCCGACGGCAAAGCGGACGGTGGCGGCGCTGGGATACCGGTTCGGCCATAAGTTTTCCCTGCTGCGAAAGCGGAATATGGTGCGGTTGAAAAAGTCGCTATCAGAATGTTACCGGGCCATGCGGAAACACCGGAAGATCAGGCCGAAGCTGGCACAGGGCCTATTGTCACGGTTGGGCCAAATGAAGCACTGCAACCATGTACATTTCTTTGAGAAGTATGTGGAAACAGGGCTGCAACGAAAATTGAAGCTCGTGGTAAGAGAGCATACGAGAAAGGAGCAGGCAAGATGGAATATGTGTACGGAACCGCTGAAATCGACGGCGTGATTCGGGAAAACCTGAAAGTCATTGGCGGCCCGAAGCTGGAGGAGGGGGAGTACCTGACCACGGTTCGGGAGTACGACGACAACACGATCACCGACCGGTGCCGCATTGACCGGCACTATCTGACGGCGGAGGACGAGGACGGGACAAAGTACGACTTCTATGCCATCAGCGAGCATTACCGCTACATCGACCGTACCAAGATGCTGGATGAAACCAAGGCGGCGACGGAGATCACCTTTGTCGCCCTGGCCGAGACCGGCGGCATCGACGGGACGACTGCGGGGGAACACAAAAATCTGTTTGAGGAATGGCAGGCGGGGGTCTCCTACAAAGTGGGCCAGTACAGGCGCTATGGAGAGAAGCTGTACCGGTGCGTACAGCAGCACACCTCGCAGGCGGGATGGGAGCCGGACAAGGCGGCAAGCCTGTGGTCTGTGGCCGCTGACCCTGCGGAGGAGTGGCCGGAATGGAGCCAGCCGCTTGGAGCGCATGACGCCTACGCCAAAGGGGCAAAGGTGTCGCACAACGGGAAGCACTGGGTCAGTGATGTGGATGCGAATGTGTGGGAACCCGGCGTCAGCGGATGGTCGGAGGCGAAAGAATGAGCAGCCATTTGCAGATCATCGCTGAACTGGAGACGGTGACAGAAATCCAGGCAAAAGCCATCCGTGTTCTGGCAACGAGGCTGGCAGAACTGGGCGACACGGAGACCGGGCGGGACGAGATCGCGGAAGCCGATAAGGCATACCGTGAGGCCATCGGCGGAACCGATTGGATGGGCTGATACGCAGGAGGACGAGGGAATGTACATCGACGCGGACTTTATCATCAAGGCAGCAAGCCTGCTGAGCGCACTGGGGGCATTGGTGGCGGCGGTCGTGGCCGTGTACAAGGTGCTGGAGAACAACAAGAAGCAGAACGAGTTCATCAACGCCATGCAGGAGGAGCAGACCTTGATCTGCTACGGACTGCGGGGCGCTCTGCAAGGGCTTGTGGAGCAGGGGTGCAACGGGCCATGCAAGGATGCACTGGCGAGGTTGGACAAGCACCTGAACAAAAGCGCCCACCCGCATATCCCGGAGGGCTGAGATGGCCGGGCGGCGGGTGAACAAAAAGACGAAACGCAAGAAGAAGCGCATCGGAACGATGGACTTGATCTTGCTGCTCGTCTTTATTTGTCTGGTTATCTTTACCGTTACCATGATACGGCTGTTCCAGGTCTACGGCTCGGTGCCGGATACCCTTGTAACCTGTGTGTTTGCCACACTGGGCGGGGAGTGCGGTATCCTGGGCTGGATAAAGACCAACAAGGATAAACGGCAGGACAGACGGTGGCAGCGGGAGGATATGAAACGGGAAAGGGAGGCGATGGAGCAGGCCATGCAACAGACAGAGGAACCGTAAAGGAGGGATAGATCGTGCTGAACGGCAGGAACAATGAGGAAAAAATCTGGAACTACCTGAAAGGCGCAGGGTTAAACGACTGTGGAGCCGCTGGGCTGATGGGAAACCTGTATGCAGAAAGCGGCCTGCGACCGGACAACCTGCAAAACACCTACGAAAAAAAGCTGGGTATGACGGACGCCTCATACACGGCGGCGGTTGACGGAGGAACCTATACCGGGTTCGTGCGGGACTGCGCCGGGTATGGGCTGGCACAGTGGACTTACTGGAGCCGGAAACAGGGACTTTTCAATTTTTCCAAGGCGGCGGGCCGGAGCATCGGAGACCTGGAGATGCAGCTTGATTTCCTGATGAAAGAGCTGCGTGAGGGTTACAAAGCCGTTCTGACCACGCTGAAAACGGTGGGAAGCGTCCGGCAGGCATCAGATGCAGTCCTGCTGCAATTTGAGCGCCCGGCAGATCAGAGCGAGACGGCGAAAAAGCGCAGGGCCTCGTTCGGGCAGAAGTATTATGACAGGTACGCAAAACCCAAGGAGGGACAAGCTGTGGGAACATTCAAGCCGAGACTGACCCGACCGGAGGCGGGCAACAAATATTACATCACCAAGGCGAGCGGAGGATGGTCGGACGCCATCAAGGGAAAGCCGGCGGACGCGCTGTGCAACACCCTTTCCAACTGCGTGGGCTATGCCTATGGGCGATTTAATGAGATCGGCGGTTACGGGTGCTGCAAATATCTGCGGCCCGTGAACGCCGAAAACTTTATCCAGTTTGCCGGGGGCCTGGCCGTAGGTCAGGAGCCGAAGCTGGGGGCCTGCATGGTGTGGCGCAAGGGAGCGACGCTGAACGGATCGGATGGAGCGGGTCATGTGGCAATCGTGGAGCAGATCATCAGTGCAACTGAGATCGTGACCAGCGAAAGCGGATACGGAAGCAAAACCCCGTTCTGGACAAAGCGCCGGAAGAAAGGTGCAGGGAACTGGGGAGCCGGGAGCGGGTACACTTTCCTGGGCTTTATCTATAACCCGGCTGTGAGCGGAAGCACCACGACAACCCCGGCACCGAACCCGCCGACAACCGGAGGCGCAACCGAAGCGCTGAAATACAAGGTGGGCCAGATGGTGCAATCTCTGGCGAAGAAGCACTACACCAGCTCCAATGCGGCGACGGGAAAGAACTGCAAGCCGTGCGAGGCAAAGGTGACGGCCATCAATCCGGGAAGCAAGCACCCCTATCATGTGGTGGGCACTTCTGTGTATGGATGGGTAGACGAGGACGACATCGCGGCCACGGCATCTGCTGACGCAGCCCTTGCTGTGGGCGACCGGGTGAAGATGGACAAGTCGGCAACGATCTACGGCACCATGCGCAAGTTTGCTGCATGGGTATATGCCGCAAAGCTGTATGTGCGCGGCATTGACGGGAACCGCGTGGTGGTATCCACGCTGAAAAGCGGGGCTATCACCGGCGCGGTTGACAAGAAGCATTTGACGAAAGTGTAATAGGAGGGTATACACATGGATAACATTATGCAGTACATTCCCCTGGCGGTATCCGCTGTTCTGCTGGCGGCTCTTATCCTGACGGTGGTCACCAACATCATCACCCAGGTTCTCAAAAAGCTCACCTGGGAAAAGATACCCACCAACATTCTGGCCTTTCTTGTGGCGATGGCCGTGACCCTTCTGGCGTTCTTCGCAGCCTGTCAGATCATGGCGTGGGCCGTCACCTGGTACATGGTGGCCGGAGCAGTAGCCCTGGGCTTGTTCGTCGCCTACGCCGCTATGTTTGGATATGACAAACTGCGAGAGGCGCTGGAGCAGATTATTAACTGGGAAAAGAGAAAAACAGAGTAAAGATGTCCCCCGGCTATCACACTTACAGGTGCGGTAGCCGGGGGATTTTTCATTATACACGCAACAGTGAAAATAACTATTGCGGAGCGGGGAAATATTGGGTATCATAAGGGTGTAAAATGCGACAAAACAAGACAAGCGGAACGGAACCGGGAAACCGGAAACCGCCCGCCGGGATGCACGGGAGGAGGTATTACAGTGCAGGCCAAGGAACGCACATTTAAGCACCTGACAAAGAACGACAGGCTGAGAATGGAACGGTGGCTGAACAAAGGGATGAAGCCGAGAGAGATCGCGGATAAGCTGCGCGTCCACATCTCCACCGTCTACCGGGAATTGAAGCGGGGAGAATATGAGCGGCTGGATGGGGACACCTGGGAGATGGTGACGGCGTACAGCCCGGACATCGCAGAGGAGCGGTATCAAAATCACTTACGGGAAAAAGGGCCAGACTTGAAGATTGGAGCAGATCACGAATTGGCCCGATACATCGAGGAGACGATCATCGCCAACGATTGCAGCCCTGCCGCTGTACTGGGGTATGCAAAGATGGAGGGCCGGACATTCAAGACCTCTGTTTCCGTAGCAACCATTTACAGCTATATCAAAAAAGGGATATTCCTGCGTATCACACAGGTGGATTTGCCGCGGCGCGGGAAGAAAAAGCAGGGGTACAAAAAGGTAAAGACAAGGAAAGACCAGGCCAGGGCATCTGCCGGTGAGAGCATCGAACGCAGACCGGAGAGAGTAAAGAACCGGGAGGAGTTTGGGCACTGGGAAATGGATACGGTGTACAATAAAAAGGATAGTACCAGCAAGGCGCTTCTGGTACTGACCGAGAGAAAGACCCGGCGGGAGATCATCATACTGATACCGAACCGCAAAGCGGAGACCATTGTTAAAGCATTGGACGCGCTGGAGCGGAAAATCGGAGCAGTGAATTTCAGGAAGATTTTTAGGACGATTACGGTTGATAACGGCTCTGAGTTCTCGGCGGCGGAGGAGATGGAGCGCAGCGCTGTCAACAAGACCATCCCCCGGACAAAGGTTTATTTCTGCCACCCCTATTCATCGTGGGAGCGCGGGAGCAACGAAAACGCCAACATTATGATTAGGCGGAAACACCCCAAGGGAACCGACTTTGAAAAGGTGAGCGCAAGACAGATCGCAGAGACCGAACAATGGATAAACAACTACCCCCGGAAGATACTGGGGTATATAAGTAGCGAAGTGGCTTTCCGGGCCTGCTTGCGGGAAATAGGGCTATCGGCGTAGGCAGTATGGGACACATGGGAGAAAGGGGGAAACTGGAGGGGGCATGAGGAACATAATAAGGGAAAGCGGAGGCTGCCGACCAAGGGAATTGACGGCGGCCATATTGTCATGTTAAAATTAGACAAAATAAAAGGCGAAAATTTGTGCGCAATAAATGCTTGACTTTTTCAAGAGCGCCACAGCGCCCCCTGACCCTTGACGCGGGGGAACGTGTTTGGTATAATAATTTGTACGCTGTGCCGGATGCACAGCGAAGATGGAGCATTACTCAAGAGGTCGAAGAGGTCGCACTCGAAATGCGATAGGGCGTTAACAGCGCCGCCAGAGTTCAAATCTCTGATGCTCCGCCAGATGGGGGCAAGGACGGAAACATCCTTGCCCTTTTTTATTTTAGATTTTTCTTTAAGGAGAAATTACATGAAAGAACGAAGTATAGCCTTTGACATTGTAAAGGGATTCGCCATTTTTCTTGTAATATTCGGACATCTTACCAATGCAGGAGAACCGCAGCGGATATTGATTTTTTCTTTTCATATGCCACTATTTATGCTGGTCGCCGGTTATTTTTTTAAGCCACTCCCTGTATCCGGCATATTGAAAAAAGCATTTGGCAGATATTTACTTATAGCATACAGCACATTGTTTTTGGATATATTACTTCAATTTACTTTGTATGGGCGTTGGGCAAATTTTCCAACAGGGCAAGAATGGCTCCAGACAGTGTTCCTTTACAGAGGACTCTGGCTCAATATTCCGATATGGTTTGTATTTACATTAACTTTGTGCCAGGTTTTATGCACAGTTACCAATAAGATGTCTTATAAAGCGGTGCTTGCTTTAGTGGTCGCTTTTATTCTATTCAATGAATATGGGCAGAAACCTATTGTTTGGTGGGTAAATTCCACTCTTTATGCTTTTCCCTTTTTTGGAATAGGATTTTTATTAAAAAAATGCGGCAAAGCCAAAAAAGTCCTGGCAAGGCCCAATATATTTGTAACAGTCCTTTTGGTGGCAACCTATGTGGGATTGAGTTTCTGGAATGGATATACAGATATGTATACCTTGACAAAAGGAAAATCTTTTGTCGCTTTTCTATACACGGGTATCACCGGAACTCTTCTAATGATATGGTTGTCGAAGTATGTGGCAGATAAGCACAGAAGCATAGGGAAAGCAATAGCCTTTCTGGGAACTAAAACATTTCCTATCCTAATTACGCATTATTATTTCTGCCGCATATTTCTTCCCAAAATATTGAGATATTTTGAGCGAGAGGGTTTAGGACAAAATATCGTATTCCAGCTCGTTGTATCTTGTCTGCTGATAGAAATTTACTATGCTATTTTCCGTGTTTATGAAAGGCGAAGCCAAAGTGGAAAAAGGCAAATAAGCGGATGAGGGGAGCGTCCCGTGAAAGGCTGCAAAATGGGTAATGAGTTCCGAATGACTCAAATAGTTACTGGAAATTTGCAATACATTTTCAGTGCTTTACGCAAGTTGGTGTGCTAGCGAATGTAACGGGGCTAGCTGCTGTTGGCTGTGTATCCGGACAGATGGAAAGCAACCGCCACAGAGGTATCCACCCGCCCAAACCAGAAAAATCCCCCGCAGGACCGTTTGTCAGGTCCCGCGGGGGATTTTTTATGGAAGAAAACGATTATTGCAGGGTGTGATGCTCCAGGCTGAGCCGGACCGGGCCTTCGCTGTGCAGCGAGATGCCGTCCGCCTCGGCGGGGGTATCCAGCAGGGCGGTCAGCGCCCGTTCGCCGTCATTGACGAAGAGTTCCATGCAGTCTCCGTCCAGGACCAGCCGCAGGGTCAGCTTGCCGTTCCGGGGAGCGGCTTTCAGGCGGCGGATGTGGGGAATATCCCGGCGGCTGCCGCAGCCGCTGCGGTCGAACACCAGCTCATTGTACACCGGGCTCCACTCCACCCGGGTGTGGTAGCGGGCATTCTCTGCAAAGCGGAGGGTGAACCGGCGGCAGTCCGGGCTGGCGGCGGCATCCAGGGTCACGGTCAGGTCCAGGCACCGGCCGGAAATGCCCTCGTACACGGCGTCCCCGTCCAGGGTCTCCTGCCGGTGCAGGGTATTCTGCCACAGGGCTTCCAGTTCCCGCACCGGGCGCTGGCACAGCCGGCCGTCCCGGATAAACAGTTCCCGGGGCAGGCTCATACGGCCGAACCACTTGTGGCGGCGGGGCGCTTCACCCACGGTAGCCCAATTTTCCATCCAGGCCACCATCACCCGGCGTCCGTCCGGCGTCAGAACGGTCTGGGGGGCGTAAAAGTCGGTGCCGTAGTCGATGGGCTGCACTGCTTCCCGGGTGAAGCGGGCATTCTCCTTGTCGTACCGGCCCAGCAGGGCCACGGTGCCGAACCCGGGGTGAAACTCCCCGTCGGGGCTGGCTTCCATCTCCTGGGGGCTGACCAGCAGCAGCTGGCGGCCGTTCAGGGCGAAGAAATCGGGGCATTCCCACATCTTGCCGTATTCCCAGCGGCAGGTATCCAGGGTGGTGCGGTAGGTCCAGCGGCGGGCATCCGGGCTTTCGTACAGCAGGATGCGGCCCTGGTCGGCGGTATCCCGGGTGGAGACCACGCAGAGATACCGGCCGTCCTCATACCAGATCTTCGGGTCACGGAAATCCACCGCGCTGCCGCCCGGGGGCAGCTGAGTCTCCCCGATGACGGGGTTGGCGGCATCCTTCACGAAGTCGGTGCCGTCACCGGCCGCCAGGCATTGCAGCTGCTTGACGCCGCCCTGGCCGTCCTCCTGCACACCGGTGTACAGCAGCAGCAGGCGGCCGTCGGGGGCAGGCACCGCCGTGCCGGAAAAGCAGCCTTTGGCATCGGCGGGGGTGTCCGGCGCCAGGGCGCAGGGACGGTGTTCCCAGTGCAGCAGGTCAGTGCTGACGGCATGCCCCCAGTGCATGGGGCCCCACACGGTGTCGTAGGGGTGATACTGATAAAACAGGTGGTAGGCGCCCTGGTAATAACAGAACCCGTTGGGGTCGTTCATCCAGCCCGTCCAGGGGGTCAGGTGAAACAGAGGGCGGTCGGCGGCGGGAATGGTGTTGCCTTCCCGGGCTTCATATTCGCGGGCTTCCTCCAGTTTGGTAGGCATAGGGGAAGAACCTCTCTTTCGGATAAAGTTTCGGGAAAAAATCAGGCGGCGCTTTCGGGCGTGGCGGCTGCGGCGGTGTCCACAGTCTGGACATAGCGGTCATAGGCGGCCTGGTAGGTTTCCAGCAGGTCCTGCATGCCGTAGCTGTTCAGGTTGTCCTTGTAGGCAGCCCAGGTCTCGTCGGTGATGCCGCCGTCCCGCAGCCAGGTGGCTTCCTGTTCGGAGACAAAGTTCTCAAAGTCCACGCGCCACTTGTCGATGGTATCCAGTTCGTCCTCGGTGTAGACGCAGTCCACAGGATAGCAGGTGGTGTCCTTCACAAAGGGCATCCAGTAATCGTACAGGTCGGTCAGGCGGTCAACGGCACGGGGTTCCATCTCAAAGGTGGTGGCGTAGTAGTCGGACAGGATCAGTTTCGGGCCGTACACTTCGTACTCGCTCTTGAGTTCGCCGGCGCTCTTGCCGAACTGCTGCTGGGCTTCCGCGTCGGTGATGCTCTGCCACAGGCCGTTCTCGTCCTGCTGGGTGAAGTAGGTGCCGATGGGGCCGTACTGCAGCTGCATGACGTTTTCGGGGTCATACCACTGGTCGTAGAACTTCAGCAGGTTGATGGGGCTTTCGCAGGCGGAGGTGATGCTCAGGTTGCCGGAGTTGATGCCGCCGCCGTCACGGACGGTGACGTTATAGGTGCCGTCGGGGCCTTCCAGCACAGGCAGGAAGACGTAGTCGTCGGCGTAGTCGCCCATGAGTTCCTCAATGTACCACCAGGTAGCCACACCGACCTCGCCCTGGGAGCACTTGGCCATATACTGGGTGTCGGTCTGGCTGAAGGCTTCCTGGTCGATGAGGCCCTCGGAGAACCAGTTGTGGAAGTATTCCAGGGCGGCGCGGTAGTTGTCGTCATCGCAGACAAAGTTCACCTGACCGTCGGGCTGCAGCACCAGGTCGTTGCAGATGTCGTTGGTCCAGTTGGTAAAGCCGAACCCGGCATAGAAGATGTTCTGGCCCCAGCACCACTGGTCGATGCCGAAGCTCATGGGGATGGTGGAGCCGGGATCGTTGCCGTAGTAGGTGGCGCTCATGTCGTTGTCCTTGAAGGCTTTCAGCGCATCGTGGAGCTCATCCAGGGTGGTGGGCACTTCCAGGCCCAGCTCATCCAGCCATGCCTTGTTGATCATAGAATACTGGGGGATGGTGTAGATGTTGTAATCTTCCTCTTTGCCGATACCGGCGGTGCCCATCTGCTCCCCGGCGGGCAGGCCGTAGATGCAGCCGTCGTCCATGGTGATGGCGGCGCGGATGTCGGGGTGCTCTTCCAGGATCTTGGTCAGGTTGGGCATGTATTCTTCGGTGATGTAGGGGGTCAGGTCGATGAGGGTGCCGTCCTCGCCGTAGTTGGTCAGGTCATAGTTGGAAAAGCCCACGGCGTTGAAGGCGTCGGGCAGGTCGTTGCCGGCAATGCGGATGTTGACCTGTTCGGAGAGGGAATCGCTCATGGTATCCCAGGTGATGGAGATACCGGCGTTCTGGGCCATGGTGTTCAGCACTTCGTTGGAATCGTAACCGCCGGACAGGGCCGAAATACCGCTGATGATTTTGAAATCGGTCTGGTCGGTGTTGGTGTTGACGGTGCCGGGTTCCACGGTGTTGCCGCTGCCGCCGCAGCCGGCCAGGCTGGCGGTGATGCCCAGCAGGGCGGCGATGGCGCCCATGCGTTTGACAGATGTTTTCATGGTGGTTTCTCCTTTTCTATAAAATGGTGGGTTTCCCGGAGTTCGGAAATGAGGTGACGGTCGAAATTTCGTCCCTCTTGCGGTGCCCGACTCGTACTTCGGCCGCTGTGCTCAGCCTTTCACCGCACCGGCCATGAAGCCCTGCTCAAAGTACTTCTGCACGAAGGGGTAGATGACGAGCATGGGGGCGGCGGCCACGATGATGGAGGCAAACTTGATCATTTCGGTCAGCTTGTTCAATTCGGCATAGCCGCCGGAGATCATGCTGGCCTGGCTGGCGGAGGTTTCGCTGGCGATCAGGATGTTGCGCAGCACCAGGGGCAGGGGCGCGCGGCCTTCGCCGGTCATGTAGATCAGGGCGGTGAACCAGTCGTTCCAGTAGGCCACCATGCTGAACACCACCATGACCGCCATGATGGGCTTGGACAGCGGGATGATGATGTCCCAGAAGATGCGCAGCTTGGAGGCGCCGTCGATCTCGGCGGCCTCTTTCAGCTCCTTGGGGATGCTGGTCTCAAAGAAGTTGCGGGCGATGATCATGTTGGATACCGCCACGCCGCCGGGCAGGAACATGGCCCAGATGGTGTTGATGAGGTTGGTATCGCGGACAATGAGGTAGGTGGGGATCAGACCGCCGCCGAAATACATGGTGATGACGAAAAAGATGTTGAAGAACTTGCGCCCCGGCAGGTCGGGGTTGGACAGCGGGTAGGCGGTGATGTAGATCATGACCACCGAGAAGATGGTGCCCACCACCGTGTACTTGATGCTGTTCCAGTAGCCAAGCAGGATGCTGTCGTCCGCAAAGACGGCGGCGTAGCCTTTCAGGGTGAACTGGCTGGGCAGCCAGAAGGTCTTGCCGGCGTAGACGTCGTAGGGGTCGGACACCGAGGCGACAAGGATATAGTACAGCGGGTAGGCGACCACCAGCAGGATGGCCACCGACAGCACCACCAGCACCACATCGCTGGCACGGTCGGACAGACCGCCCGGACGTTTGCCCAGAACTTTGGATTTGCCAGACATGAGAGGGACCCTCCTTTACACGAACTGTACGTCGCTGGCCTTCTTGGCGATGCGGCTGACGATGATGAGCAGGACGATGTTCACCGCTGTGTTGAACAGGCCGATGGCGGTGGAGTAACTGTATTCGGCGTGCTGGATACCTTGTTCGTATACATACACCGAGATGATGTCGCTGGTGGCCTTGTTCAGGTCGGTCTGCAGCAGGAAGACCTTTTCAAAGCCGATGTTCATCAGGTTGGAAGCGCTCAGGATCAGCTGCAGCACCGCCATGGGCACCAGGGCCGGCAGGTCGATGTGCAGGATGCGCTGGAACACCGAAGCGCCGTCCACCTTGGCGGCTTCATACAGGGCGGTGTCCACGCTGGAAAGGGTGGCCAGATAGATGATGGTGCCCCATCCGGCTTCCTGCCAGATGCCGCTGGCCACATAGATGGTGCGGAACATGGTGCTCTGGTTCAGAAAGTCGATGCTGGTGCCCAGCATCAGGTTGATCAGGCCGCCGGACGGGCTGAGGAAGATGCGCAGCATGCCGCAGATGATCATGGTGGAGATGAAGTGCGGCGCGTACAGCACCGTCTGCACCACCCGCTTGAGTTTGTGGAACCGCAGCTGGTTCAGCGCCAGCGCCAGGATGATGGGCACCGGGAAGCTCCACAGCAGGCTGTACAGGCTCAGCAGCACGGTGTTCTTGATCATCCGCCAGCAGTTGGGGGATTCAAAGAACTCCTGGAACCACTTCAGGCCCACCCACTCGCTGCCGGTGATGCCCCGGCTGGCCTTGAAATCGCGGAAGGCGATCTGGATGCCGTACATGGGTCCGTACTTGTAAATGATGGTGATGATCACCGGAACAAGCAGCAGCAGATACAGCTGCCAGTTTTCGGCGATGCGCTGTTTCAGCGGCTTGTGGTGGACGATGCCGGCATCCACCGCAGCGGCCTTGGCAGGCGCGGCACGCAGTTTGTTCATGACGGATTCCTCCTTCTTGTTGAACCGTTCGTGAATCGTTTCACGCTTCTTGTGAAATCAACATACCACCCCTGCCCCCAAAAGTCAATGGCTTTTCCCCGAAAAATTTGCGAATCACAGCGGTTTTAGCGTTTTGTACAATCGGGAACGGCCTGTATTGTGAAATCTGCCCGGGTGAAACGGCGTGAAATTGATGGATTTATTTCATGAAATCTCTTTACAATCATCGTGAAGCGCGATATAATAGGACCAGAACAAACGACCTGTGAGGTGAATATTTCATGAAAGGAGAAAACCAGACCGCCACGATGAGCGATGTGGCCCGGGAGGCCGGCGTGGCCCTGGGCACGGTGTCCAAGGTCATCAACGGGCTGCCGGTGGGGGAGAGCTACCGCCTGAAGGTGGAAGCCGCCGTCAAAAAGCTGAATTATCAGGTCAACCCCAGCGCCAAAGCCCTGAAAAGCAACCGCACCAACACCATTGCCCTCATTATTCCCAACACCATCATGCCGTTCTTTGCGCTGCTGACCCACTATGTGAACATGGCACTGGAAAAGCGCGGCTATAAAATGATGCTCTGCTTTACCGAGTACGACCGCGACCGGGAGCAGGAATACATCAGCATGGTGATGCACAACCGGGTGGACGGCATCATCGCCCTGACCTACAATCCCAAGCTAGAGATCCCGGCCGGCATCCCCTTTGTGACCATCGACCGCTTTTTCAGCGTGTCGGTGCCCTGTGTGGCGTCGGACAACTTCGGCGGCGGTCAGCTGGCGGCCAAAAAGCTGGCCGAACTGGGCTGCCGGCATGTGGCCTGCCTGCGCACCGGTTCCTCGCTGACCAATGAACCCAGCAAGCGCAAGGACGGGTTCGTCAGCGGCTGCATGGAAGCCGGCATCCCCTTTGAGGTATGCAACCTGACGGATGAGGCACCCCTGTCCGCCTTTGAGGTGTTTCTGCGCCACAACCTGCTGGAGACCGACAGCCCGCTGGACGGGCTGTTCTGCGGCACCGACCTGATGGCCTGGCAGGCCGTCAAGATGGTGCGGGCCATGGGCCTGCGGGTGCCGGAGGATGTACAGGTCATCGGCTTTGACGGCATCCGGATGTTCGGGGACCAGGATTACATCTGCTCCACCATCGTGCAGCCGGTACCCGACCTGGCCGAGACCGCCGTGAGCATGGTGCTGTCCAAGGACTTCACCGGCCTGCCGCCGCTGGTCTGCCTGCCGGTGCGGTATCAGCCCGGCGGCACCACCAAAGATTCCGTACCCGCTGTATAATAAGGAAAGGAGAGCGAAAGGCCATGAATCTCTTTCGTCCCTACCAGATGGGCGAACCCCAGCGCGACGAACGCGGGCGGCTGGTGGGCATCGACCGGTACCAGGATGTGCTGGGGCGCAACTGGAAGCGCTTCTTCCTCACCGGCCTGCTGACCGTTCTGGGGTGTCTGCCGCTGGCGGTGGGGGTGGGATACGCCATCCTCAGCAGCAGCGTGCTGGTGCTGCTGCCCGCCGGAATCCTGGGCGGCGCCATTGCGGGGCCGTTCCTGGCCTGCCTGTACGATTCCATCCTGCGCGCCCTGCGGGACGCCCCCGGTACCTGGAGCCAGAACTACAAGCGCAGCATGCGCCAGAACGCCCGGGCGGCCCTGCTGCCCGGTGCCGTCACCGGTCTGTTTCTGGCCGCAGCGGCCTTTGCGGGGATGATGCTCTTTTTCTGGAGCACCGTGCGCCCCACCGTGGTGATGGTTCTGGTCTACCTGTTCAGCTGCCTGGTGTTTCTGGTGGTGTCCACCCTGTACTGGCCCCAGCTGGTGCTGTTCGACCAGCGCCCGATGGTGCGGCTGCGCAACGCCCTGCTTTTCACCGTCCAGAATTTCTGGGCCACCCTGGGTACCTCCCTGCTTCAGCTGGTCTGGTGGGGACTGATGGTCCTGTTTGCCCCCTGGACCCTGCTGCTGCTCCCATTTGTGGGCACCTGGTTCGATCTGTTTGTGGCGCTGTTCCTGCTGTATGACCGCCTGGACAAGGCGTTTTCCATTGAAGAAAGCATTGCACGGGCCTTCCCTGAGCAGGCCCGCCACGACGAAAAATAAGGAGAATGGTTATGAAAGATGTAGTTGCACTGGGCGAACTGCTCATCGATTTCGCCCCCGTTTCCACCGATGACGCCGGATATCCCACCCTGAAAGCCCAGCCGGGCGGGGCGCCGGGCAACTTTCTGGCCGCTTTGCAGAAGTACGGCTGCTCCACCGCCCTGCTGGGCAAGGTGGGCGACGATACCTTCGGCCACCTGCTGAAAGGCACCCTGGACAAGCTGGGCATCGACACCCGCGGCATCGTGGTAGACCCCGCCGTGTTCACCACCCTGGCCTTTGTGACCCTGGATTCCACCGGCAACCGGTCCTTCAGCTTTGCCCGCAAGCCCGGCGCCGACACCTGCCTGCGCCCCGAGGAGGTGGACACCGCCCTGCTGGATGAAGGCAAGGTGCTCCACTTCGGCACCCTGAGCCTGACCGACGAGCCCGCCCGTTCGGCCACCCGGGCCGCCGTGGCCTACGCCAAGGAGCATGGGAAGCTCATCAGCTTTGACCCCAATCTGCGCAAGCCCCTGTGGCCCAGCGATGACGCGGCCAAGGAACAGATCGAATGGGGCCTGCACCAGGCCGACATTGTGAAGA
This sequence comes from Oscillospiraceae bacterium, assembly GCA_019413245.1. GTDB lineage: Bacteria > Bacillota > Clostridia > Oscillospirales > Ruminococcaceae > Gemmiger. The sequence continues at coordinate 15,688 of DXNX01000006.1, forward strand.
TCAGCGACGAGGAGATCGAATTCCTGTGGGGCCTGTCCCCGGAGGAAGGCGCCCAGAAGCTGCTGAAAGAGTACGGCGTCAAACTGGTATACGCCACCCTCGGCCCCAAGGGCTGCCACTTTGCCAACCGGCAGGGCTGCGGCGAGGTACCTTCCCCCACTGGGCTGCATGTCATCGATACCACCGGCGCCGGGGACATCTTCGGCGGCAGTGCCATGAGCCAGTTCCTGCGGCTGAACAAGGCCCCGGAGGACCTGACCGTGGAGGTGATGCCGCCGTGGGTCTGGGTGGACAGGCTGGCAGCGCAGCAG
>DXNX01000006.1:16008-33896 GCA_019413245.1 Oscillospiraceae bacterium
CCCAGACCCACGGCGGCATCACCAGCGTGGTGCCGGAGGAAGAGGTCCGGGCCATCCTGTGACCCCGCAACAAACAAAAAAAGCCGCCTTTCCGCTGCGGGAAAGGCGGCTTTTTGCTGCCCGGGCGCTTATTCCAGGGGCAGTATATCGTGAAACAGAAACTGCATCCGGTCCACGCGCTTGTTGATGTGCCAGTGGCCGCAGTACCAGCGGCTGTACCGGGTGCGGCTCTCGATGGTGTCCAGCCAGCTCTCGGTGGAGCGGTCCACCTGGCTCTGGTCCAGACCGGGAAGCAGGGCTTCTGCCGGAATGTACCGGGCCGGGCAGGTGTGGGACAGGATGATGTCCACCTGCCAGTCCCGCGCGGCCAGGGCGGCCTCCACCCGCTGCCGGACGGTTTCGTCGGGCTGCTCGTCCGCCCACCAGTGATACCCGTGGGCCAGACGATAGGGCTTGTCCACGCTGTATGCGCCCCCGATGACCAGCACAGACCGTCCGTTGATGGTGTACACATCCCCGTCCCGGGCAAACAGCAGGTGGGGAAAGGACGGCTCTGCCCAGACCTGCCCGCCCTGCCAGTCCCGCAGGGCATACGCGGGCAGAGCGGCCGGACGGCATTCGTGGTTGCCGTGCACGCACAGGATAGGGACCTCCAGGGTCTCCATGAGCTGCTTGTTCCAGCGGTCCTGCTCAACGCCGGAATAGTTGAATCCTGCATCCCCCAGAATGATGCACCCGTCCCCCGGACCCAGGGGCATGGTCCGGAGCTGGTCGAACAGGGCCAGAAAAGAAGCATGGGTGTCGCCGGTGACGTAAAACACGAATAAACACCTCCTGTAACAAGAAACCGGTTGGCTGCTCTTCTATCATACTACAAACAGGAACATCGTGCAGCAAATGCGGCAAATAAAGGGGGAATGGGACTTTTTTCGTTGCAAACCGTGCCGAAATTGTGTACCATAAAGACAGGACGGGCCGCATCCGGCCCGGGGAAAGGGGAACATCATGGAACACAGACAAAAGCGTCCGCTGGTCCGCTGGCTGGCGGCTCTGGCAGCCCTGGCGCTCCTGCTGGGCGTGGGACTGTATGCGGGCGGTGCGCTGCGCCGGACCTTGTCCGTGCGCACCAGCGGCGGCAGCCGCATGACCCGCACCGACCTGCCGGGCTTCGGGATGGTGCGGCTCACCGACCCGGAAGGCATCATCCCGGCCGAAAACCACTGCACCGAAGAAGGCGGCGTGACCGTGGTGGATGACCTGGGCCGCGGCTGGAAGATCGCCGTGCCGGGGTGGAACCTGCAGTGGGTCATGACCAACAGCCTGGGTGCCTGGATCGATGCCCGCAACATCCGGACCGGCGTGACCGAGAGCTTTTACCTGGGCAGCAACGCCGACAGCTTCGACGTATGCCCCCAGACGCTGGGCGACGACCTGAAAGCCGACACCATGGGCGACCTGCACCGGTTCCTGGGGTGGAGCTGGCAGACCTCCCGCTGGTCCGAACAGGGGTTCCGCGCCTTTTTGGAGCAGATGACCCTGGAATCCATCGAACCCGCCGAAGTGGGGCAGACCATCGCCCTGGGGGATGCGCTGAATCTGCGCCAGGACGCGGAACTGTGCGGTCAGCCCGTGTGGGTGGGGCAGGAAAGCCACGCCCCCTGCGTGACCCTGTGGTATGAGCCGTTCCTGTTTGAGAATACGCCAAAGACCGAGACCTTTGCCGGTGCCGGCGGGCTGGAATGGACCCTGAAATGGTTCGATAATGCCGACACCGACCTCCGGCAGGACGGCCTGACGGTGTTTGCCGTCGGCGCGTGCGGCTATCTGGAGATCGACCTGGACCCGCAGTATCTGGAATACAAGGGCATCACCACCGTGGAGGAGGCCCTGGCACAGGCCAAGGCGGTGCTGGAGCATATCTCCCCGCGGGAGGCGCTGTAAACACACCCGGCAAACGGGCAGAAGGGGGCAGAGCCATGACCTATATCACGGTGCACAAGGCTGCCGAAGCCTGGAATATTTCGGAACGGCGGGTGCAGAAATACTGTACCCAGGGCCGCATCCCCGGGGCCAGAAAGTTCGGCAACGCCTGGCAGATACCGGCCAACGCGCCCAAACCTTCCGACGGGCGCACGGTCATCCCGCCGGACACCACGCCGCCCCGGAAAAAGCGGGCGGGCGGCGCCACCCTGCTGCCGCTGATGAACACGCCGTTCCGCCCCGGTCAATGCCGGGAGGTGCTGGACTCCATGCCGGACGGGCCTTCCCGGGATATTGCGATGGCGGAGTACCTGTACTTCAGCGGCCAGGCGGAGGAAGCCGCCTGCATGGCCGAGCGGTATCTGCATGCCCGCAGCCGGGATACCCGGCTTTCGGCCAATCTGCTGTATGCCTATGCCAATCTGTCCAGCGGGCGCATCCAGCAGGTGCGCTGCGCCCTGAACGAGGTACAGCACACCCTGACCGCCGACGCCGCGCCCCAGCGCGGTGCGGCCGCGGCTTTCATTGCGGCCACGGCGTCGGTGCTGCTCCATCTGCCGCTGCCGGACGGCCTGCCGCCGGTGCAGGACTTTCTGCCCCTGCTGCCCCCCGGGCTGCGGGCCTTTGCCCTGTATGTGCAGGCCCATTACCTGTACCTGCAGGAATCCTACGACAAAAGTGTCGGTGTGGTGGAGGCCACCCTGGCCATGGGCGCCGAAAACTATCCCATCCCGGCCATTTACCTGCATCTGGTGGCGGTGATGGATTACATGAGCCTGCGCCAGCCCGATGTGGCCCAGAAGCACCTGCTGGCCGCCTGGGACATGGCCCGGCCCGACGATCTGATCGAGGGGTTCGGGGAACACCACGGCCTGCTGGGCGGGATGCTGGAGGCGGTCATCAAACCGGGATGGCCGGAGGATTTCCGCCGCATCATCGAGATCACCTACCGGTTCTCGGCGGGATGGCGCAAGATCCACAACCCGGACACCGGGGACACGGTGGCCGACAACCTGACCACCACCGAGTTTGCCATTGCCATGCTGGCCGCCCGGGGGTGGACCAACCCGGAGATCGCCGCCCACATGAACATTTCCGCCAACACGGTGAAGCGGTATGTTTCCAAAGCCATGGAAAAGCTGGGCGTCACCCACCGGCAGGACCTGAAACGCTACATGCTGCAATAAAAAACAGGGCGGAGACCGTCAGAGTCTCCGTCCTGTTTTTCTTATGGCTGTTTCCTGCGGCGCCGGAAAGTCAGCAGCAGGGTCAGCACCAGCCCCGCCGCACTCAGCACAAGACCCGCCGCGGCGCCGGGCTGGGTGTAGGTCAGGGTCAGGGTGTGGGCACCGGCGGGAACTTCCACCCCCAGCAGATACCCGGCGGACTGCACTTCCACCGGCTGGCCGTCCAGCTCTGCCCGCCAGTTTTCATCGTAGGGGATGGTCAGCACGGCCAGACCGTCGGCGGTCCGGTCGGTCTGCAGGGTCACGGCCCCGTCCCGCCATTGGGTCACGGCGGGAGCAGCGTCGGTCAGGGCAGTACAGGCGGCGGCCAGGGCGTCCTCATCCAGGACCGCAAAGGCGGCGGAATCCACATCCGCCCCCAGGGTCAGGGTCACTGTGTCCCCGGCGGCGACCCGGCCCAGGTCGATGACCGCCCCGGAGGAACGTTCCACGCTGAGCACCGTACCCGCGTCGGCGCCGTTCACCGTCAGGGGCACATCCGCCGCCGTGCCGGTGAACACCGCGTACAGGATGCCGTCGGTGTCCGGCGTGAGGGTGAAGCTGCTGCCCGCGCCGCCCTCCAGCCGGGTGAACAGGGGCGTTTCCTGCCCCAGCAGGGCAGAGTACAGCCGCTCGGCGGCGGTGAAGGGGTCGGAAATGTCGGTCAGGGCGAAGTCTCCGGCCTCGCCCTGGCTCCACAGCGCCCGGGGCAGGGCGTTGGCATTTTTATAGACCTGCCAGGGGGTGCCCAGGTCGGCTTTGGTGAAGTGGGTGGGCACCGCCCCGCCGTCCCGGTCCAGATAATACCCGATGGAAAGCAGGCTGTCCGCCGCGGCGGTGCTGCCCCCCAGATACCCGTAGCTGGCCCCGTAGTTGCAGTAGCCCAGGGCCATGAGCAGCATGGTGCCGGTGCCGTCCTGCACGCTGCTGAAGTGGGTCAGGCCGTCAAAGCCCAGCAGCATGGGGTCGTTGAGGGTGCGGAAAAAGGTCTTTTCCATGCGCAGATGGTCGGGATTATCGGCCTCCACGGCCTGCACCGTGGCCCGGCCGTCGGAAACAAAGGTCTTGTAGTCGGCCACCGTGTAGGCTTCAAACTGCCGCAGGGCCCAGGCGGCGTTCAGGGCCAGTTCCCCGGCCACCAGCACCGCCAGCGCCCCGGTGCAAAGACGCCGCCGCATCCCGGCGCTGCGGCTCCACAGCCAGACGAGGGCCAGCGCGGCCAGCAGCAGTACACAGGCCAGCGCCCACCGGCGTCGGCCGTAGGTCTCGGCCCGGGTCAGGAAGACCACCGCCGCCAGCACCAGCGCCAGCCCTCCGGCGGTGAACGCCCGGTGGCGTGTGAGCGGGGATACCAGCGCTCCGGCACCCAGGGTCAGCAGCCAGAACACCAGCAGGAAACTTTCCCGGTAGGGGAACCAGTTGGGGGCGGCGAACCCGTGCCAGACAAGGTCCAGCGGCTGCCACCACAGGCTGACGACCAGCACGGCGGCCAGGGCCAGAAACACCCCTTTCTCCCGCCCGGGCCGGGGGCTGACGATGTAGAGCAGCAGCCCGGCCAGACCCAGCATGCCGCAGTATACCGGGGGCAGACCGTTCTGTACGTCCGCCCACACAAAGTTGCCGGTGAAGAACTTCTGCACCAGGTCCAGCAGGTTGAACTGTACCCCGCCGGTCAGATCCAGGCCGGTGTTTTTTACCCCCAGGATCTGCTCCAGCGCGGGCAGAAGCACCGCCCCGGCCAGGGCGGCGGCCGCCACACCGCACAGAACGAACCGCCCGAACCGGGCCAGGGCCTGCTTCCGGCCCCCGGGCAGGGGCGCGGACGCCAACATGGCAAGAATATACAGAACGGAGAAAATACAGAGCATATACCCCATGTAGAAATTGGTGAAGATGGCCGCGGCCAGGGCCAGGGTAAAGCACAGGCCGCGCCTGCCGCGGAGCAGGGCGTCCAGTCCGGCGGCCACCACCGGCAGCAGGATCACCGAATCCAGCCACAGGACGTTCTGGGCATAGGCCACGGTGTAGCCCATGAGCCCGTAGCACCAGCCCAGGGGCACGAACAGGGCGCAGGGCCCCCAGTGCCGCCGCAGATACCACACAAAGGTCAGGCTGGCCAGGGCAATCTTCAGCGCCCAGACCAGGCAGCACAGCCAGCCGTAGGCTTCGGGGGCAAACAGCAGATACACCCAGGCAAAGGGACTGGCAAAGTAGTAGGCAAACAGGGCAAAGCTGCCGCCGCCCAGGCCCATATCCCCGGCATAGACCAGGCTGCCGCCGGTGCGGGCCGCGTCATAGAAATGGGCATAGAAGGGGATGTACTGGCTGTTCAGGTCCCCGGTCATCACCGAGTTGGGCCCGAAAGGCCAGTACCCGCACAGGGCGTATACGGCGCAAAGGATCAGCACCATACCCCCGGCCGTAAGCAGATAGGGCAGGGCGCGCTTTTTCAGGTTTGCCATACGGAGTTCTCCTGATATCATCATGAAGTGTCAGCGGCGCAGGCGGGCGGTCCAGAAGGCCAGCAGATCCCACAGCGCCGCCGCAACGGCGGGCAGCACCGCCAGGGCCAGGGCCTGTTCCCCCAGCGGCCGGAAATACTGCCACAGGGGCAGGGGGGCGTTGACGGTGATGGCCGCGTCGGCAGCACCCAGCACCACGCCCTCGCTGCCGGCGGGGTCGATGCGGGCGGTGCCGCTGCCCATGGGAAAGACCAGGGTCACGGTTCCGGGGGCGGACTGTTCGGCCCACACCCGGCGGCGCAGGCTGGCATCCTGCCCGGCCTTGCCGTAATAGCCCTCAAACCCGGAAGCCGGGGCTTCGGTGGCAAAGGTCACGCTGCGCACCGGCTGGTCCAGCGTCAGCTGCAGCTGGGGGTCGCCCCCCGCCGTGACCCACTGGCCGTTTTCGTCCTGCACGATGTCCTGCAGCGCCAAGTCGGACAGGGCCAGGGTCTCGGTGTGCAGCCGCCCGGTGGCAAAGCCCAGGGCGTCCCACCCGGCGCAGGCCAGGGCATAGACCACCCACAGCACCAGCGCCAGAACGTACAGAGAAAGCATCTTGTGGCGGTTCAGCCAGGAAAATTTCTGTTTCATGCCGCCCCTCCCACATTGCAGACAAAATCGAACCGGTCGGTGCCGGCATTATACTCATACACCGCGGCCCCGTCCTCGCAGCCCGCCAGTCCGTCACTGAAAAGGCTGGCGTAGCCCTGGGCAAAGAGGTCGTCGGACTGTTCGATGAAGATATAGTCGCAGCCGTTGTCCAGGATGCAGTCGTGCAGTTCCTGGGTGGTGTAGGGGTGGTAGTAGAGGGTATCCTCCGGCAGGGCCCCCGGCAGCGCAAAGGTGCCGCCGCCGCCCATGCCCGTGGTACCGCTGTAATCCAGATACCAGGGATAGAACTCATAGGTGTACAGGAACCACCGGCTGCCGTCGTCCCCCTGGCTCACAAAGAAGATGTGGGCGTCTTCGGGCACCACGGCCTGCACTTCCTCGGCCACCGCCCGGGTCTGGCGGCGCTCGGCGTAGGCGGCGTCCCCGCAGCCGAAGACCGTCAGGGTAAAGGGTACCCGCAGCCACACCAGCCCGGCCAGACCCAGCACCAGCACGCCGAATCCGGTCTGGACCAGCCCGGCGGGGCGCTCCTCGTCCATGGCCCGGAGCACCAGCGCCCCGGCGGCCAGCAGCCAGCCCAGCAGATAGGGGTACATGTACCGCTCAAAGCCCACCAGCCCGTCGGATACCTCATCCCGGAAGACGTACACATAGGTCAGCCCGATGAAGAAGAAGTAGGCCGCAAAGCCGCCCAGCCCCAGCACCGCAAACACCCCGGCCTGCCGGCGCAGGGCTTTTTCCCGGGTGAAGAGGGCCGCCGCCACGGCCAGCACCATGGTCAGGGCCACCACCACAATGAAGGGCCCCACCATGGTGGTGGTCGTGGAGAACAGGTTTTTCACCATTCCGCCCATAATTGTGGAAAACTTTTCGGTCCGGCCGATGCCCAGCAGCTCCTTGCAGCCGGTGATGACCATTTCGGCCTGGCCCATCTGCCGGGTGCCGCCCACGTTGGAGGTGTCCGCCGTGCTGTACGCGGCCAGATAGTACTGCCAGGGTAGGAAGGCCGCCACACAGGCCACGAACAGCCCCACCGCCTTGGCCAGCGTTTTGCCGGTGACGGGGGCGGGAGATTTCTCCGCCAGGGCGCCGAGCACCGCATCCACGGCGATGATGCCCGCCGCCACCAGGGCCATGGCAAAGCCGGTGTCCTTTTCCAGGCAGAGGGTGGCCAGGGCCAGGGCGGTGGGCCACAGGGCCCGGCGCCTGTTCATGTAATACACCGCCATGGCGCCGCCAAAGGTCAGGCCCAGGGGAATATCCGACAGACTGGAGGCGTACAGGTCGGTGGTGCGGGTGACGTTGCCGTACAGAGTGATGAGGAAGGGCAGCAGGAACCCGAAGCCCAGCGCCGGCACCACCCGCCGCCAGGCGCCTTTGGGGGCGCCCGCCGTCAGCACGGTGAAGATGGAGAGCAGCAGGATGTCATACCCGGCCAGGACGCGCCATTCGGCATAGGGACCGAAGAACTGGAAGAAATACCCCAGCACGATCAGGGCGGGACGGTGGGAGCCCACCCAGTCCCAGCCGATCTCGGCGTTGACGTACAGGTGGCCGGAAGTCTTGACGATCTTGGCGGCGGTGCCCCAGAAGCTGAATTCGTCCCAGGTGGAGAACATGGGCTGCCGCCAGGCAAAGAACACCAGCAGCGCCGCCGCCAGCACCCAGAAGGCGATGAATCCCGGGGCGTTCAGGGCCGAAAGGGGATTCTTGCGGCCCACCGGGGCGAAGGCCAGCACCCAGGCCCCCGCCGCCAGCAGGAAATACACCCACCCGGCGGGCACCAGGATGTTCATCATGCCGGCGGCGGCAAACCACAGCATGGTGGCGCACAGGGCCACAAACGGCGTCAGCGGTGCGGGCAGGGCGGTGCGCCGGGTCAGCAGCACGGCAAAGCCCGCCAGCGCCGCCAGCGAAACCAGACTGAAAAAGAGTTCCATAACAATTCCCCCGTATCGGGTGTAGTCAGCGGTCGTCCCGCCGCAGGGTGAGCAGACAGCCTGCCAGCCCGGGCAGGACCGCCAGCCAGAACAGCTGCCAGCCCCCGGGCACAAAGTAGGTGGTCCAGGCCGGGCGCTCGTTGAGGAGGAGGGCCGTCACCTGCACCCCGACCCCGGCAGTGTCCGCCAGGTCCAGGCGCAGGTTCTGTCCCGCCGTGCGGGGCAGGGTGTAGGTCCAGCTTTCCCCGTCCGGGGCGGCGGTAGGCCAGACCCGCAGCCGGGGGGTGTAGCCCATGCCCGGCAGATGATAGTACAGGTCCTTCTCTCCGCCATCCCCGGTGTATTCGGCCACCAGACGCAGCCGCTGGACCAGGGTGCCCGGCGTCAGCAGCAGCTGGGCGTCCCCGGTGGTGCTGGTCAGCACGCCGGGGGCGGTTTCTTCCATGTTGACCAGGGTGTACTGGTCGGTGTCGGCCAGGGTCACGGTCTTTTCTTCGTACACGCCCAGGGCGTACAGCACCCCGTCCAGCGCAAAACTGCCCACCATGGACAGCACCAGCAGGAGCACCCCCAGCAGATACAGCGCCGCAAAGGGATGGCGGCGGGCGGCGGCAAACCGGGATCTCAGATTCATGGATTTGCCTCCTTCTCCAGCGTCACGGCGGGGGTCAGCCCCTCCGGGGTGACCCGATACAGCACCGGGCCGCTTTGGGCAGTGGCCAGGCCGTCGGTGAAAAGGGTATGGTAGCTGGCCACAAAGCCATCGTCCACCCGGGCCGACAGTACCCAGGTGATGTTCTCCTGCTGCAGCATGGCGGAAAATTCCGCCGCCGTGTAGGGGGCAAAGTAGGGGTCAGAAGCCCCGTCGGTCAGGGCCGGGTCGCCGTAGGTGGCGCCGCCCTCCCCGTACACCAGGTCCAGGGGCCGCAGGGTCTGGTTGTACAGGAACCAGTAAAAGCCCTCGTCCCCCTGCCGGACCAGGAACACCCGCTCCCCGGGGGCGATGGATTCGGCGGCGGCTTCGGCCACCGCACGCTCGGCGCGCACGGCGGCGTATTCGCCCTCGCTCACGCCCAGGATGGTAAACTGGGGTTCACCCTGTACCGCAAACACAACGGCAAAGGCTGCCCCGGCTGCCAGCGCTCCCGCCCGGCCCCACAGGGCTTTGGGGGCAGCGTCACAGGCCAGGGCCAGCACCGCCAGCCCCACCAGCAGCCAGCCGCTGTAATAGGAACCGAAGTACCGGGCGTAGCTGGCCAGGTTGTCCGGGCTGGAATCCTTGAGCAAAAAGGCGTAGCTGAGCCACAGCATGAAAAAGTAACCGCAAAAGCACAGCCCGCTGCCCAGCCCCAGCACCAGCGCATGTACACGGGCCCGGGCGTTTGCAGACAGCAGCAGAGCCAGCACGAACAGCACCACCGCCACGGCGGCCACCACGGCCCCGGTGCCCAGCATGGACACGTTGCGGGTGAAAAAGGCGGACTGCAAAGCCGCGCCGTACTCCCCGAACAGGGTGCGGCGGGCCTCAAAGTAATCGGTCACCGGCAGGCCCAGCAGCATTTTCACGCCGTTGACGGCCACTTCCGGCAAAGAGGCCCCCGCCGTATCCCCCATGCCCCCGGAGGCGGCGTTTTTCAGCACCAGGGGGGTGATGTGGGCGATCCAGGCGGCATACTGCACCAGTGGTGCGGCCAGACAGACCAGGGAAAAGCCCACCCGCTTTAGGATGGATTTGCCGCGCAGGGCGGTTCCCGGCGCGGGGAAAAAGACGCAGTCCAGCGCGATGAGTCCGGCGGCGGTCAGGGCCAGCACCAAGGTGTTCATCTTGATATTGGCGGCCAGCAGCACCACCGGCAGGGTCAGCAGCCGGGCGGGCAGCGGGGAACGGCGCACCGAAAGCCAGAAGGCCACCGCCCCGCCGAAGAGCATCCCGGCGGGCATGTCGCCCAGAAATTCCAGCCAGGCGGTGCTGAGCAGGGCCGTGTGCCCGGAAACCGAGAGCAGGGTGGGCACCAGCAGCGCCGCCAGCATCAGCGGCAGGGATACCCGGGCCTTTCTGGCACAGCCGCCCACGGCGGCCACCGCGGCCAGCATGGCCAGGTCCGCCGCGTAGATGGCCCGCCAGGGAGCAAAGTCCCCGAAGAACTGGAAAAAGTAGCTCAGAAGGGGCAGGGCGGGCAGTTCGGTCATCTGCCAGGGGAGCCCGGCGTCGCACAGGGTGTAGAGCTTGTCGTTCTGCACCGTGAGCTTGGCGGCGGTGCCCCAGGAAGAATACTCGTCAAAGTTGAGGAAATCCGGCTGCAGGCAGGCGAAATACACCGCCAGCACCACCGCCAGCACCCAGAACACCTTGGCTGCCGGATGGGCCAGGGCTGCCCGGCCGGGGTCGGGACGGCCGGAACGGTGGGCCAGGAGGGTCTCGGCGGCCAGGCCCCACACGCCGCCCAGCAGCAGGACCAATGCCGCCAGGGGCAGCAGGTTCAGCAGGCCGCCGGCCAGCAGGACCAGGGCCGCCGCGGACAGCGCCCCCAGCGGAGCGGCGGCGGAAGAAACGCCGGTGCGGCGCACCAGAATGGCGCTCAGTCCGAAGAGGGAAATGAGCATGAGCAGCAGGCCGAGCAGGGCTTCCCAGGCCATGGACGGGCCTCCTTTCTTTGGATACAAACAGAAAAAGCCCCGGCCCGCAGCCCGGTTCGGCCGGGGGTGGGCGGGGCTTATTGATGCAAAAATCTTCAAAATCAGTATACCCCATTCGGGGGCTGATTTCAACCGCGGCCCTTTTATAAAAGGAACGGCCCCGGCAAAACAAAAGGCCGCGCCCCGGCGGGGGTGCGGTCCTGGGGGTGGTTTACCGGCAGCCGTTGATGCCGCAGCTGCGGTGTTCCGCGATCTCTTCCTCTTTCACCGGGGGCTGACCAATCCAGGCCAGGGCGGTGTTGAGGTCAAAGGTCTTTTCGCCGTCCTCCCGCACGAACAGGGGGATGCCGATGCCGCCGCGCTCCCGCACGGGGGCAAAAATGGGGTCATGGTCCCGCAGGGCCAGGAATTCTTTCAGGTTGGCGGTGCTTTCGGTGATGTCCACATAGTCGGCCGCAAAGCCTCGGGCTTGCTGAAGCGCCTTGTAGTTGCGGCAGTCGATGCAGATGGGGGTTCCGTATACTTTCATGGGAAATTGGCTCCTTTCGGCCCCCAAAGGGGGCAACCCCTATTGTAGCGGGGAAGGCGCCCGGGTGCAAGCCCCCGCGGTTTAGGAGGCGGCAGGGCGGGTGCGGCGCATAAGCAGCAGAAAACACAGGTAATACAGTACCATGCCGGCCGGCAGGATGCCGAAGCTCAGCCGGTAGCCGAAAGCCCCCACGACGGCGCCGAACAGGGCGTTGAAGGCAATGTCCGCCAGCGTGGCCAGGCTGATGATGCTGCCGGTGCGGGTGGCAGCCACCGTTTCCGGGTAGACCTGCTGGATCAGCAGGACCATGGTGGGGTACAGCACCGAGATCAGGAATCCGGAGGCGCTCAGCAGCCAGAGCCCGGACCTGCCCAGGAGCACCCCCAGGCAGAACAGCAGGGTGCCGCTGCCGCCGAAGACGGCCAGACTTTTGCGGGCTCCCAGTTTTTGCACGGCAGGGGCCAGCACCAGACGGCCCAGCGTCATGCCGCCCCAGAACAGGGACAGAATACCCGATGCCCGGGCCGCCGGCAGGGAAAAGGCGTTGATGCAGTAGGAGAGCAGCCAGTTCATGATGCCGTGTTCCCCGATGAAGTAAAAGCCGAACATGGCCGCAAACACCCAGAAGATCCCGCGGCCGGGTTCCGGCCGGGGCCGGGGAGCGGGTGCCCTGCTGTCGGCCGGGATGTGCCGGGGCACGGGCAGACGGCGGAGCAGGACCAGCACCAGGACCCCCGCCGCCAGCATCAGGGCGTTGACCAGCTTCCAGCCGCCGAAGCTGAAGGCGTACCGCCCCAGCAGAAACTGGCTGCCGCTGGTGCCGATGCCCTGCAGGAAAAACAGGATGTTGACCATCAGCGGTCCGTACCCGGCAAAGACGGCGGGAGCCAGGATGTTCAGGGTGGTATTGAGCAGGGTGGAGGCGCCCAGGGCCAGGAACATGGTCAGCAGAAGGCAGGGGTAACTGTCGCACACCAGATTGAGCAGCAGGGCCGCCCCCCACAGCCCGATGGCTGCCGCCGTGACCTGCTTGCGGGGAAACAGGTCCAGCAGCTTGCCGCCGATGCTCAGAAACAGCAGGTTGCCGGCATAGCTCACCGTGACGATCATGGACAGCATGGTGTCGGTCAGGGCATACCGCTCCCGGAAAACCGGGGCAAAGATGCCGCGCAGGGCATCGTTGGTGCCCAGGGCCACCATCAGCAGCCCGAAGCAGACCAGGGGCAGCAGAAAACCCCCGCGGCGGGAATCGGATGGATGCATGGTACGGCTCCTTTCGGTGGTGCGGCGGGCGCAGCCGCCCGGCGCACAGACAATCCCAGCTAGAGTATACGGAACCCGGCCGGAAAATGCCAGTCTGTTTTTTGCGCATTTGGCGGCTTTCTTTGCGTTTTGTGCGGTTCCGGGGGCAAACCGGCAAAAAAAGAAGGCACCGAAGCCCTGGGCTCCGGTGCCTTCTTCTGTTTGGGGAAAGGATAAAATCAGGTTCAGGCCACCACGGTCACGCTGGTGATGTGGGGGTTGACGCCTTCGTACCAGTACAGGAAACCTTCCATATCAATGGTCTGGCCCACCTGCAGGTTCTTCACGGCGTTGTACACGTCGGTGGTGTTGTCGCACAGGTAGCTTTCCACGGTGAAGGTGTAGGTCTGGCCGTTGTAGGAAGCGTTGAAGTACAGGTCGTCGCCGTCAGCGCCGGAGCCGTCCCAGTTGTACAGGAAAGCGTACTCCTCGTCGGAACCCTCCATGGTGGAAGGCTCCACGGTCAGACCCTTGAAGCTGACCAGCTCGTTCTGGTGGTCGATGAGTTCCTCGCTGCCCAGCAGGTCGGTCACATCCAGAGGCTGGGCGATGAAGGGCTCGGCGTCGGCCACGATCTCAAAGGTGCCGTCGGTGATCTCCACTTCACCGGACCACTCGCTCTTGTAGCCGGTCACGCGGATGCAGGTGCCCGGGGTCAGCTTGTCGTAGTCTTCCTCGGAGCAGGCCATGTTGTACAGGAAGTAGGCGCCGTCCTCGCTCTGGGCGTAAACGGTGGCCTGGTCTTCCCACCAGGACTGCTTGGCCTGGACGTAGGTCTCGATGGTGACTTCGGTGTCCACATCGGCGGCCATGTACTCGTCATGGGTCAGCACGGTGCCGGCGGCAGCAGGAGTGGCCTCCTCGGAAGCGGTTTCCTCGGTAGCAGTAGCCTCAGAAGCGGCCTCGGCGGTGGTAGAGTCGGAAGCGGTGGAAGAGCTCTGGCCGGCGCAGGCGGTCATGGAAGCGACCATGCCGAAAGCGACCAGAAGGCTGAGAATCTTTTTCATTGTTATACCCTCCTAAATGGTAGGCCGGGGCATCCCTCACGCCCCGGACAGTTCCATTATAGCCAAAAGGCGGGAAAAATCAACCGATTGCCATGTCTTGTCATCATTTGAAAGATTTTCCCGCGGGCTTTTTCCGGGCCCGCACCCGGCGCAGGACCACGCACAGCAGGATGCCCGCCCAGGCCACGGCCAGCGCCGCCAGCAGGGCCACCGCGGTGGGCGGCAGCGGGCCCAGGTCGGCCTGTCCCGCCATGGCGGAGGTCTGGTCCAGGTGGTACAGGGCCACCGTGTCGGTGTACAGGCTCTGGATGTAGGCGTCGTCCACCGTCTGGCTGCGGCGCACACTCTTGGTCACGTTTTCGATCAGGGAGCCTGCCGCGTCCCGCAGGGAGGCCGAGCCGTTGAACACCGGGGTGACGAAGGTGTTGTCCAGGTTGTCCAGCAGCAGCTGCACCGCCGCCAGCTTGACGGCATAATGGGTGTCGTTGTCCTCCCCGGCCCGGGACAGGTAGTCCTGATACACCGGGTCGTTCTGGGCCTTGGTGGTCACGGGGACATAACCTTCGGTCTCGGAGTAGGCGATCTGCACATCATTGGTCAGCAGATACTGGGCAAACAGCCAGGAGGCCAGCACCTCCTGGGGGTCGTCCTTGTTGAAGATGCAGACCGACGGCCCCTGGGAGATCATCTGCGGGTGCTCCGGGTCAAACTGGGGCACCATGCGCACGGCGGTCTCAAAGTCCACCACCTCGTCCTGGGCAATGTCCATCAGGGGAGCATCGCTGCCCATCCAGGTGGAGCCGGCGGTGGAGTCCACCGCGAACACGCACTGCCCGGCGTTCAGGAAGTTGGCCGGATAGCCCGAGATCTTGAAGGTGGAGAAGGCCCCGTCCGCCGTGTACCCGGCAATGCCCTCCAGCAGGTCGGTGGTGGTGCTGTTGAACAGCTGGATCTCCCCGCTCTGGGTGGAGTAGCCCGCGCCCTTCTGCTGGAGCATCTGGATCATCATGTTGTCGGTGGATTTGTACAGGAAAGGCACCATGACCTTCTGCCCGTTCAGGGCATAGGTGCCGTCGGCGTTCTGTTTTGCCGCCGCCTCGGATACCTCCCACACAAAGTCCCAGGTCAGCACATCGGGCAGGGTGTAGCCCAGCTGCTCCACATAGGTCTTGTTGACGTAGCAGGCCTCGGTGGAGCGCATGTAGGGCAGGGCATAGCAGGTGCCGCCCAGCTGACATTCCTGCCAGAACTGGGGCACGATCTCCTCCTGGGTGGGACCGTCGAATTTCAGGGCGCTGCCGCCCAGCCCGTATTCCGGGTCGGCGGCCAGGTCGTCCAGGGGCACCACCACGTTGTCGCCGGTCAGGTAGGTGGCAATGTGGTCGGGGTAGGTGATGCAGACGTTGGGGGTGGTGCCGGTGGAAATGTTGGTGATGACATCGTTGTAGATGTCGCCGTAATCGGTGTACAGCCGCAGGGTCACGGTGATGTTGGGGTACAGGGCCTGGAAGTCCTCGATGGCCTGGCGGTAGATGTCGGTCTGGGTCTTGTTGGTGTCGTTCTTGGCCCAGAAGGTGATCTCATAGGTTTTGCTCTCATCAAAGGAGTCCGGCACCGCAAAGGCGGCGCGCTCCTGCCGGCCGTGACACCCGGCCAGCAGCCCGGCGCACAGTACCGCGGCACAGACCGCCGCCAGGGGGCGCAGAAAACGATGGTTCATCCTTTCAACCCTCCTCTGGAAGCGCCTTCCATGATCTTGTTGCGGAAGGCCAGGAACAGCAGCACCAGCGGCACCGAGATGACCACCACGGCGGCCATCATGGCGGGGATGTTCTCCCGGCCGAAGCCTTCTTCCCGGATCTGCTGGATGCCGTTGGACACCAGGAAATAGGCCTGGTCGTCGGTGATGAGCCGGGGCCAGACGTAGGAGTTCCAGCACTCGATGAGTTTCAGGATGGTGATGGTGACGATGGTGGGCCGGCAGATGGGCACCATGACCTTCCACAGATATTTCAGGTCGGAGGTGCCGTCCACCTTGGCGGCCTTGTACAGCTCGTCGGGCACCTGCTCAAAGTTTTCCTTTAACAGGTAAATGTAAAACACCGAGGTGATGGAGGGCAGGATCAGGCCGGGAAAGCTGTTGCGCATGTCCAGGTTGGTGATGGTCACAAAGTTGGTGATGACCACCAGCTCGTTGGGGATCATCATCATGGACAGGAAGAAGCCGAACACCAGGTCCCGCCCCGGGAACCGCAGCCGGGCAAAGGCGTAGGCGGCCAGGGTGCTGACCACCACCATGACGGCGGTGGTGATGACCGAGAAAATCAGGGTGTTCAGCAGATACCCGCCCAGGGGCACGGCGGTGAACGCCAGCTTGTAGTTTTCCAGGGTGGGGGAGAGGGTGAAAAAGGCGGGGATATGCTCGGAGTTGTAGGCGCCGTAGCTTTTCAGGGAGGTGAGGACCATCCAGTAGAAGGGAAACAGCACCACCACGGCCCAGATGCTCAGGGCCAGGTAGGTCAGGGCCTTGACCAGGCCGCTTCTGCGCCCGGCGGCCCGGCGTTTGGCCTCAAATTCGGTGTGGGTCATTGGATGTGTACGCCTCCTTCCGAAACATGGCGGCTGACCAGCAGGTTGATGCAGGTGATGGTCAGCACGATGACGAACAGGATGATGGCCGCTGCCGATGCGTAGGACGGGTAGCCGCCGCTGTCGCCGTAGAGCATGTCATACACATAGCCCACGATGGTGTTCATGCCCGCGGCGTTCAGGTCGGTGCCGAACAGGGCCACCGCGTCGCTGTACGCCTTGAACGCGCCGATGAAGCCGGTGATGACCAGATACACCAGCATGGGGGAGATCATGGGCAGGGTGATGCGGAAGAAGATGCGGGTGCGGGAGGTGCCGTCCACCCGGGCGGCCTTGTAGTAGTCCGGATTCACCGAAGCCAGCGCCCCGGTGAGCACCAGGATCTTGAAGGGCATGACCACCCAGATGGTGTAGAAGCAGAGCACGAACATCTTGGCCCAGTGGGGACCGTTGATGAAGTCGATGGGCCCGGCGCCGAACCATTGGAGCATCAGGTTCACCAGACCGTCGGTGTATTCGGTCTTCTGGAACAGCACCATGAACACCAGGCCCACGGCCAGGGTGTTGGTGACGTAGGGCAGGAAATAGATGGTCTGGTACAGGTTGCGCAGGGGTTTGATGGAGGCCAGCGCCGCCGAGATGGCCAGGGCCAGCCCGGTGGAGATGGGCACCGTGATGATGACCAGCACAAAGGTGTTCTGCACCGCCTGCAGGAAGTAGGGGTCGTGGAGCACATAGGAGTAGTTGTACCACCCGGTGCCCCAGTAACTCTGGGAGGCAAAGTTGAAGCCTTCCTCAAAGGAATAGATCAGCACGTCGATGACCGGGTATACCAGAAACACGGCCAGCAGCACAGCGGCCGGCAGCAGGTACAGCCAGGCCTTGCGGGAAGAGCGGTCCATGGAGCGGCCCCCTTTCAGCGCCGGGCGCCGGGCACGGCGAAGGGCAGGCGGCGCTCGGCGGCCTTGTCAAACAGAAAGACCTTGTCCGGCTTCAGGGTGAAATGCACGGCGGACGCGGCGGCGTTGACCAGATTCAGGGAGGGGATGATGGCCCGGATGGTGTCCGCCTGGCAGGCGGGATGGATGCAGACGATGCTCACGTCCCGGCCCAGCACCTCCACCCGGCTCAGGGCGCAGGTCACGGGACCGTTCTCGTCGGGCACAAAGCCCTCGGGCCGGATGCCCGCCCACACGGCGCCGTCGGGAGCACCGGACACAGTCAGCACCGGGGCGTCGGAACCGTTCAGGTACAGTTTGCCTGCTTTTACGGTGCCGTCAAACACGTTGATGGGCGGGGTGCCCAGGAACTTGGCCACAAACAGGTTGGCGGGGTCGTCGTACACCTGCTGGGGCTCGCCCTGCTGCATGAGCACGCCGTTTTTCATCACCACAATGTGGTCGGAGATGCTCATGGCCTCCTCCTGGTCGTGGGTGACAAAGATGGTGGTGATGCCGGTGGCACGCTGGATCTTGCAGATCTCCTCCCGGGTCTGCAGCCGCAGCCGGGCGTCCAGGTTGGAGAGGGGTTCGTCCAGCAGCAGCACCCGGGGCGTCTTGACC
>DXNX01000060.1:0-10230 GCA_019413245.1 Oscillospiraceae bacterium
GTATACATTGTTCGCTGGGAAAAACAGCAGGCATACCCAGGGGACCCCGGCAGCTGCAAAACCGGCCAGCATGGACAGCAAAACAGCGGCATTCTGCTTGACGGCCTGAGTCTCGGTCTGCCAGTGCAGCTGCGGAAACGCCAGGTTGATGCGCAGGGCGGCTACTGCCCCGAACACACAGTACAGGGCCGGGACCAGAACCAGCCAGAGGACTGCCAGCCCCCGCGGTCGGACCGCCAGAACTCCGCCGATGACCGCGACCGCCCAGCAGGGGAGAGCAACGGTCAGATTTAAAAGGACCTTGGCCAGCAGCAGGTCCCTGGTACGCACCGGCAGGGTGCGTATCAGCGGCCACTGTGCACCTTCCATAGAAATAGAGCAGGAGGTGACCGGCATGAGCACCGCCATCAGCCCCAGAATCACCGGCAAAAACAGCCCGACGGTTTCGGGGGTCAGTTCCAGGCTTTGCAGAACCTGGCTGCCGCCGAACAGAAGCAGCAGGGGAAACACGGCCATGAGCAGATACCCCACCACCGTGTTGGCAAACCAGTTGGTACAGGAAAAGTATCGTCGCACTTCCCGCAGATACAGGGCTGTAAGGAGAGAGTGGACCCCGGCTTCTCTGGCGGCACGGCGGCGCCCGCCGCCACGGGTCAGGGATTCGCACAGCCGGGCATAGTTTGCTGTGACCAGCCAGACAGCCAGTGCGGCAGGTGCCAGACTGACAAGGCTCAGAAGTCCCAACGCCGTCAGGCTGCCGAGACCACCGGTCAGCATCTGCCCGAACCAGAAGGCCGGGGGATACCCGGATGCGGCGGCGGTCAGGGCAGGGGCCATCATGGCCATCAGGTCGGCACCGTCTGCATCGGCCGGCAAGGAGGTCAGGCTCATGGACCACACCAGGATTCCCGTGGTAAAGGTCACCAGAAGCAGCCCGGCCATCAGATTTTTGTGCCGCAGCCGCCGTACCAGCAGTGCGGCCAACATTCCCAGACCGCAGGCGGACGCCAGCGGCAGCAGTGGTGCCAGCAACAGCCCCCATAGAGCGGCGATCCAGAAAACCAATCCCGGATGTTCGGTCAGCGCATACAGGATCAGCCCGGGACCCAGCAACAGAACACAAAGAGCCAGGTCACACAGATACAACCCTGCCAAACGGCTCAGAGGCAGGGCGGCCTGAGGGAGAGGCAAGGGGGCTGTTCTCTCCCGGAATTCCGGGCTGAAAATGGTACTTCCGGCCCGGAGCGTTTCGTAAATCAGCAAAGCGGCTCCCGCACCGGTGTACAGGCAACCCGGCAGATACCGGATCAGACCAAACTGTGCCATCCCTACGGCCATGGCCGTCAGATAAAACAGGACCAGACAGACCAGCAGGACCCACACGAGGGCCAGGCCCAGCCAGCGGCGGCGCAGCTTGGCATCCCGGGTGTGGACAAATTCGTTCCAGCCACCCAGCCGACGAAAATCAAGTTTCAGAAGCAGGATGACTGCCCGCGGCGTTGTCGGCTTCGCCATGGCGCACCACCTCCATAAAGGTCTCTTCCAGGGTCTTGCCGTCGGTCAGGGCAGCGGTTTCCCCGGCGGCTACCAGCTGACCCTGCCGGATGATGGCAACCTTGTTGCACAGCCGCTCAGCCACGTCCAGCACATGGGTGGAAAAGAAGACGGCGCCGCCCTGCCGGCAGAGTTCACGCATTAGCTCTTTCAGGGTCACAACGGCTTCCGGGTCCAGCCCCACAAAAGGCTCGTCCAGGATCAGCAGCCGTGGTGCGTGGACCAGTGCCCCCAGAATGGCCAGTTTTTGCTTCATGCCGTGGGAATAGGAGGAAATCAGATCCCCCAGTACATCGGTCAGCCCGAACCGCCGGGCCAGCTCTTTGGTGCGCTGCATGCGGTCGGCGCGGGCGACCTCGAATACATCCGCCACAAAATCCAGATATTGCTGCCCGGTCAGATAGGGATACAGCAGCGGGTCGTCCGGAATATAGGCGAAAGTACGCTTGCAGGTCAGCGGGTCCTGCCGGATGGAAACACCGTTGATGCGGATGTCCCCCTGCTCGAATTCCAACAGCCCCACCGCCGCCTTGATGGTGGTGGTCTTGCCCGCGCCGTTGTGACCGATAAATCCGTAAATGTCCCCGGGAGCCACATGCAGGCTCAGGTCCCGCACCGCGGTTTTTCCGCCGGGGTAGGTCTTGGTCAGGTGGTCGATGGTCAGCATGATGTGTCCCTCACTTCATCAGCTTCTTGAATACAAGGAAAGAATACAGATAGATCCATACGGTTCCCACGATGGTGGTGCCCAACAGGACAAAGGTGCTGCCCATGGGCCCCATCAGACCGGAAAAGAGGCCGGATACCAGGGTGGCCGCTCCGATCACGATAAAGGTGAATCCGCCCATACGCTGGGTGCGGTTCCAGTTGTGCTCATCGGCCAGGGCCCAGGGCGTGCGGCAGCCGAAAGTATAGTTCTGTTTGATGCGGGGCATGTAGTTGCCCAGCAGAATGAACAGGATGCCGATGCCGCCGCCCACCAGCGCACCCACAGCGTCGCTGCCGTCCGGCAGGATACCGAACACGGCCAGTTCGCTCAGCCAGCTGATGGCACACCCGAACAGGACTGTGGCCAGCACAACGCCGTTCCAGATAGGCCGGAATTTGGCGAAGTTCTGGCCTTTGGGGTCAACAGCGGGCAGTATCCAGAACAGCAAAAGCAGTCCCAGGGGCAAAAAACCAAGACCGAGAGAACTCCATTTGGGCCCGAACCCGTCAGCCACGCCGGCCCAGTTCCAGTGGATGGGGACCTGGTCGGGCATCATGGGCAGGCAGGCGGTATGCCCCAGCAGGTTCAGTACGCACACCGCCGCCAGAATCCAGAACAGTTTATGGCTCTTCATGATTGTCTTCTCCCTTCATAAAGCCGAAGTCGTAAAACCATTTCACCACTTCCTGAAACACCGTCAGGTTCAGGCAGTACACGATGTTCTGCCCGCGCCGTTCATCGGTCACCAGCCCGGCGGCTTTCAGAATATTCAGGTGATGGCTGACCGATGGCTTTGCCATGTCGAAATGGGCGGCAATGTCCCCGGCGGTCATCTCACCGGCGGACAAAAGCTCCAGAATTTTCCGCCGTGTCGGGTCGGCCAGGGCCTTGAATGCGTCTCCCATCCGGATACCTCCTTTTGCAGTGCTTGAGATATTTAGAAAAACATCTAAATGTTGGATTTGGGCACAGTATAGCACCTGTCTGTATGCCTGTCAATATGACGGAGCAATAAAAAAATGCCCCCGGCATACATGAATGCCGGAGGCGGTTGCAAAGGTCAAAAATCAGGCGTTGACTTCCTCGATCAGATGCTCCATGACCAGATCGTTCAGGATGCTCATCTTCAGATAGTTCTCACCATAATAGTTCACATAGCTGGAAGGATCGCTGCTGCCGAAATACTCCTGGAACTGGCTGTTCAGAGTATCGGTGGAGCAGGTGATGCCGTACTTTTCGGCCAGAGCCTGCAGGATCAGGGTCTGCTGAATGGCACTGTCGATGTACTCGCGGGAGCTCTCCAGGTAGCTGGCGGCATCATCGTAGCCGTTGGCCTGCATGAAGGAGTCCAGCGTCATGCCGTACATCTGCGCATACAGGTAGGGACGGGACAGGTAGTAATCCTCAAAGTACTTGGTCAGCTCGGTGGGGACTTCGCCCTGCACAGTCAGGTCGCTGCTCAGTTCGGAATACAGCTCGTTGGTCTGCTGGCTGAACAGCAGCATATCCGAAACATAGGAGTTCAGAGAAGCAACATCATTCAGGCCCAGATTCTCGCTGAGATTTTCCTTCACGAAATCATCGGTCAGCTCGGGGGTCACGGACTCGGAAATGTAGTTCAGCGTGGTGGCAAACACGGCATCCTTGCCGGCCAGATCGGTGGCCTGGTAATCTTCGGGGAAGGTCACATTGACATCGAAGGTGTCACCGGGCATGTGTCCCACGATCTGGTCTTCGAAACCGTCAATGAAAGAACCGCTGCCCAGGGTCAGGTCATACCCTTCGGCAGAACCACCGTCAAACTCGACCCCGTCCACGGTACCCACATAGTCGATGTTGACCGAATCGCCGTTGGCGGCAGCGCGGTCAGTGACCTGGTTGGTGGTGGTGTAGTTGACCAGGATATTGTCGCTGATGTAGCTGGACACGTCCTCGTCGGTGACGGTGTTGGCCTCGTCGGAGAGCGTCAGATTCAGGTCATCCGGAAGGGCAATGTAATCAGCGGCGGTCACGCCCGTCACATAGCCGTTCTCGTCAAAAATCGAGCTGTAATCGAAGTCGGCCAGGTAGGCATACGGATCGGCGGTCTCCTCAGTGGAGGTTTCGGGGGTGGCAGTCTCGGGGGAGCTGACGGCCTCGGTGTCCTGCTCGCCGCAGGCGGCCAGACCCAGGGTCAGCGCAGCGGCAGTCAGGACGGCTGCCGGGCGGATCATGTTCTTCAGTTTCATGGGATTTCTCCTGTCTTTTGTAGAGTGATGCTTTCCTATTATACATCATTTTCTGAAAATGTACAGCACAACATTCCAATTTGCTTTTGAATATGCTATACTGAACGGGAATGTTTCCGGCCCGGCCGGAGTTTTTACAGGGGGATATCATGCAGAAACACGAAATCGACCGTATCAATGAACTGGCCCACAAGGCCAAAACTGTGGGCCTGACCGAAGCCGAAATTGCCGAACGCGCCGAACTGCGCCGCCGGTATGTGGCGGATGTGCGTGCGGCTTTGCAGAATCAGTTGGAACATACTGTTGTGCAGGAACCGGACGGCACCCGTCATCCGCTGCTCAAAAATGGAGGTGCGTCCGGTGTCCGCAGTTAAGGCGTTGCCCACAAAAAAAACAGCGGCCGAACGGTTCTGGGCGATCGTGCCATGGGTATGGCTGGTCGGCGCCTGGCTGTTTGGTGTGGTCTTCATGCTGGTGTACGGGCGCTCGCTGCTGGACAGCGATATGGCTTCCGAGATGGTACTGGCGGCACAGCTTAATAAGGAAGGCGGATTCCTTTCCACTGCCTGGTACTATTCTACCGAACTGCGGGTATTCTGCGAGCAGATTTTGTTCAAGCTGGGGCTGTGGGTCTTCCCGCATAACTGGCACGCGGCCCGCACGCTGGCGCAAGCCATCCTGTCCGCTGTGGTGGCAGTGTCGGGGGTGTACTTTTTTTATGGAGCGTCCTTGCGAAAGAGCGCTCCCTGGCTGGTGGGCGCTTTGCTGTGCCCCTACGGCTTTTGGCAGATCTTCCACTGTGTGTTCGGCGGCTTTTACTATGTTCACATGATTTTTGTCATGCTCAGCATGGGACTGGTGCTCCGGATCGTATCCAGGACTGAGGCGCCCCGCTGCACGGCTCTGCGGGTGGTTCTGCTGGCTTTGCTGGCCTTTGCGGCGGGACTCAACGGCATCCGGATCCTTATGAACCTGTATGTCCCGCTGGTGGCGGCAGCACTGGTACTGCTAACCTGGCGGTGGAATCAGGCGCCGCTGCATCAGGCGCGCATGGTCCCGCAGGTTCGTCTGGCCGGCGCTGCGCTTTGGGCAGCTGCTTTCTCACTGGCGGGATATGCCGTCAATGCCAAGGTGCTGGCTGTCAACCACAGCTTTTCTGACCAGGGCGGCCGCAACTGGACGTCCATGAACTTTGAATATCTGCTAAAGACATGGGCCAATTTCCTGACTCTGTTCGGCTATCCCGGCGACAGCGGCACTCTGGATTTTGGCGATCCCATTCCGCTGTTCAGCCTGCAGGGAATTCTGGGGACGCTGGGGCTGGTCATTGCCGGCGTGCTGATAGCCTCGGTGGTCCATCTGCTGCGGCGCCGCAGGGAACTTTCCTTCTCTCATGCGGCTGTTCTGGCAGTCTTTCTGTCCTGCCTGCTGGTGGACGGCATTGCGTTTGCCTTCCTGAATGATATGATCGGCGGCAACGGCAGTTACTGGCTGCCGGTGGTCCCCCTGGCTTTTGCAGTGCTGGGAATAGAAGGGGAGACATTCCCGCTGCGCCGCGGCCTGCCCCGGCAGGGGCTGGCGGTGGTGTTTGCGGCAGCCTTCCTGGGAGTCAGTACTTCAACGACCCTTCGCTTTGTGGAAGTCCCGCCGCGGGGAGAACCGCACCTGGAGACCATCTGCGACTGGCTGATGGATAACGGATATACCCAAGGATATGCCACTTTCTGGTTTGCCAACGTTATGACCGAACTTTCCAACGGAGAGCTGGAACTGTGGGATGTCACCGACCTGAGCCGGATGGACCTGCATGGATGGCTGCAGAACAAAGCTCATATCGATCCGCCGGAGGGAGAGGTGTTCCTCATTGCGGACCCCAGCGTACGCATTGACGAGCTGCCTTACCGGGACCTGGTGGATGTGGTGTATGAGGACGACCATGGATTCTATATCCTGACGGCGCCGGAAGCCCAGCCGCTGCTCGATGCGGTGGAAGCAGCCCGTGCCGCACAATAAAAAGTACTAAAAAAATCCTTGCCGCGCCCTGCAAGTTTTGCGCGAACCTGCAGGGCGCGCCTTGTATTTTGGGGCAATGTCTGGTATAATCATATCCGGCGGCGTATCCCGGTTTGAACAAATCGGCCCCCACGGGGGCCGGGCGGAAAAGGCTGTACATTGAACCAAAAAAGAGAGGTTACAAAACATGCTTACTGCAATTACCGGCATCAACTGGGGCGACGAAGGAAAGGGCCGTATGGTCGACCTTCTCAGCCAGGATTATGACATCGTCGCGCGGTACCAGGGCGGTGACAACGCCGGCCATACCGTCAAGAACGAGCGCGGCAAGTTCGTGCTGAACCTGATTCCTTCCGGCATCCTGCGCCCCAATGTGGTCTGCGTCATGGGCGGCGGCATGGTCATC
The DNA here is from genome assembly GCA_019413245.1 of Oscillospiraceae bacterium. Lineage (GTDB taxonomy): Bacteria > Bacillota > Clostridia > Oscillospirales > Ruminococcaceae > Gemmiger. Next base: position 6,911 of record DXNX01000060.1, read on the forward strand.
GACCCTGTCCATCTGGAAAAGGAGATCGCCGCGCTGCGCGAACAGGGCGTTGAAATCAGCCCGGCCAACCTGAAGATTTCTGACCGCGCCACCATCACCATGCCGTTCCATGTGGACCAGGACGGTCTGGAGGAAGCCCGCCTGTCCAAGACCGGCGCGCAGTTCGGCTCTACCAAGCGCGGCATTGCCTATACCTACGGCGACAAGTTCATGAAGAAGACCCTGCGCATGGGTGACCTGGTGCATATGGACGCCGGTGTTCGCAAGCGCCTGGAAACCATCGTCGATTCCAAGAACCTGACCATGGTGTCCATCTACGGCCAGAAGCCCGTCAGCGTGGATGAAATGTGGGCCTGGTGCGAGCATTACTCCGCCGCCTTCAAGGATTACATCTGCGACGTGGGCGAGTACCTGGCCCAGGCCGATGATGCCGGCAAGAAGATCATGTTCGAGGCCCAGCTGGGCGCCCTGCGTGACATCGACTACGGCATTTATCCCTACACCTCCAGCTCCAACACCATCAGCGCATACGCGCCCATCGGTGCCGGTATCCCGGGCCGCAAGCTGAACCTGTCCGTCGGCATCATGAAGGCCTACTCCTCCTGCGTGGGTGAGGGCCCCTTCACCGCCGAACTGGCCATGACCGAAGCCGAAAAGGATGTCCTGCGTGAGCATGGCCATGAATATGGCGCTGCCACCGGCCGTCCCCGCCGTGTGGGTCCCTTTGACGTGGTTGCCAGCCGCTACGGCGTGCAGTGCCAAGGCTGTGATGAACTGGCCCTGACCCTGCTGGACGTTCTGGACTATATGGAAACTGTCCCCGTGGTGGAATCCTACCGCCTGGCCGACGGCACCGTGACCGGCCGCTTCCCCACCGGCAAGGCCCTGGATGATGCACAGCCTGTCATCAAGGAGATGAAGGGCTGGCACTGCGACATCACCTCCGTGCGCAAGTACGAGGATCTGCCCGCCGAAGCCCGTGCCTATGTGGAATATCTGGAACAGGCCGTCGGCTGCCGCATCAAGTACATTTCCGTCGGCCCCGAGCGTGACGCCTGCATCGTGCGTGACTGATCGCATCCAAACCTGATCTGCTGTCCGGCGGAAAAGGCATCAACCGAAAAGTCTTTTACACAGCGGACCCGCCTTTGTGCGGCTCCGCTGCTTTTTCAGCCGGACCATTTTTATATCCGTCCTAAAGAAAGGGGAGACCGGGCCGTGACCCGCTGGCTCATCCATTTATTTATCAAAGACAGTGAAGATACTTCCAAACCCTCCGTGCGCGCGGCGTACGGCAATCTGGCCTGCGTGGCCGGCATCATCTGCAACCTGCTTCTGTTTGCAGGCAAGTTCACCGTTGGTACGCTGTTCGGCAGCGTGGCTATTGCCGCCGATGGTGTGAACAACCTGTCCGACGCAGGCTCCAGTGTGGTCAGCCTGGTGGGCTTCCGCCTGGGCGCCCGCCCGGCGGACGACAAACATCCTTTCGGCCATGCCCGGTTTGAGTACCTGGCCGGTCTGGCTGTGTCGGTGATGATTCTGGTCATCGGCATTGAGCTGCTCAAGGAGAGCGTGGCCAAACTGATCCAGCCTTCCGTAGTGGAATTCGGCCTGCTGACCGGCATCGTGCTGGTGGTGTCCATTCTGCTCAAGGTCTGGATCTCTCTGTTCAACCGCAAGATTGGGACCCTCATCGGCTCCGAGACCTTGATCGCCACGGCAGCCGATGCCCGCAATGACGTGGTGTCCACCTCCGCCGTTCTGGTGGCCAGCCTGGCCGCTTCCATCACCGGCATCAACCGTCTGGACGGTCTGGCCGGCTTGGCGGTGGCTGCCTTCATCCTGTACAGTGGCATCGGTCTGGTGCGGGATACCCTGGACCCCATCCTGGGCGCGGCGCCGGACCCGGCTCTCATCAAGCATATTGAGGAAAAGGTCATGTCCTATCCCGGCGTGCTGGGCATTCATGACCTGATGCTCCACGATTACGGCCCCGGCAACCGTCTGGTCAGCTTCCATGTGGAGATGTCCGCTTCTGCAGATGTGCTGGCCAGCCATGACATCATCGACAACATCGAACGGGACCTGGCCCGGGACGATGACCTGACCGCGACCATTCATTATGACCCGGTGGTGGTGGATGACCCCCACGCCAATGAACTGCGGGAGTTCGTGCGCAATAAGGCTGCCGAACTGGAACCCGCCGCAGCCATTCATGACCTGCGCATCGTGCCCGGCAACAACCACACCAATGTGGTGTTCGACTGTGCCGTGCCGCCGGAATATCTCACCTCCCGGGACCACCGCGCCACCCGCCTGACGGCAGCCCTGCGCGACGCCGTCAGCCAGCGCTGGCCCGACCATTTCTGCGTGATCCGTCTGGAATCCAACTATGGCGCCGCCCAGCTGGAACCCGACCGTGAAAAATGACCCGCCTCCCGCTCCGGCGGGATACCGAACCATCACAGAAAGGAAGTCACTCCATGGATTACAATGCCGCTGCTCTTGCCATGCACAAAGCCCATCATGGCAAACTGACCGTCAACAGCCTGGTGGAAGTGCGGGACAAGGATGCCCTGTCCACCGCCTACACCCCCGGTGTGGCTGAACCCTGCCGCAAAATCAAGGAAAACCCCGATGACGTCTACACCTACACCCTGAAAGGCCGCACGGTGGCGGTCGTTACCAACGGCACCGCAGTGCTGGGCCTGGGCAATATCGGCCCGGAAGCCGGCCTGCCGGTCATGGAGGGCAAATGTGTCCTGTTCAAGGAGTTCGGCGGCGTGGATGCTTTCCCCATCTGCCTGAACGCCAAAACAAAGGAAGAAGTGGTTGCGGCGGTCAAGGCTATTGCCCCGACTTTCGGCGGCATCAACCTGGAGGACATCCGCAGCCCGGAATGCTTCGAGATCGAGGCGGAACTGGAGCGGGACCTGGATATTCCTGTCTTCCATGACGACCAGCACGGCACCGCCATCATCGTGCTGGCGGGCGTGCTCAACGCTCTGAAAGTGGTGGGCAAGCGCATCGAGGATATCCGCATCGTCCAGAACGGCCCCGGTGCTGCCGGTACCGCCATCATCAAGATGCTGCAGACTGCTGGTGCCAGGGACATCATCGCCGTGGACGAACACGGCATCCTGGTGCCCGGCCGTCCTGCCGGTTTTGAGGGCCATAAGGCTGCTCTGGCTGAATCCACCAACCCCCGCCGCGTGACCGGCGGTCTGGCCGAGGCCATCCGCGGGGCAGACCTGTTTATCGGTACTTCCATTGCCGGAGCGCTGACGCCCGAAATGGCTGCCACCATGGCCCCGGACGCC
>DXNX01000060.1:10240-13919 GCA_019413245.1 Oscillospiraceae bacterium
GTCTTCGCCATGGCCAACCCCACGCCGGAGATCATGCCCGATGCCGCCAAGGCTGCTGGTGTGCGCATCATCGGCACCGGCCGCAGCGATTTCCCCAACCAGGTCAATAACGTTCTGGCGTTTCCCGGCATCTTCAAGGGCGCTTTGTCTGTGCGTGCCCGGGACATCAACGCCGACATGAAGCTGGCTGCCGCCCGCGCCATTGCTTCCCTGATTCCCGACGAGGAACTCAACGAAGAAAACATTCTGCCCAAGGCCTTTGATCCCCGTGTGGCTCCGGCCGTGGCCGACGCTGTGGCGAAAGCTGCGCGGGAAAGCGGTGTGGCCCGCGCATGAGCATTCGGGAAATTCAGGCTTCGGCCATCACCGAGGCGGTGGAGCAGCTGTGCATCCGCGCCAACTGCTTCCTGCCGGAGGACATCCGCACTGCCGAAGAGCAGGCTATTGAAGCAGAACCGTGGCCGCTGGCCCGCACCACCCTGGAATTGCTGCGCTCCAACCTGGATGCCGCGGCCGAGAAAGAACTGCCCATCTGCCAGGATACCGGTATGGCCTGTGTCTTTGTGGAACTGGGACAGGACGCCCATATCACCGGCGGTACTTTGCAGGATGCGGTAAATGAAGGCGTGCGCCGGGGCTATACCAAGGGCTACCTGCGCAAGAGCATCACCGCTGACCCGCTGAAACGCCGCAATACCGAGGACAACACCCCTGCATTCCTGACCGTGGACCTGGTCCCCGGGGACGGATGCCGCATTACGGTGGCACCCAAGGGAGCCGGCAGCGAGAACATGAGCCGTCTGGCCATGCTCAAGCCTGCCGACGGTGTACAGGGCGTGAAGGATTTTGTGCTGGAGACTGTCCGTCTGGCCGGCTCCAATCCCTGTCCGCCCATCATTCTGGGCGTGGGAGTCGGCGGCAGCTTTGATAAATGCGCCCTGCTGGCCAAGCACGCGCTGCTGCGTCCGCTGGATGTTCCCAACCCGGACCCGGACTATGCGGCATTGGAAAAGGAGCTGTGCGACGCTATCAATGCCATGGGCATCGGACCGCAGGGCTTCGGCGGTGCCACTACCTGCCTGGGTGTGGCCATTGAGCAGGCGCCCACCCATGTGGCCTGCCTGCCGGTTGCGGTCAACATCGGCTGCCATGTGACCCGTCGCGCCACCGCAGAGTTGTAAAAAACTATTCCGACAGGAAGTGAGAAAGAGTTATGTCAGCCAAACGTCAACCCAACATTGACATTTCCATCGAAGGCGTGGGGCGTCGTACACCGCGCACTTCCAACATCGATGTTCCTTTGTCTTCTCCGAAGGCTTCGGGCAGTCTTGCGGACCCCAAGCTGGAAGATATGGTCAACCGCCATCACGAGGAGATCAAGGAACTGCACCGCCGCGCACGGCAGGGGAGGTAATTATGCAGTATGAGCTTCAAACACCGCTGACCCGCGAATCTCTGTCCGTTCTGAAAGCGGGGGATACGGTGCTGCTGTCCGGCACGGTCTACACCGCCCGGGATGCAGCTCACGGCCGCATGATGGAACTGCTGGATGCCGGAAAGCCGCTGCCGTTTGATATTCGCGGGGCAGCCATCTATTATGTGGGGCCCACCCCGGAACGTCCCGGACAGGTCATCGTGCCCGCGGGCCCCACCACCGCCGGCCGTATGGATAAGTTTACCCCGCGCCTGCTGGACCTGGGGCTGGCCTGCATGATCGGCAAAGGCAAGCGGGACGCCGCTGTCAAAGCGTCTGTGGTCAAGAATGGCGCGGTCTACCTGGCTGCGCTGGGCGGCGCCGGTGCGCTTATGGCTGCCAGTATCCGCAGCTGTGAAGTCATCGCCTGGCCTGATCTGGGCTGTGAGGCGGTGCGCCGCCTGACCGTGGAGAAGATGCCCCTGACCGTACTGTTGGATGCTCACGGCGGGGATCTGTACGAAAGCGGCCCCGCCGCTTATCTGCAAAGCCTGTCTGCCGATTGACAAAATGCCCGCCGCTTGGTACACTGATGTGTGTTGAGCGGATATGGCGGAACTGGCAGACGCGCTGGTTTTAGGGTCCAGTGTCCATGACGTGCAGGTTCGATTCCTGTTATCCGCACCAAACAAAGCAAAGCCCCGGCTGATTGCAGCCGGGGCTTTTTGCATGTTTATTGTCGGGTCTTATTCCGGCAGTAATGCACTACGGTGCCGGAAGTAGTAGACGGCGCCAACGATGTCGGCCAGCGCCCATCCAATGGGCACTGAGATCCAGATGCCCCATACCCCCACGATGGGCGCCAGGGCATATGCCAGCGCTACACGGGTGCCCAGGGAGCAGACCGTCAGCACCACCGACATGGCGGGACGGCGCACTGCACGGTAGAAGCCGTACAGCAGGAACAGAATGCCGATGCCGCAGTAGCAGGCACCTTCGATCCACAGATATTGCACGCCCACGGCGGTGATCTCCGCCACGGCCGGGTCAGCCGGGTCCACAAAAATCCCCATAAGCGGGGCGGCAAACAGACAGACCACCGCGCTCACCGCCACACAGAACACCGCGGCGCAGATCACCGCGCTGTGGGTGCCCTTGCGGATGCGCTCCTGACTGTGCGCGCCATAATTCTGCGCAATGAAGGTGGAGAACGCATTGCCGAAATCCTGTACCGGCATGTAGGCGAAAGAATCGATCTTGACGGCGGCGGCGAAGGCGGCCATGACCACCTCGCCGAAGCTGTTCACCAACCCCTGTACCATCAGGATGCCGAAGTTCATGATGCTTTGCTGTACGCAGGTCAGCAGAGAGAAGGAAACGATCTCGCTGAGTACGCTGCGGTTCCAGCGGCGGTCGCTTTTGCCCGGCACCAGGGAGGGCAGACACAGCAGGGTATAGACGGCAATGCCGATACCAGACACATATTGGGCAATGACTGTGGCGATGGCAGCCCCGGCTACGCCCCAGTGGCACAGCAGCACGAACGCCAGGTCCAGCACGATGTTCAGGAGGGCGGAAATGCCCAGAAACACCAGAGGCACCATGGAGTTGCCTACGGCACGCAGCAGGGCGGCAAAGTAATTGTACAGGAACACCGCCGGAATGCCCCAGAAGATACACCACAAGTAGGTGCGCATCAGAGGAATGATGCCTTCCGGAACCTGTAAAAGGACCAGAATCGGGTCCAGGAGAGCGAATACCGCGATATTCAGCACCACCGCCACGGCAGCGATAAAGACGAAAGCGTGGAAGATGCTGCTTTTCAGGCCGGTGTGGTCACCCTCGCCCCAGCGGATGGAAAATAGGGCACCGCTGCCCATGCACAGCCCCAGCAGGATGGAGGTCAGAAAGGTCATCAGGGTGTAGGCGGAACCCACCGCAGCCAGGGTGTCGGCCCCGAGAAAGCGGCCTACAATGATGGTGTCGGCAATGTTGTACAGCTGCTGCAGCAGGTTGCCGGCCATCATCGGCAGGGCAAACAGAATCAGACTTTTGGTGATGGGCCCTTTGGTCAGGGCTGTGTCGTGGGCGGTTGCCATAAACGGCCTCCTTGGCAGGAAAATATGCCTGCAATCAGATTCACCCGGCAAAACCGGACATAGCAAAAGCCCCGGCACAGGGCCGGGGCTTTATGCGGGAAAACCCGCAAGGTTTGGTGCGGAAGATGGGACTTGAACCCACACGTCATAGACACACGCACCTCAA
>DXNX01000061.1 GCA_019413245.1 Oscillospiraceae bacterium
CGGTTGTTGCCGGCGGTGGCCAGCACCTCGATGACGCCGTCATCGATGTCCAGGATGGAGACGTCGAAGGTGCCGCCGCCCAGGTCGTAGACCATGACCTTCTGGGACTCCTCCTTGTCCACGCCGTAGGCCAGGGCCGCGGCGGTGGGCTCGTTGATGATACGCTTGACATCCAGGCCGGCGATCTTGCCCGCATCCTTGGTGGCCTGGCGCTGAGCATCATTGAAATAGGCCGGTACTGTGATGACGGCTTCGGTCACCGGTTCACCGAGATACGCCTCAGCATCCGCACGCAGTTTCTGCAGCACCAGAGCGCTGATTTCCTGCGGGGTATAGCATTTTCCGTCGATGGGAATGCGTGCGTCACTGCCCATCTTGCGCTTGATGCTGCAGATGGTGCGTTCGGCGTTGGTGACAGCCTGACGCTTGGCCGGGTCGCCCACCAGACGTTCGCCCGTCTTGGCAAAGGCCACCACCGACGGCGTGGTGCGCTGGCCTTCGCTGTTGGGAATGACGACCGGACGGCCGCCCTCCACCACCGCTACGCAGCTGTTGGTGGTTCCCAAATCAATTCCGATGATCTTGCCCATTGCGTATAAGTTCCTTTCCGAAAAAAGCCGGTCCGCAATACCGGTCCGGCGCAGCTGCCCCGCAGGCTCTGCGCCCTGTTTACATTTATTTTAGCGCGGGCTGCACCAAAATGTGTTGCCAAATCGTAAACAGTGTGCGAAAAAAGCAAGAAGGCCGTCTGCCGTACGCTTTGGGTTGACGATGAAGCACGGGAATGGTATATTTTGTACTATACTTGGGCGGGTGTGAATCTCCGATCAAAGGATTTTTGCCGGCATTTTGTGTACAAGCTGTATATTTCAAGAAAGTTATACAGTATTTTCTTGGAATTTCCGGTCATTCCAAGCGTTTTGCCGCGAAGAAGGTCCGGTTCCGTACATCCAGTTCCCACTGTGCGGCCGCCGGCGGGAGCGTTCACTCACGCCAAGTTCCCCATCGCTTTGTGCCTGCGGCCGCCGGCTGCCCCGGCACACCGGAAAAAGGCCGGCCAAGGATAAAGGAGGGATGGATATGGGACGTTCGGCAACGGTGACCCGCAACACCCGGGAGACCCGTGTGACCGTGACCATCGACCTGGACGGAACAGGACGCGCCGACCTGCACACCGGCATCGGTTTTTTTGACCACATGCTGGACGGGTTTGCCCGTCACGGACTGTTTGATCTGACCGTAAAGTGTGAGGGCGATCTGTTCGTGGACAGCCACCACACCATCGAGGATACCGGCATCACGCTGGGCATGGCCATTGCCAAGGCACTGGGTGACAAGGCAGGTATCGTCCGTTACGGCAGCTGCATGCTGCCCATGGACGAAACCCTGGCCCTGTGCGCTGTGGATCTGGGCGGGCGGCCGTACCTGGTGTATGATGCCGCTTTTGCTTCTCAGAACTGCGGCGGCATGGACACCCAGATGGCGCGGGAGTTTTTCTACGCCGTTTCCTACACGGCGGCCATGAACCTGCATCTGAAAGTTCTGTACGGCGAAAATGACCACCACAAACTGGAGGCCATGTTCAAAGCCTTTGCCAAGGCGCTGGACGCCGCCACCCGTCAGGACCCCCGCATAGAGGGAGTGCTTTCCACCAAGGGCAGTCTGTGACTGTCCGTCTGTCAAGCGAAAGGAGCCAGCTATGTATCAGGATATGATGAACACCATCGGCTTTGTGGAAGCCGCCGACCCCGAACTGGGCGCCGCCATGCAGCGTGAGCTGGGACGCCAGCGCCAGAACATCGAGCTCATTGCCAGCGAGAACATCGTTTCCCCTGCCGTTATGGCGGCCATGGGCAGTGTGCTGACCAACAAGTACGCCGAAGGCTACCCCGCCCACCGCTACTACGGCGGCTGCCAGTATGTGGATGAGGTGGAGAACATCGCCATCCGCCGGGCCTGCGAGCTGTTTGGCGCCAAGTACGCCAACGTGCAGCCTCATTCCGGCGCCCAGGCCAACCTGGCCGTGTATTTTGCCCTGCTGGACGTGGGTGATACCGTCATGGGCATGGACCTGTCCCAGGGCGGGCACCTGACCCACGGCTCCCCGGTGAACATGAGCGGCAAGAACTACAACTTTGTTTCCTACGGCGTCAACGAGAACGGCTTCATTGATTACGACGCCCTGGCCAAGCAGGTGGCCAAGGTCCGGCCCAAGCTGCTGGTGGCCGGTGCTTCCGCCTATCCCCGCGCCATCGACTTCCAGAAGCTGGGCGAAATCGCCCATGGCTACGGCACCATGCTCATGGTGGATATGGCCCACATTGCGGGCCTGGTAGCCGGCGGCGTGCATCAGAACCCGGTGCCCTACGCCGATGTGGTGACCACCACCACCCACAAGACCCTGCGCGGTCCCCGCGGCGGCCTGATCCTGACCAACAATGAATACCTGGCCAAGCGCATCAACTCCGCCATCTTCCCCGGCACCCAGGGCGGCCCGCTGGAGCACGTCATCGCCGCCAAGGCTGTCTGCTTCGGGGAAGCACTCACCCCCGCCTTCAAGGAATACGCCCGCAAGATCGTGGAGAATGCTGCGGCCCTGGCCGACGGCCTGACCGCCCGGGGCGTGAAGCTGGTATCCGGCGGCACCGACAACCACCTGATGCTGGTGGACCTGAGTGACGAGAACTGCACCGGCAAGGAGCTGGAGCACAATCTGGACGAGGTGCACATCACCGCAAACAAGAACACCGTCCCCGGCGAGAAGCGCAGCCCCTTCGTGACCAGCGGCGTACGTCTGGGCACCCCCGCCGTGACTACCCGCGGCATGGGCCCGGCCGAGATGAAGATCATCGCCGACTGCATTGCCGACTGCATCTTCGACTTCGACAGCAAAAAAGAGGAAGTGGCGGCGCGTGTGGCTGATCTGACCGCGCGGTTCCCGCTGTATGAATAATTGAAGTGAGGCGTACATCTTTTTATGATTCGTTTTGAATGTGACTACGGCGAAGGCGCCGCCGCCCCGGTACTGGACGCGCTGTGCCGTACCAATCTGGAGCAGACCCCCGGCTACGGGGAGGATGCCTACTGTGAACAGGCCCGCGCCCGCATCCGCATACTGTGCAATGCGCCGGACGCCGAGGTCCAGTTTCTGGTGGGTGCCACCCAGGCCAACTTTACCGTAATTGATGCGGCTCTCAAACCCTGGCAGGGCGTTCTGTGTGCTGACAGCGGCCACATCCATGTACACGAGACCGGCGCCGTGGAGGCCACCGGCCACAAATGTCTGACCCTGCCCAACCATGACGGAAAGATCACCGCTGCCCAGGTAAAGGCCGCCGTGGACGCCCACTGGGCCAATCCCAGCCACGAGCACGAAGTCCAGCCCGGCATGGTGTACATTTCCAACCCCACCGAATGGGGCACGCTGTACAGCAAGAGCGAGCTGACCGAGCTTTCCCGGGTGTGCCATGACTGCGGGCTGTATCTGTTTGTGGACGGCGCCCGCATGGCTTATGGGCTTTCCAGCCAGGCAAACGACCTGACCCTGCCGGATTACGCCGCCCTGTGCGACGCCTTCTATCTGGGCGGCACCAAATGCGGTGCCCTGTTCGGGGAAGCCCTGGTGCTGACCCACCCGGCGCTGGCCAAGGATTTCCGGTACGCCATCAAGCAGCACGGCGGCATGCTGGCCAAGGGCCGGCTGCTGGGGCTGCAGTTCCTGGCGCTGCTGGAGGGAGAGGGCGATGCCATGCCGTATCTGGCCCTGGCCAAAAAGGCCGACGCCCAGGCCATGCGTATCCGGGATGCATTCCTTGCCAAAGGATGCCGTATGCTGTACGACTCCCCCACCAACCAGCAGTTCCCGGTTTTGCCCGACACCTGGGTACAGGCGCTGGAAGGCCGGTACAGCTTCAGCAAGATGGGCAGCGCAGAACCCGGCACTACCCTGGTGCGGTTCTGCACCAGCTGGGCCACCCGCGATGAAGATGTGGATGCCCTGCTGACGGACATTGCCGCGCTGCACTGATTTTTTCCAAGATATAAACGCAAACCCCCGCCTTCCATAGCCACGGAAGGCGGGGGTTTGCGTTGCTTGCCATATTTTTTAAGGGGGAATCTATGTAAATCCGGTTGGGGGCCGGCCTTGTTGGTTGTCTGGCCTTTGCCGGTTTTTTCGGCCGCGATTGCAGCCGCTCCTCGCATTGGCAAAGGGCTCAGTGAGTATTTTCGGCGCTGGGGCCGTTTGTCTTTTCTTTTGCAGTTCCTTTTGACAGTTTTAAGTATACAGGCAGAATGTGGAAAACGTTTAAAAGGGGTTTGAAGAATTTGGTAACAATGTTTGAACGAATTGTGACCGACAAAATCTGCCCGCCCGAACGATAAAAAGATCCGGCCCCGGTGTACAATACCGGAGCCGGACCTTTTATTATGCGGGCTGAAATATTACTTGCGCAGGCGCTTGTCGCAGCGAACCGCCAGCCAGGTGCCGATGGACTGGAAGATCTGCACCATGATGACCAGCAGCACCGTGGCCACCACCATGATGAGGTACTTGTAGCGGTAGTAGCCGTAGTTGATGGCGATCTGGCCCAGGCCGCCGCCGCCGATGATGCCTGCCATGGCCGAATATCCCAGAATGGTGGTCATGGCAATGGTGGCGTTGGCGATCAGACTGGGCAGGCTTTCGGGAATCATCACCTTGGTGATGATCTGCATGGGGGTGGCGCCCATACTCTGGGCAGCTTCGATCACGCCGCCGTCCACTTCCCGCAGGCTGGTTTCCACCAGACGGGAGACAAAGGGGAAAGATGCAATAAACAGCGGAATGATGGAGGCCGGGGTACCGATGGAGGTGCCCAGCACCACCATGGACAGCGGCAGCACCGCAATCATCAGAATCAGGAACGGGACGCTGCGCAGCAGGTTGATGACCGCGTTGAGCAGGGTCATGAGCCAGCCGGGCAGGGGCAGGACGCCGTCCTTCTCCCCTGCCACCAGCAGAACGCCCAGAGGCAGGCCCACCACCATGGCCAGGATGGTGGAAATGGCGGTGGCGTAAAAGCTCTCCCAGGTGGCAAAGGGCAGGTTGGGCAGGTTGTCCATCAGAACCTGCCATTCATCCGAAGCAAACAGAAATTCCATTATGCCTGTACCTCCTCATACGTCAGACCGGGATAATTGCGGATATACGCAATGGCTTTTTCGGCCTCGTCGGCGTTGTCGGGCAGAGCCAGCAGCATGCTGCCAAGAGTCTGGCCGTTGACCAGGCGGGTATCCGCCGCCACGATGGAAACCAGAGCCCCGCATTCAATGGCCAGACTGGCCACCAGCGGCTTATCGGTAGTCTGGGTGCCGTTGAAGGCCACCCGGACCAGGCGATGACCGGCAGGCAGTTCGCCCTGGGGTGCACCGGCCGGGAACACCAGACGGCGGGCCGCCGGGGTCTTGGGGTTGGAGAAGATTTCTGCCACAGAACCCTGTTCCACCACCTTGCCGGCATCCAGAATAGCCACATTCTGGCAGACCTGCTCCACCACGCTCATCTGGTGGGTGATGATGACTACCGTGATACCCAGTTCCTTGTTGATGTTCTGGATCAGCTGCAGAATAGCGTGGGTGGTGTTGGGGTCCAGCGCGCTGGTGGCTTCGTCGCACAGCAGCACCTTGGGATTGGTGGCCAGAGCGCGGGCGATGGCCACGCGCTGTTTCTGGCCGCCGGACAGCTGAGCCGGGTAGCTTTCGGCCTTATCGGGCAAGCCTACCAGGTCCAGCAGTTCCCGGGCGCGGGCTTCGGCTTTTTCCTTGGGCACACCGGCCAGTTCCATGGGGAAACAGACATTTTTCAGGCAGTTGCGCTGCATGAGCAGGTTGAACTGCTGGAAGATCATGGCGATTTCCCGCCGGGCTTCCCGCAGACCGCGGGCGTCCAGGTTTTGCATCTGGCGGCCGTTGACGATGACACTACCCTCGTCCGGCTTTTCCAGCATGTTGATGCAGCGCACCAGGGTAGACTTGCCTGCGCCCGACATACCGATGATGCCGAAGATATCGCCGTCCTGGATGGTCAGCGAAATATCCTGAAGCGCGACAAACGTGCCTGCCTTGGTGGCAAACCGTTTGGTCAGGTGTTGCAGTTCGATCATGGTTGTGATTCCTCCCGCGGGGCTGGACCGGGTGTGACGCGGCGGAACTGACCGCCGGGTGCCGCAAACAGCCGTTTTGTGTTTCATAAAAAGGGGAACGCCGGGTACCGGGCGTTCCCGCTTTTTATGCTATCATGTTTTTCAGAAAATGGCAACCACAGCGCCGTGGTAAGTATCCGTGATGTAATCCTTGACCTTCTGGCTCTGCAGAGCGGCAACCAGAGCCTTGGTAGCAGGCGTATTCTCGTTGCCTTCCTTCACGACCAGCACATTGGCGTAGGTCTGGGCGGCTTCGCTGTCGGCATCCTCGGCAACAATGGCGTCATCGGCGGAGGAGAAACCGGCTTCGGTTGCGTAGTTGCCGTTGATGACGGCCATATCCAGAGAGCCGAGCTGACGGGGCAGCTGAGCAGCTTCGATCTCCACGATGTCCAGGTTCTTGGGGTTGTCCACGATGTCGTTCTTGGTAGCGGTCAGGCCGGCGCCATCCTTCAGGGTGATCAGGCCCTGGGCAGCCAGCAGCTGCAGGGCGCGGGCTTCGTTGGTGGTGTCGTTGGGCACACCGATCTGGGCACCGTCAGCCAGTTCATCCAGGGTTTTGGTCTTGCCCGGGTACAGGCCCAGGGGCTCGTAATGGATGGCGGCCACGCTCACCAGATGGGTACCGTTTTCCTCATTGAAGTTCTGCAGGTAGGGGCCGTGCTGGAAGTAGTTGGCGTCCACTTCCCCGTTTTCGGTGGCCTTGTTGGGCTGGATGTAATCGGTGAATTCCACCACTTTCAGGTTGATGTCGGCCTCGGCCAGGATCTCACCGGCCACTTTCAGGATCTCGGCGTGGGGCACCGGGGAGGCAGCCACGGTGATGGTGGTGCCCTTCAGGGCCGCATAGTCCACGTCAGAGGCAAAGCCGTCGCCGGTCAGGGCGGTGGTATCGGCGGAAGCGGTATCAGCGGTGGAAGCGGTGCTCTCCTCCGAGGTGGCAGCGGTGCTTTCGGAAGAGGGAGCGCTGCCGCAGGCAGCCAGGCTCAGGGTCAGGGCGGCGGCCAGCAGGCCGGACAGCAGTTTCTTTTTCTTCATGGTTCTTTCTCCTTTTATGTGTTTCTTTTTCATGTTTTTTGGCAGCGGTGTACAGGTACGCGGGTCACATTCGCACACCGGGCTGCCGGCATCTGGGGCCGGTTTTCATAAGAGGTCCCTCCTTCTTTCTTGGTGAAGCAGCAAAGACAAACAAAAAAGCGGCAGGGCGCTTTCGGCGCCCTGCCGCTGCTGTTTCCTGCCTCAGACCGGGAAAAACGGACAAGGGGAAACATGCGCAGGTTGCCGAAGCCCACTGCACATGCACATCATCATACCATCACGGCGTTCATTCAGAATCATGACAGCATCCCCTTTCCTTTCAATCTCGGTTGGAATGGTGACAGTATACCCCCTTTACCGGCCCGTGTCAAGCCTTTGCAGACAAAAAAACGGGATGGGGAAATGTTTTCCTAGATTTTTTCTATGTTTTTCTTGCCTGACAGCCGCAAAGTTGGTATGATAAGGGTACATCACTTTGTGAAGGGAGGCACTCGCATGAAATTTTCGACCAGAGACCGCTACGCCCTGCGTCTGATGGTGGAACTTGCCAACTGCGGACCGGACGAGCCGCTGTCACTGAAAAGCGTAAGCGAAAGCCAGCAGATCAGCCAGAAATACCTGGAGCAGATCGTCACACCGCTTTCCCGCGCAGGGCTGGTCAGCAGCAGCCGCGGCAGCCAGGGGGGGTATCGCCTGACCCGCCCGGCGGCCGAGATCACGGCCGGGGATATTCTGCGCGCCATTGAAGGGGACCTGGTCCCCATCCCCTGCCTGTCCAGCCAGGCGGAAACCTGTCCGCGCCGCTCCCAATGCCATACCATCGGCTTCTGGGAAGGGCTGCGCCAGGTCATTGACCGGTATGTGGACGCCATCACACTGGAACAGCTGCGTACCATGAAGGCAGAGGATTTTCTGCCGGAACCGGAATAAGACAGACAAAAAACCGCCCCCGGCCGGATATGGCCGGGGGCGGTTTTTATGTAGAAAAGCAGAAAAATTATTCAACCACTTCAGTGGTCGTTTCCTGATCGGTTGCGGTAGAATTTGCCGGTGGTTCCACCACTTCCGGGGATTGGGTCGGATCTGTGCTGGGTGTAGGTGTCGGTGTAACCTCAGGAGACGGTGTTGGCGTGGGCGACGGAGTCGGGTCAGGCGTCGGCGTGGGTGTCGGAGCAGGCGTCGGTGTTGGTGTCGGCGTCGGGTCAGGTGCCGGTGTCGGCGTGGGTTCGGGTGTAGGTGCTTCTGTAGGCACCACGACCGGCTGCTCAGTGGGCGCCTGGGTCTCCACGCTCTCGCTGGAGGAGGAAGCAGAAGACGAACTGCTGGAAGACGACGGCGAAGTCGTGGTCACAGTGGAGGCAGTGGAGGTGCTGACATCCTTGTCCTCAATGTGCTCGGGCACGGTGGTCAGGGTCGGACGATCGTCCTCGGTGATATAGCTGTGGGTACGGATGTATTCAAACAACGCATCCATGGCGGTTTTGGTCAGATGGATTCCGTCACTGCTTTCCACATAGCCGCTCTTGGCATAGCCGGTGGAAGAATCCTTCAGCACCTCGGCGCTGTTGAGGAACTTCCAGTCGTTATCCTTACACATCTCCACAATGGCTTTGTTATACTCGTCCACCTGGGTCTGGGTCAGACTGTCGTTGGAATGCTGCTTGCCCAGCGGCGGGATGGCATTGATGATGATATCCACGCTGGGATAGGCTTCCTGCACGGCCTTGATGCCCTTCTCATAACTCTGGATGAAATTGTCTGTGCTGTTGGTGGGGCTCAGATCGTTGGTGCCGAAGGTGATAATTACACGCTGCGGCTGCATGATAGCCACGGCTTCCGGCATGGTCTTGTAGCCGGAAAGCCCCTGGAACTTGACGCACTCATAGGTGGCCAGGGACCGGGCAGACATGCCCACCGAACCAATGGCGTTGTCATAGGTGCAGTAATCAAACATACGGTACATGCGCGCCGTGTTGGAGTCGCCCAGGAACAGGGTCTCATCCACATATTCCTGCCCGGCATCCTTGCTTTCCTCCAGAATGGTGGAAGAATACTGGGTGGTATCGATGGTGTTCTTATCCTTGTCGTACCCTTCCTCATCCACCATGGACTCGCTGCTCTGGCTGTCGGACCCGGCAGTCGGGTTGCTGAGTCCATGCACGACCAGGAACGCCACCAGGGACGTGACAAAGACGATGGCGCAGCAGACGGCCAGCACAAAATACATCTTGCCCTTGGCATTCAGCCGGGACCAAAAGCTCTGTTTGTCTTTCATCTTTCGTTTGCTTGACATAACGTTTCCTTCCTGTTTGGGTTGGCAAAGCGCGTATGCGGCATTTCTTTTGTCGTTAACCGTTTTATTTTACACCCTTTTGCGGCAAGATGCCAGAGGTTTTCGTATTTTTACATAAATTGCACAAAAAAAGAACGCTCCTTCGCACCCCGCAACAACAAAGCGGCCGCCCGTCCGGCCGTGGTCACGGTCAAGAGCGGGCGGCCGCCGGGCCGCGTGAAAAAATGGATTTACAGCTCGATCTCCTGCAGGCGCAGCAGAGCCAGAATATAGATTTTCAGCGCTTCGATGAGCTTATCGAAGTTGGCGCCCTCATTGGCACCGTGCATGGGACCGGCAAATTCCGGCAGAGGCAGGTCGGCATGTTCGGGGCCAAAGCTCACCGCATAGGGGAAGTGGCGGGCGTAGGTGCCGCCGCCCATGGTAAAGGGCTTCTGGGTTTCACCGGTGACCTCATTGTAGGTATTGATCAGGGTCTGGATGGCCGGGCTGCCGGCGTCGATATAGAACGGCACCCGGCTGGTGGTGTTTTCCAGGGTAGCAGCAGTACCGCAGACGGCCTTCATGGCGGCAGTCAGCTTGTCGGCATCGGTGTTGGTGGGATAGCGGCAGTCAAAGGTCTGGCGCAGACGGCCGTCCTTGCACTCGATGGTGCCGCCGATGATGGTCAGCGGGGTGAACAGACCGTCATCCGCCGCAATACCCAGAGCGCTGCCGTCGGTGGACGCGTGCAGTTTGGCCACCACCTGCAGATACGCCGTCTCGGTGGCAGAGCAGACACCGCTTTCCAGCAGGCAGTTCACGATCAGGCCGATGGCGTTGACAGTGCCTTCCGGCGTGGCGGCATGGCCGCTCTTGCCCACGGCATGAATAGTGGTGAGGCCGTTTTCCTCGGTGAAAGTCAGACCGGCACCGGGCTTCAGGCGGGAAGCCGGGACTGCCACCACGCAGAAGGAGCGGTCGGGCACGGCATTGTGGGCCACGCCGCCCTCAAAGTCGCGGATAACGCCGCCCTCCAGCACGGGAGAAACCAGTTCCCCGTTGAAGCCGCCCTTCTCACCGTTGCAGACCGGGAACTCAGCGTCCGGGGTGAAGCAGAAAGCAGGCTGTTCATAATGTTCCGCATAGTAGTCCACGTCCTCCATGCGGGTCTCCTCGTTCACGCCCAGCAATGCACGCACCGGGTACTTGAGCTGCACACCGTTGTCCTTGAGGTACTTCAGCGCGTACAGGGTCAGCACGGCAGGGCCCTTGTCATCGGCCACGCCGCGGCCCAGCAGCCAGCCGTCCCGCACGCGGACGGTGTAGGGGTCGGCATCCCAGCCGTTGCCCTCGGGCACCACGTCACAGTGGGTGATGGTGGCCAGGTACTTCTGGCCATCGGCCACGGGGCCGGTCTCGGCCCAGCCGATGTAGCCGTCGGCGTTGTGGGTGGCAAGACCCAGGTCAGCGGCAATTTCCAGCGCCTTGTCCAGAGCAGCGCGGGGGCCGGGGCCGAACGGAGCATCGGGTTCGGGCGTACCTTCCACGCTGGGCACAGCCACCAGACGGGTGATATCCCGCAGGATGGCCTCACGGTTCTGTTCGGCAAAAGCATCGATCGATGCAAAACGCGGATCGTTCATGCAATATCCCTCCATGCAGACAAATGGGTCCGGCCGCAGCCGGGCCATTGTTTTATATACGGCGTCATTATACCACAAACGGCGGCGGTTTGCACCCGGAGTGAAAGTTTATACCGTATTTTTTGTTTTGCCGAAGAAAAAGATATTCAAATCGTAAAATATCTGCTATAATAACATGGTCAAAAAACAAATATGCAATGAGGTGCTTATCCATGAAAGCTGTCATCACCGTCATCGGGCAGGACACCGTGGGTGTCGTGGCCAAGGTCAGCGCCGTGTGCGCCGAGCTGAACATAAACATCGAGGACGTGACCCAGAGCATCATGCAGAATATGTTCTGCATGATCATGCTGGTCAATCTGAGTGCCTGCAACGTGGAACCGGCCGCCGTGCGTGAGCACTTCGCCGCTCTGGGCGAGCAGATGGGCATGCAGGTCACCTTTACGCGTCAGGAAGTTTTTGACGCCATGCACAAGGTGTAACGGAAAGGCGGCCATACAGATGAAAATTTTGAACAGCGGCGACATTATGGAAACCATCGAGATGCTCACCGCCGAGAATCTCGATGTGCGCACCGTGACCATGGGCATCAGCCTGCTGGACTGCATCGATCCGGACGGCAAGAAGGCCTGTGAGAAAATCTACAACAAAATCACCACCCGCGCCATGGATCTGGTCAAGGTCGTGGACGGCATCTCCAAGGAATACGGCATTCCCATCGTGAACAAGCGCATCAGCGTAACGCCCATTGCCATGCTGCTGGGCGCCGCCCCCGACGCCGACCCGGTGGAATACGCCAAGGCACTGGACGCTGCAGCCAAGGCTGTGGGTGTCAACTTCATCGGCGGCTACGGCGCGCTGGTACACAAGGGCTTTTCCGCCGGCGACACCCGCCTGATTGAGAGCATTCCCCGCGCCCTGGCCGAAACCGACATCGTGTGTTCCAGCATCAACATCGGTTCCACCAAGTCCGGCATCAACATGGACGCTGTGGCCCTGATGGGCCGGGTGGTCCGCGAGACCGCCGAGCTGACCAAAGACAACATGTGCATGGGCGATGCCAAGCTGGTCGTCTTCTGCAATGCGCCGGAGGACAACCCCTTCATGGCCGGAGCCTTCCACGGTCCCGGAGAGCCAGACTGCGAGATTCATGTAGGCGTCTCCGGTCCCGGTGCCGTGCGTGCTGCCCTGGCCAAACTGCCCAAGGACGTCCCCATGGACGAAGTGGCCGAACTGGTCAAGCGCACCGCTTTCAAGATCACCCGTCTGGGACAGCTGGTGGCCAATCTGGCCAGCGAGCGCCTGGGCGTGCCTGCGGGCATCATTGACCTGTCTCTGGCCCCCACCCCGGCCATCGGCGACAGCGTGGCCAACATTCTGGAAGAGATGGGGCTGGAAAGCTGCGGCTGCTGCGGCACCACCGCCTGCCTGGCTCTGCTGAACGACGCCGTCAAGAAGGGCGGCGTCATGGCCTCCAACCATGTGGGCGGCCTGTCCGGCGCGTTCATCCCCGTTTCCGAAGATGACGGCATGATCAAGGCGGCCGAGTGCGGCAGCCTGACCCTGGAAAAGCTGGAAGCCATGACCGCCGTCTGCTCGGTGGGCATTGACATGGTGGTCATTCCCGGCGATACTCCCGCCGAGGTCATCAGCGCCCTGATTGCCGACGAGGCGGCCATCGGCATGGTGAACAGCAAGACCACCGCCGTGCGCGTCATCCCCGCCATCGGCCACAAGGCCGGCGACGTGCTGGACTTCGGCGGGCTGCTGGGCCATGCGCCCATCATGCCCATCAGCCAGTTCAGCCCGGCCGTGATGATCCACCGCGGCGGCCGCATTCCGGCCCCCATGCAGGCCCTGAAAAACTGATTGCATAAAAATCCCCTTTCCGGCCAAAACTAAGGGCGGAAAGGGGATTTTGTCATGTTTCGTTCTATGTTTTCCAAAGTACTGCTGCTGCTTTTGATCGTCGGCGGCCTGAACTGGGGCGTGTACGGCATTTGGGGCCTGAACGCCATCGGCTGGCTGCTGGGCGGCAGCCTGGGCTGGCTGGCCCGCACCATCTTCATCGTGGTGGGCGTGGCCTCGCTGGCGCTGATTCCGGCCCTGTTTTATCAGGAACCGGAAGCCCGCCGTGCCGGTCCCGAACCTCACGCGCCGTAACTGCGGCCCGCAAAAAGCCGCCCCGCCGGAACACATCCGGCAGGGCGGCTTTTTTCTGTAATGGTTCAGTCGATTTGCACGGCCAGACCGGCGCTGCGGCGGGAAGTAAGCCCCACACTCAGGACCAGCCCCACGCTGAGATACACCATGACCACGCTGGACCCGCCTGCTGAGAAGAACGGCAGCGTGACACCGATGACCGGCAGCACCTGCAGGTTCATACCAATGTTAATCACGCACTGCCAGAACAGGGCGGCAAAGACGCCGGTACAGATGAGCCGTCCCAGCAGGTCCACGCTGCGGTACGCGGTGCGCAGGGTGCGCGCCATGATGCCAAAAAGCAGGAGCAGCACCACAATGGCCCCCACAAATCCCATGGCGTTGGCCAGATAGCTGTAAATGAAATCATTCCAGGCGTTGGGGATGAAGATGCTGTCCTCCCGGAACAGCCCCTGCCCCGCTACCCCGCCGGTACCAATGGCCATAGCGGCCTTGTTCTGCTGGTAGGCAATGTCCGAAAGCGCCGGGTCCTCCGGCGTGATGACCGCCAGGATCCGCTGGAACTGATACCCTTTC
>DXNX01000062.1:0-8418 GCA_019413245.1 Oscillospiraceae bacterium
TATCCCGTTCGCACTCGAGCGGTCTCGCTCCGGTCAAGGCGCGCATGTTTGGCTGTTTTTTGCCGAGGCCATTCCCTGCGCTAAGGCGCGCCGGCTTGGCGATGCGCTGCTGACTGCCGCTATGGACACTTGCGGTGGTATTTCCTTCACCGCCTACGACCGGATGTTTCCCAACCAGGACACACTGCCCGCGGGCGGGTTCGGCAACCTGATTGCCTTGCCGTTGCAAGGTCAGGCCCGACGGCAGGGCAACAGTATATTTCTGAACGATTCGCTCACGCCCTACCCGGACCCGTGGGCGTTTCTTTCTACTGTGCGCACGCTGCTGCCCGGCCAGGCCGACGATTTGCTGGCAGCATTGAGCCCCGGCCGTCCGCCGCTTGGGGTACTGACCGAACCGGCGGAAATGGCAGGCACCCACGCTTCACGCGCAGATACCACCCAGACAGCGACCAACTCCCACACCCCCTGGAAGCCCCAACCTTCACCTGCCTTGTCCGCCCAGGATTTCAAACAACTACCGCTGCCCATCGTTCGCGCCAACGGGTTGTATATTCTTCTGGAGCATCTGACACCGGTGGCCCGCAACCGGCTAATTCGGTTGGCGGCCTTTCGCAACCCTGACTTTTACAAAAAACAGGCCATGCACTTTTCCACCCACAACGTCCCGCGCATTATTTCGACAGCGGTGGAGACAGATGGATATTTAGTGTTGCCACGCGGCTGCGAAGAACCTCTTTGCGCACTTTTAGAAGGTGTCGGGGCTGCCTGCGCCATCCAAGACGAAACCTGCCTAGGCCGCCCGTTGCACATCGCTTTTACCAGCACGCTGCGCCCCGACCAGCAGCCCGCGGTGGACGCTCTGCTGGCGCACCGTAATGGAGTTCTCAGCGCTACGACAGCCTTCGGCAAGACGGTGGTCGCGGCCTGGCTGATCGCACAACGCGGTGTCAACACGCTGATTTTGGTCCACACGCAGGCATTGCTCAACCAGTGGCAGGCGGCGCTCTCACAGTTCTTGCAGATCGACGAACAGCTGCCGCCGCAGCCCAAGCGCCGAGGCCGGCAGCGCAAACGCTGCCTGATCGGGCAGATTGGCGGCGGCAAACACACAGCTGCGGGATTTGTGGATATAGCGATGCTGCAATCGTTGGTCCACGGCGGCGAGATCGATCCGCGGGTGCGGGAATACGGGGTGGTCATTGTGGACGAATGCCACCATGTATCGGCCGCCGGGTTCGAGCAGGTGCTGCGAGCCGTGCCCGCCCGGTATGTGTACGGCCTGACTGCCACCCCGGCGCGCGCCGACGGGCACGGGCCAATCATCACGATGCAGTGCGGGCCGATCCGTTACCAAGTCAGCGCCAAAGAGCAGGCCGAGCGGCAGGGCTTTGCGCGTATCGTGGTGCCGCGCTTTACCCGCTTTGCGCTGCCGCTGACCACCGAAAAGGCGACCTACGGGAAAATCTGCGAGGCGCTGGCGCGGGACATGCTGCGCAATGACCGAATCGTCCATGACGCCTGTGACCTGCTGGCGCAGGGGCGCACGCCGTTGCTGCTGACCGAGCGGCTGGATCACGCCAAAACACTGGCTGCTGCGCTGCGGCCCTGCTGCCCGCATGTGTTTTTGCTCTCCGGCCGCGGAACCGCCAAAGAGAAACGCGCGCTGCTGGATGCGCTGGCCGCCGTACCCGTCGGGCAGCCGCTGGCCGTTGTCGCCATCGGCAAATATGCCGGGGAAGGCTTTGATCTGCCCCGGCTGGATGCCCTGCTCCTAACGATGCCTGTCGTTTGGAAAGGCACGCTGACCCAGTACACCGGTCGCCTGCACCGTGCCGCGCCCGGCAAGCGGGAAGTTTTGCTGTACGATTATGTGGATCTTCGCGTCCCGATGTTGGAACAGCAGTACCGCAGGCGGCTGCGCAGCTATGCGGCGCTGGCGTATACGGTGCGGGGCACAGCTGAGAAGCCCGAATCGAGCGAGCAGACTGCACAACGCGAAGCAGCTGTTTTTGTGAGCTGTGAACAGTTTCCTCAGCGGTTTGCCGCGGATTTGGAAGGAGCCACCCGGGAGGTACTGCTCTGTGTTCCGTCGCTGTCGACGCGATCTGTACAGCGCATGCTCCCCCTGTTACAGCGCTTGCAACACAAGGGCGGGGATGTGCAGGTTTACCTGCCGGAGCCCGCGCAGTTCCGGCCAGACATTCAGCCCAAAATCACCGCCAGCGCAGCCGCTTTGCAGCGGGCGGGCATCCCGGTTATGTTTTGCCCCGACCGCCTGCCCAACTTTTGTATACTCGACCAGCGGCTCGTTTGGTACGGCGGCCTCAACCCATTGGGCCGGATGCCGGACGGCGAGAGCTGCTTGCGGATGGACGCGCCGGATGTGGCGGCGGAGTTGATGGAGTTTTTGCGAGGTATAATGCCAAGCGGATGATGGCCAATACGGCGCGTTAGAAAATTCTCTTGCTTTTTCTGCTGTTTTATTCCATACCGGCTTCCGTTTCAAAACTTCCCAATTTCTACACTTTTGAAATCGGAGGCCCACCTTATGAAACAGATTGACCGCCCGCAGTATCTCCAGCGCTTGTTGGGATCGCAGCCCCCCAGACCTCAAGCTCATCACCGGCATCCGCTGCTGCGGCAAGTCCTGCCTGTTATGAGCTTTCCGGCAGCAGATCCAGCAGTAGGACCCGGCAGCCAATTTGCCTTGCAGCTCTACGTCCGGTTTCTCAATCCAGCCGCCGCGCCCCTGCTTAGCAACCGATTCTGATGCTTGTATTTTCCACATTACTGCCTTATACTTATTCCATGATACTGCAATATCAATGGTACAAGGAGTGCACAAGTTGGTAGATGAGCGATTAAAACAGATTCGGGAGCTCACCCTCATGCTGATGTATCTGACTTCCTGGGAAGATCATGATGCGCTGGGACTCAGGGCAGTAAAAAAGAAAGAACTGGGGAGCTATCCCCTTGTCCGCCGGTGCTGGAAAGGGTATGACTTCCGCCTCCTGAAGGACCTGGTAGAGGAAGGGCTGATTTGTGACAGCGGACGTACCCGGCCCGCTCAAATCACTTCGGAGGGTGAGTCTGAGGCAAAAAAACTGTTGGCACAGTATGGCATCAAATTGGGAGAATGCAGGTACGACAATGCAAAACCATGAATCGAAGCATCCGATCCGCTCCAGTGCGGCGGAATACCTGACCTTCGTTGCCGCAACCGGCGATGGCGCAGATAGCATAGAGATGCGCTATGAAGACGAAAATATCTGGTTGACACAGAAGATGATGGCCACTCTTTATGATGTCTCTGTCTCGGCCATCAATCAGCACCTAAAAAACATTTTTGAAGATGGCGAACTGGATAAGAAGGCGGTTATTAAGAAATACTTAATAACTGCCTCAGACGGAAAGCAGTACAACACAAACCACTACAATCTGCAGGCCATCATCGCGGTAGGCTTCAAAGTCAACAATGACCGGGCGGTCCAGTTCCGCAAGTGGGCCAACGGTATTGTCAAGGACTATACGATCCAGGGCTGGGCCATAGACAGCGACCGACTGAAAAGCGGCGGCAGTGTTCTCACCAGGGAATATTTCGACCACCTGCTGGAGCAGATCCGGGAGATTCGGATGTCTGAGCGCAGGTTCTACCAGAAGATCACAGACATCTATGCCACCGCCTTGGATTATGACAAGTCAGCTAAGACCACGCGCCTGTTTTTCGCAGAGGTACAAAACAAACTGCATTGGGCCATCCACCGCCACACAGCGGCGGAACTGATCATGGAACGGGCCAATGCAGAAAAACCCCATATGGGTCTGACCTCCTGGGAGCAGTATCCGGATGGGAAGATTCAGAAGTATGATGTGTCCATTGCCAAAAACTACCTCTCCAAAGAGGAGTTGCAGGCGCTGGAACGTATCGTCACCATGTATTTGGACTACGCGGAATATCAGGCCAGCCGCCATATCCCCATGACCATGCAGGATTGGTCTCAAAGACTCAACCGTTTTCTGGAGTTCAATGAACACGAGATCCTCCACGATACCGGCCGCGTGACCCATGAAATCGCCAAGGCGTTTGCGGAGAGCGAGTTCGAGAAGTACCGAGTCGTGCAGGACAGGCTGTTTGAAAGCGACTTTGACCGCTTCCTTACCTTGGAGAAAGAAGCGGAGCGGCACAACAATGAAGAATCCTGATCCCCATTTCCCGTGACTTTCAAACCCACGTTGGAGCCTTTGCTCTGCCCAGTGAGCAAGTCATCCCCCCCCGCAAGCCAAGCATTTTACTGTGTGGCCACCTTTCTGAATCAACCGCTTAAGGCGAGTCTGTAAGCTTGCAACGCGTGACGGTTGGCTGACCACCATTTGACCACTTTTCTTTTTCCAACTGTTTTGATGAGTGAATTTTACGATCCAGCATTGTTTATTCCACACGCAAACCAGCGCGGGAAGTTGTGCAACCCGCACAAATTCCCGCGCTGTATCATTGGATATCGCCAAATGTCACAGTTCTCCGACTCCAAAGGCCAGAGGTTCGAATCCCCCCGGCCGCACCAAGAGCAGCATCTTTGTAGATGCTGCTCTTTTTGTTTTTATGGCATTGTATGGTGCGATTAGATCATATCTGCCAATAATGATAAGCATTTTTTCTGGTAGAAATCCGGTAATTCCTGTATAATAGAAAACACAAGATTCCGCACAGGAGGAAGAATGCTATAGTCATTTCGCAATCGGTATACGCTGCCAGCGTCATGGCATGGTTCACCGGCTGCAGGTCACGCCGCACTTCCCGCTCGAACAGAACAGCCTGTTCGTTCAGCCACTTTTTACACTGGCTGGGTGTGAGTTCTTTCGGTGGATGTACCGTTTTCTGTGCGGCTTTCAGGCGGTTGCCTTCGTAATCGTAGCCGCGGGATACCACAATGTGATAACTGTTTCCCGCGTTTTCGGATGCTTGCCATTTTGACCACTCCTTTGTGTGTATTGGCACAAAGGATACCAACCTCTGCGATACAAAGCTATCACCAAACCCAACGAAGAACGGTCACAACACTTGTGCAAACCGGGCAAAACACCAAAAGTTTGCAAACATAACCAATAGTGAAGATTCTCCCAAAAGTGAAAATCCTCACTGTGGGTGTGATATTTGCAATTCCAGCTTGTGTGCGATAAACTATTTACGTCGTTCACTCCGAATGACCTCCCTTTGCTTGGCTTGTGCAGTTGGCAGACCGCACTTCCATTATAGCAAAGGGAGTTTTTCTTTCTGCAGTATAGACTATAATCTTCTTTCGAACCACTCGCCTAGCGAGTGGTTTTCGTTATACAAAAAGGTCGCTGTATTTCCGCACAGCGACCTTTTTGAGTTATGACATTTGCTTCTGCCGCTTTGGGAGAATATCGCAAGTATAGAGGAATATTCACTGAATTCACGACGGCAGATGGACCACAATGGTCAGCGTCCGGCCGTCGGGGCTTTCCGCCCGGATTTTTCCCTTATGGGACAGCACGATGCTTCTGGCAATGGACAGCCCCAGGCCGTAACCGCCTGTTTCGCTGCTGCGGGATTGATCGGTCCGGTAAAAGCGGTCGAACAGGTGGGACAGTTTGTCCTGTTCCATGGGTTGGGCGACTGGGTTGGACACCGTGAGAAGGATCGTGCGTCCTTGTCTCTCCAGTCCCAGTTTCAGTGGGGTGCTGTCAGCGGAATATTTCAGGGCGTTATCCAGCAGGATGGACAGAAGCTGGCGGATGGCCTTTTCGTCTCCGGTGAAGGAGAGCATGGGCTGAATCTGGAGAAGGAGTTCCTTGCCCTGGCTTTTGGCCAGCGCCTGGAAGGACTGGGCCATCTCCTCCGCCACGTCAGAGATGGGAAATTCGATGGGCTGGAGTCGGGGTTGCTCTTCCTCCATGCGGGACAGATAGATCAGATCATTGGTCAGCCGGGTCAGCCGTTGCGCCTGGCGGCGGATGTCGGAAATCCACTGGTTTTCGCCGCACTCCATCTCGGCCAGGTCAGCGTCGGCGCTGATGATGGTCATGGGGGTCTTCAGCTCATGCCCGGCATCGGTGATGAACTGCTTCTGCTTTTCGTAACTCTCCGCCACCGGTCGGACAATGTGTTTGGACAGGATCAGCAGCAGCATCAGGACGGCCAGCAGCCCCAGCAGTGCCAGCAGCACACTGGTCAGCAGGGTCGAGAGGAAGGTGGAAAGGCTGCGCCCGCAGTCCAGAAAGACGATCAGGGTTCCCTGCTCCTCCTCACACAGCAGATAGCGGTAATTTCCCAAAAAGCCGGAACGTCGGCCGGATGCCCATACCGTCTGGGCGTACGTTACCGCCGTCTCCTCGTCCACGGCCACGACCTGCCCCGTATCCACCTGCAGGGCCTGACCGTCCTCATCCAGCAGCACCGAAAAGAAGCGGGATTCATAAGGGGTTTCCGGCGAAATTCCCCCCGGATCAAAGGGATTTTTCCTGGCGGGGGGCGTGCCGTCCGGCGGGGTGCCCTCGGCACCGTGTTTTTGGGGGAAGTTTCCTCCGTTGGCGTCTAGCAGCGCCAGGATGGCATCTGCATCGGTAACCATCTTGTGATAGCTCATCAGATTCACGCCGCCCAGGATCACCGCAAGGACCAAGGCAAGAGAAACCATGCAGGCCAGGATGAGCTTGCGGCGAAGCCGGCGGATCATGCCTGTTCCTCCAGGGAATACCCGGCATTCCGGGTGGCCTTGATCTGGATATTGGCCTTGAGGGCGGTCAGCTTTTTGCGCAGATAGGAAATGTAGACCCACACCACGTTTGCCTCCGCCTCGCTGTCATAGCCCCAGATCCGTTCGAGGAACCGTTCGGTGGAAATGAGCTGCCGTGGGTTGCGTAGCAGCAGTTCCATCATCTGGTATTCTTTGTTGGCCAGCCGGAAGCTGCCGTGGGGGGAGGAAAGCTCAAAGGAGGTCTGGTCCAGCGTCACATTCCCCAGGCTGAGGCGGCTGGTCACATGGCCGCCGGTGGCGCTTCGGGTCATGGCGCGGATGCGGGCCATCAGCTCGGCGGTGGAGAAAGGCTTGGTCAGGTAGTCGTTGGCTCCCATATCCAGACCGGTCACCTTGTCCTCCACCTCGGACCGGGCGGTAAGCAGCAACACCGGGATGGTATTGCCCTTCTCCCGCAGCCGCCGCAGCACCTCCAGGCCGTCCAGCTTGGGCATCATGATATCCAGTATCACCGCATCATAGTTGCCCCCATCCAGAAAATCCAGCGCCGCCTCGCCGTCATACACGGCGTCCACCGAGTAGTTGTTTCGCTCCAGCAGCGCGCAGACCGCCCGGGACAGGGAATGCTCGTCCTCCGCCAGTAAAATACGCATTTTATCGCCTGCTTTCTTTTATAATCCTGTAAGGACAGCATACCGCCGCGGCCTTAACTTTACCTAAAATCATACCACAGGTCCCCCGCACTGTCAGCTGTTCCCGAAGGGCATCACCGAAATTTTAAAATTCTTTCGCAAAATACACACGCAGGCTTTAAAGTCCAGTTATGGTTCGGTTTTTACACTGGCTTTACAATACCCCAAAAAGGAGGACCTGCCCGTGAAAAATCAGATGATCTTTCAGCGGTATGAATTCAAATATCGTATGGACTTCCGTCAGCTGCAGACAGTATTGGCTGCCATGACGCCCTATATGGTTCCGGACGAGTACAGTCACAGTTCCATACGCAACCTGTACCTGGATACCCCGGATTTCCGGCTGATCCGCCGCAGTCTGGAAGGGCCTGTCTATAAGGAAAAACTCCGGGTGCGCAGCTACGGCCGTGCGGGAAGGGATGCGCCGGTTTTTGTGGAACTGAAAAAGAAGTACCGCTCCGTGGTATACAAGCGGCGGATCTCCCTGCCGCAGTGGCAGGCCCTTGGCTGCGTGGCAGGAACGGCCCCCTGGCCCGAAAGCCAGATCGGTGCCGAGCTGGCCTATGCTGCAGACTTTTACAAAACGCTGCGCCCGGCCGTTTTTCTCAGCTATGAGCGCGATTCCTTCCGCGGGGTGGCAGATGAGGAATTCCGGGTGACCTTCGACCGGAAAATCCGCTACCGCCGGGAACAGCTGACGCTGGATTCCGATACGGCAGGCATCTCCATCCTTCCGCCGGACCAGGTGCTGATGGAAGTCAAGGTGGCCGGCGGACTGCCCCTTTGGATGGCCCGTATTCTGTCGGAGCAGAACATTTTCAAAACGTCCTTTTCCAAATACGGCACAGCCTATGGGGATATCCTGCGCAAAAGCCGGAGAGGAGAAATTACCTATGCTTGATACCCTGTTTCGCGGATTGTTTGACACAACGCTCACCGATACCATTGCGCCCGGGGACTTTCTTCTGTGTGTGGGGGTATCCCTGCTGCTGGGGCTGCTGCTG
>DXNX01000062.1:8428-13138 GCA_019413245.1 Oscillospiraceae bacterium
GCATGACCATGTGGCGTTCCCGGTTCAGCCGGAGCCTTGTGGTCACCCTGGCCGTTCTTCCCGCCGTGGTCTGTGTGGTCATCATGATGGTGAACGGAAATGTGGGCACCGGTGTGGCGGTGGCCGGCGCCTTCAATCTGGTGCGCTTCCGTTCCGCCCCCGGCTCCGCCCGGGAGATCGCGGCCCTGTTTGTAGCCATGGGCGCAGGGCTCATCACCGGCATGGGGTATCTGGGATACGGCTTCTTGTTTACCGTGATTTTGGGTGCGGCCATGATGGTCTATAATGCCCTCAGCCTTCGGGCCGGGCGCATCGACGCCACAGAGCGCACCCTGCATATCACCATCCCGGAAGATCTGGACTATGCTGGTGTCTTTGAGCCGGTACTGGAAAAATACACCCGCCGGTATTCTCTCACCCAGGTCAAGACCATCAATATGGGCAGTCTGTTCAGGCTGACCTATGAACTGACCCTGAAAGATCCCGCACGGGAAAAACAGTTCCTCGATCAGCTCCGGATCCGCAACGGAAACCTGGAAATTTCGCTGGGTCACCAGGACAACACGGTGGCTACACTGTAAAAGGAGACAAACTTTCTATGAAAAGAATCCGATATACAACCACCGCCGTCGGGCTGTCTGCGCTGCTTGCTCTCAGCGGCTGCGGCGCGCAGCAGCCGGCATCGTCCGGCGCGGTGGAGGCGGTATCTTCCGCCACAGAGGAAACGGCCGTCACGACGGCTTCCGCCGCCGGTACCGGCAGCCTGTTCAGTGACCGCGACCTGCAAGGAACATATGACGAGAGTTCCGCCATCCCCATCCAGCTGAACGGAGACAGCGCCGCCTGCGACGCCGACGGGGTCACCATAGAGGGCAGCCGGATCATCATCCGGCAGGAAGGTGTCTATCTTCTGTCCGGTACTCTCACCGATGGCCAGGTCGTCGTGGACGCAGGGGAAAACGACAAGGTGCAGCTGGTGCTGGACGGCGCCGATATTACCAGCAGTACCTCTGCGGCCATCTATGCGCTGGAGGCAGACAAGGTCTTTGTGACGCTGGCCGCAGGGACGGAAAACACCCTGACCAACGGCGGCGAATATGTGGCGCTGGATGACAACAACATCGACGCCGTGATCTTCGCCAAAACGGACCTGACCCTCAACGGTACCGGCAGCCTGACTGTCAACGCCCAGGCCGGGCACGGGGTAATATCCAAGGATGATCTGGTCATCACCGGCGGCAACTATACCATCACCGCCGCCAGTCACGGCCTGTCCGGCAAGGACAGTGTTGCCATCGCCGACGGCAGCTTCACCATCACCGCGGGGAAAGACGGCATCCATGCGGAGAATGCGGACGATCTCTCTCAGGGGAGCCTTTCTATCGTGGACGGCAGTTTCACCATTACCGCCCAGGGGGATGCCATCAGTGCCCAGGGCGCCCTGCAGATCGACGGCGGCACCTTTGCACTGTACACCGGCGCAGGCAGCGCCAGCGTGGATATGACCACCACCCAGACCGGCCAGCCGGGTACCCGGGGACAAACGGAAGCCACTTCCACTGCCACCGAAGAGGAGACGGCCAGCCAGAAGGGCATCAAGGGGGAAAGCGGTTTCACCATCACCGGGGGAACCTTCACCATCGACAGTGCGGATGATTGCCTCCATGCCGGTGGGGCCATGACCCTTGCCGCCGGAACGTTTACCCTGAACAGCGGGGATGATGCCATCCACTGTGACGATGCCCTTACGATCCAGAGCGGCACTTTCACCATTCCTTACTGCTACGAAGGCATCGAAGGGGCATCCATCACCATCGAGGACGGCACCTTCGACATCACCTCCAACGATGACGGTCTCAATGCAGCAGGCGGGGCAGACAGTTCCGGCTTTGGCGGGTTTGGGAAAGGCCCTCAGGACACCTTTGCGTCCGGCTCCGACAGTTTCATCACCATCAACGGCGGCAGCCTGACGGTGGTGTCCTCCGGGGATTGTGTGGATTCCAACGGTGCCCTGACCATCAACGGCGGCACGCTGGAACTGACTTGCAACGGCAATGGTGACACAGCCCTGGACTGTGATGGCACCTACACCAACAACGGCGGCAATGTCAGTACCAATGACGGTTCGGAAAGCAATCCCGGCCAGATGGGCGGGGGCAGAAACGGCGGTCAGTCCGGCGGCGGACCAAAAGGCAGCGCAGCCGGCAGTGTACGTCCCGATGGGCAGACCGACGCCACGAGTTCCTGAAGCGATTCTGAATTTAAGGTTTGGTTAAGGGTCAGAGCATAGGATTATACTGTTATGAAAAACAGTCTTATGAACAGAAAGGAATCGTCCGATCTTATGAAGAAGCAGATCATATCCGCCATGATGGCGGCGGCACTTCTTCTTTCGGTGACCGCCTGCGGCAAAACCGAAAGCGAAGCAGCCAGCCTCTCTACCCTGGCGGGGCAGACCTTTACCGGCACGGTCAGCGCCGTGAGCGCCAAAGAACTCTCACTGGATACAGAAGCATCGGGAACCGTAACGATCCCGCTCTCCGAGGATACCGTATTTGAGCGTGCCCAGCCCGAGATGGGCGGCCAGGCGCCCGGCGGCGGAGCCGCCGATGGCGAAACACCGCCGGAGAAACCCGAGGGGGAGTCCTCTGACGGCGAGACACCCCCGGCTGAGCCCGACGGAGGGGCCGTCGATGGAGAAACTCCCCCGGAGAAACCTGACGGCGAAGCTGCTGACGGAGAGACGCCCCCCGAAATGCCTGATGGTGAAACACCACCGGATGCTCCCGATGGAGCTACACCCGAAAACGGGCAGCCGGAATCCCTGACCTATGAGGACGTAACCGTGGGGGATGCGGTAACCGTGGAAGTGGGTGAGGACGGAGTGGCCGCGACCGTTACCCTGCCCGACGGCGGGCAGGGCGGCGGTATGGGTGGACCGTCCTCCGCGCCGGACAGCTACGACGCGGCCAACACCTACACCGAGGACACCCAGGTGTCCGGCAGTGAACTGACCTCCACCGGCAAGGACGAGAACGCCGTGCTGGTGGCCACCGAAGGAATCACCGCCAGCCTGGACGATGTGACCATCACCCGCCAGTCGGAGGACAGCACCGGCGGGGACAGCTCCAGCTTTTATGGTGTGGGGGCTGCCGCCCTGGTGACCGACGGAACACTGAAAATTGCTGACAGCACCATCACCACCGACGCCGCCGGCGGCGCGGGCGTCTTTGCCTACGGCGACGGCACAGCCTATGTGTCGGATACCACCATTACCACCGCGCAAGATACCTCGGGTGGCATCCATGTAGCGGGGGGCGGCACGCTGTACGCCTGGGACCTGAACGTGGAGACCAACGGGGAATCGGCAGCGGCCATCCGCTCGGACCGGGGCAGCGGCACCATGGTGGTGGACGGCGGCAGCTATACCTCCAACGGTGTGGGTTCCCCCGCCGTCTACAGCACGGCGGATATCACCGTCCACAATGCCGATCTGGCGGCCACCGGCTCGGAGGCCATCTGCATCGAGGGCCTCAATACCATCCGGCTGTTTGACTGCAATCTTTCCGGCAACATGAGCGATCTGGACCAGAATGACTGTACCTGGAACGTCATCCTCTATCAGAGCATGTCGGGCGACTCGGAGGAAGGCAACAGCACCTTCGAGATGGTGGGCGGTACCCTGACGGCCCAGAACGGCGGCATGTTCTACACCACCAACACCGAATCCACCTTCATCCTCTCCGGCGTGGACATCACGGGGGCTGCCGACAGCGAATTCCTGCTGAAATGCACCGGCAACGCCAATGGCCGCGGCTGGGGCACGTCCGGTGCCAACGGCGCCGACTGCCATTTCACCGGCATCGGCCAGACGCTGGAGGGGGACGTGATCTGGGACTCCATCAGCTGTCTGGACTTCTACCTAACCCAGGGCAGCACGCTGACCGGCGCCGTGGTCCAGGACGAGAGCTGCGCGGGTGAGGGCGGCGACGGTTACGCCAGCCTTTATCTGGATACCGACAGTCGCTGGGTCGTCACGGGCGACAGCACACTGACCAATCTCCAGTGCGCAGGAACCATTGTGGACGAAGCCGGGAACACCGTATCCATCGTGGGAACCGACGGCACCGTCTATGTGAGCGGCAACAGCAGCTATACCATTACGGTTTCCTCCTATACCGCCGAGGCCGACGTTTCGGG
Source organism: Oscillospiraceae bacterium (assembly GCA_019413245.1). Lineage (GTDB taxonomy): Bacteria > Bacillota > Clostridia > Oscillospirales > Ruminococcaceae > Gemmiger. The sequence goes on from DXNX01000062.1 coordinate 12,629, forward strand.
AGCTTCCGCCGTGGACAGCTGGAGCAGCTACGAGGTGGCGCAGTCCTGATTCATTATACCGCCGATAAACAGAAGGGAGGGGCCCAACAGTAGGGGCCCCTCCCTTTCTGCTATCTTTTCAAAGCCCGTTGTGCAGACAACCGATTTTGCGGGAAAAAGCGCCTATACTGACAACACCGAAAACAAAAACGCCCCGAACCGAATCCGGCGGGGCGAGAACCGGTACAGCCGCCCCCGGCGGCAGAAAAGGAGAGTATCATGGTTATGTATTTCTGGAAGCGCAGCGCTTCGGTCTGGATCGCGCTGCTGTATGTTCTGATGGGAGGGCTGCTGATGGCCTTCCCGGCCACGAGCAGCACGGTATTTGTCTGGGCGCTGGCCATCGGCGCCGCAAGCTACGGCCTGAGCCACCTGCTGCGGTACCGGCAGGAGCGCAAAACGGGTAACGAATCCCCGGCAGACCTCTTTCTGACGGTACTGCCCCTGGCATTCACCGCGTTTGCCCTGGTC
>DXNX01000063.1 GCA_019413245.1 Oscillospiraceae bacterium
ATTTATAATAGTAAATTTGATTTTAAAGAAAATCAAAAATAAATAATACTGTGATTGGAGAGTGTAATATAATGAAAAAGTAGAACAAAAACGATAAGAAGAAAAACGACGTGAAATTGAGGTTTATAAGACACTTTGTGAGTGAACTTAAGGTCGAAAAGCCTAAGTTAGTGATCGACGAAAGTTGGAAGGTAGACCCCACTAAAAAGCCTGATGAACAGGGCAATGAGGATAAACTGGTGTTTACCCTGGATCCTGATGATAGGAAGAACAGTAGCTACAAACTGATTAAGCGTTTACCAGAAGATGAAAAACTTCCCAATGATGTGAACGACGTTGCCGAAGAGGAAAAAGAGGTTTGGAGAAAAGCAAGAATCTTAGGTTATGTAAAGGCCCATCGTAAGGAAAATAAAAAACTCAAGATTAAGAAAGATAAGAAGCAGGATAAGAAAATTGACTACCTTTTGAAAACTAAAGAAGAATTTTATTATCCAGTGATCGACGTCGATAATGATAATAGAGATAAATTTGAAACAAGGGTAGTCTTACATAAGAAGCCGATGAACTATAAAACTCTCGGCTACTTGAAAGTAAAAAAGACGAATGGCCTGAATGAAATAGAGAGCATCGAGATAGACGAAAAAGGGAACAAGGTCATTTATGAAGAGTACGTGGAAGTGATTGTTCCGACTTGGATAATTCTATTCTGGCTATTCCTTGGGGCCGTGATATTGTTTGCCTGTTTGATGATGACTTTCTTCCCGTACAAGGCTCCCGAGGCCTCGGATCCCGGTCATATCAACGAAAACGGGCAGATGTGGGATGGAACTACGGAGAAAAACGGAGCGCTTCAAGAAGAAATCGAAGCTGAAAGCATAGCAATCCCCGGATTTTATTATATCGAGCTTAATGCTGACAGGACCGGCATTAGATTGATGAACCCCAACGATAATGTTTATATGAGATATATAATTTATCTGAAGGATGACCCTGAAAATATATTATACGACAGTGACTACATTGACCTTAACAGCGAAGTGGTTTGGGAAGCCTACGATCAGTTAGATGGCGGCGAATATATAATTACGATGGACATAGTAACTGCAGACCCCGAAACCTGGGCTGGATGTAATGGCGCGACCCAAGATGTAAAACTCATAATTGATAAATAAGACACGTATCACTTAAAAAAAGAGGATGAAGCATGTTTGTATGCAACATCCTCTTTTTTATTGTAAATCTCTAAAAAGAAAATCAGATGGCTTCCATGTAACAGCAATACTATCGGCCATGTGAAGCCAAGTCTTGATCCTGGAAATTGGATCGTGAATATCAAACTTGGAACAAACTTCGGACCCCCAGTATTCAATAAATAGGGCGTCTTCCAAATAGACAGCAGCTTTACGCATGTCATTTTCTAGGAGCGATAAAGCGCGAAGAATATAAATGCCATTGAATGATTGGCCAGAAATTAAAGAATCAATCTTTGTGGATTTTATATTACCGTTTCCACCAACACCTGCAGCTGAACCGGCAGAGAAGAGGTCACGAGCCTGATGACACAAAACACCATGATAAGTCATCATAAACATAACAACATCATCATACTTGTGTTTGGCTCGACCTGAACCCAATACTTGAGGGCAAAGCAAGACACCTTCGGCTCGTAATCTGTTTTTCTCTTCCTGAGTAAGATTTGTGTACAACCTTACATTCAAGGGGAGAGAATGAGAATCACCTGTATCAGTGCCATCTTCTAACCACCATAAATGTTCACCCGGCTTCAGTCTTGAACGTGCATAAGCGCGGATATAACCCATTTTGCTGGGCATATCAAGTTCTGAAAATGAATCATAACTAATACCCATGATATCAAATAAAGAACGGTCTGCACCTATTTCTAGTTCAAAGCGGGGAACGTGTGATGTCCTCACGTGCATTACAGCATGTTCCCAATCATCAAAACGGACTTCTGGAGGTCCACCCATTTTGCCATATACGACTGCAATATGCTTAACGCTGCGAACCTTATTTGTTTCAAGGACAGAGTTGGCAATACATCTCCAAGTATCTGACTCAGTAAATTTTACCTCAATACCAACATCCCCTAAAACAATATCAGGAAAACCCTGAGCAGGTGGATTCATATCAATGGATAGAGAAAGTGGCAGTTTGTTCTGAGGAATGTCCTCGCAAGAAAGTATGCCAGCATCGAGTTTATTGGCTATTTCTTGAGTGACTACACGAACACGATTTTCAAAAACTAGGGCTTTTGTAAATTTGCATTTTTGGGATTCTAAAGTGAGCTGAGCGCATACCAGTTTAAGAAGTCCGTGAAAAGTGGGCAAATCCATAGCACACCTCGTAATAGCACTACCTTGAAAATTCATTCACAAGTCTTTAGTACATCAATAACAGATTGGGCAACATGCCAAGCTAAAACAGGAGGAACTGCATTGCCAATCATACGTTCTGTTTCACGCAGCTTGGCCTGAAAAATAAAATCGTCAGGAAAAGATTGGATACGTGCAGCTTCCCTCATCGAGATTCGACGAGGTAGGGCATAGTGAAACTGAAGATTTCCGTGACATTCAGACCTCATTGTAGTGGATGGGGCATCTGCTGTTAAATAGCGAAGGCCCTGACCAGAAGATGGTTTGGCTTTTGACCAAATATGGTTTATGGATGGGTCTTCAATCATATTTTCTAAATCGCTGATAGCTTGCTTTGCCGTTACTGGATGGTCATGTGTTGTTGGAAGGGGTTTAGAGAAAGAGGCAGAAATATCGTCACGGATACCAACAATAAAAACTCTTTCCCTAGTTTGAGGAACACCATAATCAGCTGCATCATACAGATTGAAACTAACACGATAACCTAAATCGGAAAAGTCATCAATAACTTTTTTTAAGGAAGTCTCATGACGTTTCATAAGAAGGGCTTTAACATTTTCGGCGACAAAGATTTTGGGACGAATAGATTTTACGGCTTTTACCATCCAAACATACAGGCCGGAACGTGCTCCTTCGACACCAGCCATTTTCCCGTTAATAGAAATATCTTGGCAAGGAAAACCACCTATAACTACATCAGCAGAAGATGGAATTGATTCAAAGCAATTCTGAATAGGACCAAGCATAATATCATCAGAGACATTATACTTATAAGTTTGATAGGCATAGGAGTTTATTTCGTTTGCCCATATAATATCGAAAGGATTACGTTTATAGTAGTTGTTTAGAAAATTAAAATCACCACGAAAGCCTAAATCTAATCCCCCGCAACCAGAAAAAAGAGAAACAATCGTATAATTCATATTAACTCCAATGCCCAATTTAATTACAAGTAAACAAATTATACCAGAGTAACGAATAAGATGCAATGAAAGAAAAAGGCATCATACAAAAGGCAGGACCCAAAAAGATCCTGCCTTTTGTGTTTTTAGTATATCAAAATGGAAAGTCATTGAAAGAGTACCAAAACCTATTGGAACGAAAGTTTATTTTGAAATTTCGGACGAATTTCGTTGATTTTTAGAATTTTGAGCTGTTGTAATTCGTTCCTGGCTAGATAATTGGCTAGAAACTGGCTAGATAAATAAAAATAACTGGCTAGATAATTCCAAATAAAAAAGTCTCCGAAACTCATCTTGGCGCCATTTTTTGGCGATCCAACGATAAATTTCGGAGACATTTTGTTGGCTGCCCCAGTCCGACTTGAACGGACGACACCCTGATTAACAGTCAGGTGCTCTAACCAACTGAGCTATGGGGCAATATTTTCGCAGCTATGCCAAAAACAGCATCTAGCCAACGATGTTAAGGGACTGACTCTGGAGCTTAACCCCACATCAGTGGCACTAACCAACTGAGCTATGGGGCAATATTTGGTTGCGGCTGATATTTGAATCAGCGTTGATAAGTATACCGCGGCAATCCGGATTTGTCAATAGATAAAATTCAAAAAAATTAAATTTTTTTCAAAAAGGCGGCACAGGGGCAAGTTGAAAAAACTTTTTTGGGCGCGACACGCTTTTGCAACTTTTGCATCCCCGGTCATCTATACTCATCATGCGGGGCAAAACCCGCAGGGCCGTATCCGGACAGGGACACGGCCGCGGGACTGGGGGCGCCGGACAAAGCTGCGGCGCCGGCCCGGAACAGACGGTTACATAAGCCCGTGCGGCACACAGCCGGTACAAAACAGCGCACAAGAATCCTCCGGGCCGCAGATGGCCGGAGGCCGGAGACTGACGAACAGGAACGCGCGCTTTGTTACCGGCTGCGGTGCCCCGGACCCGGCGCACCGCGCCTTCACGCCGTTGTGAGACCGGGACAGACCCGCCCGAACCAACTGCTTCACCGCATCCCCGGCCGGGGACGCGGTTCCAAAAACCGGGAGGGGTGTACAAGATGAAACGACATCTGCATCTTGCCGTAGGACTGAGCTCTGTGCTGCTGGCGGCCTGCTGCCTGGCATGTGCCGGCCTGGCCTGGCTGCGTGCCGCCGTAGGTGCGGTGGCACGCACGGCCCTGTTGTGCACGGTAGCGGAACCCGCACAGGCACCCGCAGAATCCATCACCATGGCAACCAGCCGCACATCTGAATCGGCTTTGCCCACGGGTTACTGGTTCGGTCCCACGCTGCGGACTGACCAGATCCCGACCGTGGGACGGCAGCCAGTCTGCCTGACCGCATCGGATGCCGCAGCCTGGAACCCGGCACCGCCGGGCTGTGCCAGGGCAGGCCCCGCGCGGGACCTGCCGCCCGGAACCATAACATGACCGCCGTACCCTGACCCGGCAGCGCCGGAGGGCACCGCGGGGAAGGGAAGAACATGAAACGAATCCTTTGCACCGCGGCGCTGTGTGCGCTGCTGTTGCTGGCCGGGACGGCGCTGCCCACACAGGCGGCGGAACAAACCGACCCGGCCGGGACCGAACCGGAACTGTGCCTGCGCCAGCAGCTGGAATGCCAGGCGGACGGCACTTATACTCTGACCCTGCAGGCCTGGGCCGAGGCAGGCGCGAAGGCAGCCCACGGCCCCGATACCCAAATGCGCTATACCCTGGCGCCGGAATACGCCATGCCGGAAGAACCGGACATCCAGGTATATGCCGTGGACAAGACCCACAGCGGGTGGGGGCAGGTCAAGCTGGACCTGCCCGGCCTGCAGCTGTCCACCGATGCAGCGACCGGCACCCTGACCGTAGCCGGTTTTGACTATACAACCAACGCCGTGAGCGAAAAGCCTCGTCTGGACGAAAGCGGACGGACCACCTTCGGCCGCCGGCTGGTGGTGCGCCTGTCCGGTCTGCAGGCGGACTACGCGGTCACCTTCGGCGGCTGCGGGATCGCAGCGGGCACCGGCGGCCTGTACGCGGCGGCAGACGGCAGCACACAGCCGGTGTGCCTGGCCGGATTCCCCGCCGCCGCAGCCGACATCCCCCTGCGCTGTACCTACGCCCCCGCCGACCAGACCCTGACGGCGGAACAGGAGGTGAACTTCGGATACATGATCAACCCGCCCGGCGGCAACGCGGGCAACATCCCCGACGGTAAAAACAACGCATGGTGCACCGTGTGCTATACTGTCTCGGATACCGACGGCCCGGTGGCGGAATACACCGTGCCTGCCGGAACGGCCATGTCCGGTGGCAGCTGGACTCTCTGGCCCCAAACCTGCCGCGCCGCCGGCTGTTACACCGTCACCGTGACCCTGAACGCGGTGCGGGAACCGGCGGGCACACAACCACCCCAGGGCAGTGCCCGGCGTCTGGTTCTGCAGACCTGCGCCCGGGCCGAAACGGCGCGGTAACGCCCGCCCGGCCCTTACAAAAAAGCCTGATCAGCCCTTCCCCAACCATGCCGGGCGCCCGGCACGGCGGGGAAGTTTTTTTGTTGCGTTCGGCTGCGGGCCTTGGTATAATAATACCATATGTAAACAGAAAAACGCCGGGGACTGCGCTGGGGGGCGCACTCCGGCGGGAAGTACATTGAGGAAGGAACGGGGTGCGTTACCGTGCCAAAAATCGACGTCAGCAAATTTATTGAACAAAGCGGCATCCGGAAGGCGCGTTTCGGCGGGTACGAGACCGCCGACGTGCGGCAGGCCATGCAGGCTCTGTGCATTGAATACGAGCAGCGCCTGAACCGGGCCGAAAGCCATGCAAAGGCACTGTCCCAGCAGAACACCGCGCTGGAACAGCATTGCCAGACCCTGACTGCCCAGAACCGCCGCCTGGCGGAGCAGAGTGCGGCCCTGGCGGGCAATACCCAGACCTATTCCCGCCAGCGTACCGAGCTGGACAACCGGCTGGCCAGCCTGAAGGAAAAGTACCATTCTCTCAGTGACCAGTGTGCCGTCCTGCAGCTGAAGAACACCGACCTGACCAAGGAAAACGAGGAACTGAAGGAAGCCGCCGCCCAGGCCCGGGCGGAACTGCGCATCAAGGGCCGGGAACTGGACGATGAAAAGTCCGCCCAGGTGGCGGCCCGCCGGGAACTGTTGGAAAAGGCCGAGGATGAGGCGGAAAAGCTGGTGGAGGAGGCCCGCAAGAAGGCCGAAAAGATCACCGACCAGGCCAACCTGGAAGCACAGGCCACCGCCCGCGCCGCCCGGGAACAGGCCCAGGCCCAGGCCCGCAAGCTGGTGGATGCCGCCGCGGCCGAAGCCAACGAAGTGCAGAATGCCCACCAGCTGCGGCTGAACAGCCTGCGGGACGAAGTCCGGGTGCTGGAACAGCGCCGGGACAAGCTCATCGAATTTTTGAACCGGATGGCCCGGGAACTGATGCAGGTGGAAGGCACCGCCAAGAGTGAAGGCGCCGCCGCTGAGGCGGAACCCGCACCCGCGACGGAGGAACTGCCCGACCTGCATGAAGTGCCTACCCCGCCGGTAGAACTGGACCTGGGACCGGAAGCCATTGCCCGTGCGGTGGATGAACTGCGTGCCCAGGCCGCGGCCGGAGACGAGGAAGACGACGACCAGACTACGGTACTTACCCCGCCGGAGGAGGACAGCGTGGCTGCCCGCGCAGCCCGCAGCTTCCAGTTGGTGGAGGAGGACGAGGAGGAGACGGAGCAGTCCGCCGCCCCGCTCCTGCCGGAATTGCCGGAACTGGAGGAACCCGCCGAACCGGAGGAGGAAAAGCCCGAAGAACCGGCCGTATCCTCCGACCCCACCCGCCAGACCGGCCCGGCTCTGACCGAAGTGCCGGGGGCCATCTTCTCTTCGCCCATCGTGCGGCAGGAGACCCCCGCTGCGCCGGATGAAGACCCGCCTGCCGCCGGTCCGCAGATGCCGGTCATGCCCAGCTTCGGGGACGAGGAAGAAGAACCCGAGGAGGAGGAAGAACCGGAACTGCCCGAAGAACCCGAAACGCCGGATGCTTCCGTGACACCTGCGGCCGATGCAAAGACCGATCTGAAACCCCAGCCCGGTGTGGACCGCCGCAAGGCCCTGCGCGCTCTGCGTGCCCTGCGCCGCCGTACCGGCAAACAGTAAGCCAGACCGGCGTTCCCTGCGCCGTTCCCGAAAAGACGGGAAAAGAGAAAAAGCCGCGCCCCGCTGCATATTGCGGGGCGCGGCTTCTTATATTGGTAACAGGTTCATTCGGCGGATTCAGCAGTGGCGGGTTCCGGCCCGGGATAGGTGGTGATGGTCACCGTGTTGATGGTGATGTCCTCCTCCGGGCGGAAGGTGTCGGTGCCGTCCTCATTCACGGCGGTGGGGGCACAGGCCATGGCGTCCACCACCTCCATGCCCAGATATACCTGCCCGAACACCGTGTCGGTGTTGTCCAGATAGGGCAGCCCGCCGCCGTCGGCATAGGCTGCGACCTGGCTCTCGGTGTATCCGTTGGCGGTCAGCTCCTCCTGCATGGTCTTGTCCACGCTGTCCGGCAGAGCCGTCACGAAATAAAACTGGCTGTTGCCGCCCTCCTTGTCGCCGCCGGAAGCAAAGGCCGCGCACAGGGCACCGGCGTAATGGCGCAGATCGGCGCTGGCTTCCAGGGGATAGGGGTTGTTGCTCCAGATGGTGGAACCGCCGGTCCCGGTGCCGGTGGAGTCGCCTCCCTGTACAGCAAACCCGTATTCGCTGCGCCAGATCACCGTGCCGTCATAGTAGCCGGTGCGGGCCAGCCCCACAAAATTTTCCACCGCCATGGGGGCTGCGTCCGGGTACAGCACCGCCCGCACTTCCCCCAGGCTGGTATCGAAAATGGCGATGAGGTCGCCGTCCGAAGGGGCGGTGAACTGCCGCTCGCCGCTTTCCACCACCGGGCGGTCGGGCAGCGCGTGGCCGCTTTCCTCCCCGGAACAGGCGGTCAGGCAGAGGGCCAGCAGCGCTGCAAAGCACGCCGCGGCGCGCAGTTTTTTGGTTCTGGGCATAGGCAGCCTCCTTGGGGGGAATGATTCAAACACAAATTTAATTCAGTATACCACAAATTCCCCTGAAAGCATAGCTTGACGCGGGACAAAAAAACAAGTACACTATAAGCGTACACAGAAGACCAACAGGGTCCTAGGACCCGATGTTTTTTAGGAGAAAACGAATATGGCTGAAGAACTGAACCCCGAAATGCTGGAAGAGGCTTCCCCCGACCTGCTGACGCTGGAGGATGAGGACGGCAAGGAGTGCACCTTTGAAGTCATCGACGTGACCGAGATCGACGGTACCCGCTACATGGCGGTGGTGCCTTACCAGGAAGACCCCGAATCCCTGGAAGAGGATGCCGAGCTCATCCTGATGCGCATCGGCACCGACGACGACGGCGAATATATGGATATTGTGGATGACGACGAGGAACTGCTCCGCGTTGGCAAGGTGTTTGAAGAACGCCTGAAGGCAATGTTCGACATCGATGATTCCGAGCTGGAAAACTGAGTTGAAACCCTGCGCGGTTCGATTTGTTGCGGCTTTATATGATCCTACTAATCAAATCTAGGGAGCCCGGATAAGTCCTCTGCCGGATCGCAGACCTCCCGCCCCGTTTCGGCGGCAAGCGGAAGAAGGGAGTGTGAACGCAGCGGCAGGGCACCCACCTGCTCATAACAGTAGGTTTTGATTGGTCGCAGACGGCTGTGCGGGGTATGTTATGTGCTTGAGCGCCGGGCGGTTCCGCCGCCCGGCGCTTTTATTGGAATTTTCAAAAAATACATGAGTGTGAAAGGGGAGTGCTTGGCTTGGCCGGTCGTGTTGCGGCAGGGGACAAGCTGCCATTCTTTTTGTATGATACACCGTACAGCGCCCAGAACCGTTTCCGGGATCTGCTGGCCGCAAATGCCCCGCTGGTGCTGGTGTTCATGAACAACTTCGGGTATCCGGTCACCCGCACCTTTGCGGAGCGCTACGCCGATACCTTCGACGGCCTGCGCAGCGGCGGGCTGGCCATGGTGGTGCGGTCCCGGGCGGACAAGCTGGCGGCCAGCATCGGGCCGGACACGCTGCCTTTCCCATTGCTGTGCGATGCGGACGGGGTGCTGTACGACCTGCTGGACATCCCCCAGCGCAGCGGTGCGCTGACGGCGTACAGCCTGGAAGCCTGGCAGATCCTGCGGGAAGCCAAACGCAACGGCTACAAGGCTCCCAAGAACAACCTGCTGGAACTGCCCCTGACCCTGATTCTGGACGCGGACGGCACCGTGCTGTTCGCCCATTACGGGTCCAGCCTGACCGACGTGCCCGAGGACTGCGACGCCATGCAGGCCCTGCTGGAAGAGCTGGACCTGGTGCCGGCGGACGATGCCGAACCGGACGAGGATGTGCCCATCTACACCCCGGCGGATGAATCGCCCCGGATTCCCGGCCTGAACGATGCCGGCAGCGACACCGAGGAGTTTGACCGCACCGGCGTGCTGCGCCTGTTCGACGATACCTTTAAAGACTAAAGACAAGTAAAGAAAAATCTGCAAACCGTTTCCGCCCCTTCCGGCGGGAACGGCTTTTTTTGTGTCCGCCTTGCCGTTTGACAGCAAACGGTTTATAATAAAGACTGAATTTTTGTAATATAAGATCGGGGGACGTATCCATGTCTGATTTTATCCCGTTGTCTGTACCGAATTTCGGTGAAAAAGAGGCCGCCCGCGCGGCCGAAGCCATCACTTCCGGCTGGGTGTCCACCAGCGGCGCCCGGGTGGGCGAATTTGAGCAGGCCCTGGCCGACTATGTGGGCATGCCCCGGGCGGTGGCCTCCAACGCCGGGTCCTCGGCGCTGCACCTGGCCGCCATGGCCGCCGGTATCCAGCGCGGGCAGGAGGTCATCGTGCCTACCCTGACCTTCATTGCCGCCGTCAACCCGCTGACCCGCTACATCGGGGCGGAACCCGTCTTCATCGGCTGCAACGATTCCTGGTGCATCGACCCCGATGCGGTGGAGGACTTCTGCGCCAACCACTGCACCCTGAAAGAGGACGGGCTGTACAACAACAAAACCGGCGCCAAGGTGGCGGCCCTGGAAGTGGTGCATGTCTTCGGCAATATGGCCGATATGCCCCGCCTGCTGGAAATTGCCAAAAAGTACCGCCTGACCCTCATTGAGGACGCCACCGAGGCCCTGGGCACAAAATATATTTCCGGCCCGCTGTCCGGCAAGTTCGCCGGTACCATGGGCGACGTGGGCTGTTACAGCTTCAACGGCAACAAGATCATCACCACCGGCGCCGGCGGCATGCTGGTGTCCAACCATCCCGACTGGGCGGAGCACGCCAAGCACCTGTCCACCCAGGCCAAGAGCGATATGCTCCAGTTCTTCCACGACGAGGTGGGCTACAACTACCGCATGACCAACGTCCAGGCATGCCTGGGCCTGGCCCAGCTGGAACGGCTGGAAGACTTCATCGCCACCAAGATCGCCCGCTACAACCAGTACAAGGACGCGCTGGACGGCTACCACGGTCTGCGCATCCTGCCCTTCAAGACCGAAGCCGAGGGCGTGCGCGCCAACCACTGGTTCTACAGCCTGTATCTGGGCGATACCCAGCTGGACCGGGATACGGTCATCAACACGCTGCAGGCCCAGAACATCCAGACCCGCCCGGTGTGGGCTCTCATCCATGAGCAGGCCGACTACACCCGCAACGAAGCCTACGGCCTGGACAAGGCCCTGGACCTGCGGGCCAACATCGTGAACCTGCCCTGCTCCACCAACCTGAGCGAAGCCGACTGCGCCCGTGTCATCGACGCGGTGAAGGCGTTGGCCTGAATCTGACTGCATAAAAGGGGAGAACCGCCTTGCTCAAAATCGAAGAACTGTTTGTGGACCGCCACGCCACCGTGCTGGAAACGATGAAAAAGCTGGACGAAACCGGCCAGCGCATCCTGTTCATCGCCCCGGACGGCGTGCTGCAGGCTGTGGTCACCGACGGCGATATCCGGAAATTCCTGCTGCGGGGCGGCACACTGGACGCCCCGGTGGAACAGGCGGCCAACTTTTCGCCCAAAAGTCTGCCCGTGTCCGAACGCGGCCGGGCCAAAGAGGAACTGCAGAAATACGGCATCGACGCCCTGCCCATCCTGAACAAGAAGGGCGTCATCACCGACATCGTTTTTGCCTGCGGTGTGGACGTGGACAACCGCAAAAAGGTGGACATCCCGGTGGTCATGATGGCCGGCGGCCTGGGTACCCGGCTGTACCCCTACACCAAGATTTTGCCCAAACCCTTGATCCCGGTGGGGGAACAGCCCATTGCGGAAATGATCATCGACCGTTTCCGGGAATTCGGCTGCCACCGGTTCAAGATGGTGGTCAACTATAAAAAGAACATGATCAAGTCCTATTTCGGCGAGATCGAAAAGGACTACGACCTGGAGTTCGTGGACGAAGAACAGTTCATGGGCACTGGCGGCGGGCTCTGCCTGCTCAAGGGCAAACTGGATTCGCCCTTCTTCTTCACCAACTGTGACACCCTGCTGGACCTGGATTTCGGGGACCTGTACGCCAAGCACAAGGCCCGGGGCAACCTGGTCACCATGGTCTGCGCCCTCAAGCATTACACCGTGCCCTACGGCGTGGTGGAACTGGGCGAGGACGGCGGCATCGCCGCCATGCGGGAAAAGCCGGAACTGAACTTTCTGACCAACACCGGCGTGTATGTGGTGGAACCCCGGGTGGTGGAGGAGATGAAGGAGGGGGAGAACATCGGCTTCCCCGACGTCATCGAACGCTACCGCGCCGCCGGCGAGAAGGTGGGCGTCTACCCCATCAACGAGAGCGCCTGGATGGACATGGGCCAGATGGAAGAGCTGGAAAAGATGCGCCGCAAACTGGAAACACAACGCTGAAAGGAAACAATTATGCCTGTTACGATCATTGCCGAAGCCGGTGTCAACCACAACGGCGACCTGGAAATGGCCAAAAAGATGGCTCTGGTGGCCAAGGAGTGCGGCGCCGACATCGTCAAATACCAGACCGCCGTGCCTGAGCTGGTGGTGAGCAAGTTTGCCGAAAAGGCCGAATACCAGAAGCAGACCACCGACGCCGCCGAAAGCCAGCTGGAGATGATCCGCAAACTGCACTTCTCCTTTGAGGGCCACAAGGAGCTGAAGGAATACTGCGATTCCATCGGCATCCAGTACCTGTCCGCGCCGTTCGACATCCCCAGCGTGCGCTTTCTGGGCACTCTGGGCCTGCCGCTGATCAAGATCCCTTCGGGGGAAATCACCAACCTGCCCTACCTGGAAGAAGTGGCCAAGCTGAACACCCCGGTGCTGCTGTCCACCGGAATGAGCACCCTGGGCGAGATCACCGACGCCCTGGGCATCCTGGACGACAACGGCTGCCCCGAAGCCACTGTGCTGCACTGCAACACCCAGTACCCCACCCCCTATGAGGACGCCAACCTCACCGCCATGATCGAGCTGTTCGAGCAGTTCGGCCTGCCGGTGGGCCTGTCCGACCACACCCCGGGCTGGGAGTGCGACGTGGCTGCCACCGTGCTGGGCGCCCAGGTCATTGAAAAGCATTTCACCCTGAACAAGAAC
>DXNX01000064.1:0-6009 GCA_019413245.1 Oscillospiraceae bacterium
GGAACATCGTTGGTCAGGGGAGCGGGGGTGGGAGTGGGAGTCTGCTCGGTCGTGGAGGTGGAGGACGAGGTTTCCTCCGCCAGGGCCGGGGCCGTTACAGGTCCGACAAAGAGGGCGGCGGCCAGCAGCAGGCTTGCCGTCAGTTTCAGTACAGATCGCTTCACGGGAATGGTTCCTCCTCTGATGATTTATGATTCCTTGGCCGCAGCGCCGCCGATCTCCAGATTGTCCCGGATGGAGGCGAACAGTTCGTCGCGGTGTTGTTGCTTCACATCGTCCGGCTGGCGGACGTTGCTCTGGACCTTGCCGTCCAGAATGGTGATGATGCGGTCCGCACAGGCCGCCAGGGACGGCTCATGGGTGACCATGACAAAGGTGATCTGCTCCTGCTTGGAGAGTTCCAGCATCCGGTACAGCACCTGCTTGGAGGTGGTGGAGTCCAGGTTGCCGGTGGGTTCGTCCGCAAAAATGACCTTGGGCCGGCCCACAAAGGCGCGGGCGATGCCCACGCGCTGCTGCTGGCCGCCGCTCATCTCGGTGGGCAGATGGTTCGCACGCCCGCCCAGGCCCATCGTCTTGAGCTCCTTGCGGGCCATGGCCAGCCGCTGTTTGGGCGGAATGCCCTTGAACATCAGGGGCATGGCCACGTTCTCGGCTGCCGTCATGCTGGGCAGCAGGTTGTAGCTCTGAAAAATGAACCCCAGGTGGGCCTGCCGGAACTTGGCCAGCTCGTCCTCGGTCATGGCACTGATCTCGTGCTTGCCGATGAACACCTTGCCTTTTGTGGGTTTCTCCAGCCCCGCCAGCTGGTTCAGCAGGGTGGATTTGCCGCTGCCGGACTGGCCGACGATGCAGCAGAATTCCCCTTTTTCAATGCTGATGTCCACGTCGTTGAGCGCGATGACCCGCTCTTTGCCGACGGCGTAGACCTTGCGCAGTTTTTCGGTGTGGATGATTGCCGCCACGAAGGCGCCTCCTTTCGGGCAAAAGAGCCGCCGCAGCGGCAATTGTCGAAAACAGATATACCTTCATCATACCATAGCCGGCGCCGGGTGAGAACCCCCTTTTCGGGCAGAAAGATGTAAAAATTTCACAGGGACCCCGCTGTTTTTGTGCGGGATGCTCCATACAGGGCGGCGCCGTTCTCAATGAGCACATCGGGCAGGAACTCCAGCCCCGGCCGCCCGCCCTTGCGGGCCTGCAAAAGAAACAGCCAGGGACGGTCGCCGCCCTTGTTTTTCACCAGAGCCAGCCGCTTGGGCTCCAGTCCGGCCGCCGACAGCACGGCGCAGACTTCGGCCAGGCGCTCGGGCCGCTGGCACAACGCCAGGCGTCCCCCGTGGCGCAGCGCCCGGGCGGCACAGTCGGCCAGGTCGGCCAGGGTGCAGGTGTCGTCATGCCGGGCTGCGGCCCGGCGGGCGGCGGGACTCTGGGGGCCGCCGTGAAAGTAGGGCGGATTGCAGGCCACCAGGTCGAACTGCCCCCGCTCCGGACCCGGCAAACAGAACTGCCGCAGGTCGGCGCAGACCGGGGTGATGTGGGCGGCGTCGGGGCCGTTTTCCGCCACGGCCGCCCCGCACAGGGCCGAGGCGGCCGGGTCCAGCTCCAAAGCGGTACAGGGGCCCCGGTGGCCCATATCGTGCCAGCACAGCGCCACGATGCCGCAGCCGCTGCACAGGTCCAGGGCCCGCTCGTCCCTGCGGGGCGGAGCAAACCGGGCCAGCAGCAGGGCGTCGGTGCCGAAAGCCGCCCCGGGGGCTGTGAGCACCCGGGTGCCGTTGTCCAGAATCTCGGTACCCATATGTAAAAGTTCTCCTTTTTTGGCAGGCGTCCGCGATGGAGCGCCGGATTTCTGCCCAATATTATACCATAAAGGACCGCCTGCCGAAAGAACGGCGGGGTATTTGCCTTTGTGCGTGAAAACGTGTACAATAGGCGGAGAAGAAAACGGTCGAAAGGGGGGACAGGCCCATGGCCCGGGAAAAGACCGCCCTGCGCAGCGCCGGCGGAGTGGAATACACCCTGACCCGGCGGCGGGTGCGCAACATCAACCTGCGGGTGCGGGCGGACGGCAGCGTGGCGGCTTCAGCCGCGGCGTGGGTACCGGCTTCGGCGGTGGATGCCTTTGTGGCTTCCCGGGCTGACTGGGTCCGGCAGGCCCGGCAGCGGGCCGCGGTGCGCAGCCGGGCGGAGGAAGAAACGCCCCTGCCCTCCAAGGCCGAGGCCCTGGCCCGGATGCAGGCCTGGTGCGATGCCTACTATCCGGTGTTTGCCGCCACCTGCCCCGGCGGCCGGATGCCCCGGGTGACCGTGCGGGACATGCACACCCGGTGGGGGTCCTGCAGCCTGCGCACCGGCACCCTGGCATTCTCCTTGCGGCTGTGCACCATGCCGGACGCCGCCCAGGAATATGTGGTGGTGCATGAGTTCTGCCACTTTGCCCATCCCGACCACAGCCCGGCGTTCTGGGCTGCGGTGGGCCGGGTCTTACCCGATTACAAAGCCCGCCGCGCGCTGCTGCGCACCCCTGTGCCCGGCCGCGGCATAGAATGACCCAACCTTTATTATCAAATATAAAAGCAGGGAGGCCCGCCCTTTGTCTGACAACAAGAAATATTCCATGCTGGTCAGCAACACACTGCTGTTTGCCATCTCCAACTTCAGCTCCAAACTGGTCAGTCTGTTCATTCAGCCCTATCTGACCTACGCTCTGGAAAGCCCCGATGTCATGGGCGTCATCAAGCTCATGCAGAGCGTGACCAATCTGCTCATCCCGGTGGTCAGCCTGGGCGTGAGTTATGCGGTCATCCGCTTTGGCCTGGACAAGACAAAAGACAAATCCAGCGTCTTCATGAACGGCCTGGCCACCATTCTGGCCGGGTTCGCCCTGATGGTGCTGTTCTGGCCGCTGGTGCGGATGATCCCCAACGCGGCGCCTTATCTGGTGCTGTTGTATATGTGCGTGCTGGCCAGCTGCCTGCGCACCCTGTGCACCCAGTTCATCCGCTCCCGCATGTGCAACCGGCTGGTGGCTGTCGATGGCGTGCTGACTACCCTGACCCTGTTGGGCTTCTATTTCCTGTTCCTCAGCGTGTTCAACATGGGGGCCACCGGCTATCTGCTGGCGCTGTTCTGCTCGGATATGTGCTCGGCCATCTTTGTGTTCCTGGCCGGGGGATGCCGCCATTACTTCAATCTGCACAAGTTCAGCGCCTCGCTCTGGAAAGAGATGCTGCGCTACTGCGTGCCCATGATCCCGGCGTCCATCAGCTTCTGGATCATCAACGCCTCCGACCAGTTCTATGTGCAGGCTATGTGCGAAGGCTACGAGGGTCGCAGCAGCGAAGCATGGGTCGGCCTGCTCAGTACCGGGTATTATCTGCCCCAGATCATCACCTTTGTGGGACAGTTCTTCTATGAGGCCTGGCAGCTCTCCGCCGTGACGGTGGAGGAGGACCGGGAAGCCTTTTTCAGCAAGGTGTTCCGTGTGTATGCCAGCGTGCTGTTCTGCTGCGCGGCGGGCATCATCTGGCTGTGCCAGCCCATGATGCACCTGTTCCGGGCCGACTATTACGATGCCTGGCAGTTCGTGCCCTTCCTGGTGCTGGCGTCCATGTGCACCTGCCTGAACAACTTCCTGAACAGCGTGTATGTTGTGTACAAAAAGTCTTCCGGCTCTTTGTATACCATGCTGGCCGGCGCTCTGCTGAATCTGGTGCTGAACTATGTGTTCATCCTGTGGATGGGGCCGGTGGGGGCCACTTCGGCCAGCTTCCTGTCCCTGCTGCTGGTGTTTTTGCTGCGCGCCTACTCCACCCGGGGACTGCTGTATATCGATTTCCATCCTAAGTGGATGCTGCTGAACCTGGGCCTGATCCTGGTGGAGATCTGGGTGCTGTTCTATGTGGAAAACTGGGTGGTGCCGGTGACGCTGCTCACCGCGCTGGTCTGTGCGCTGAACTTCCGGGAAGTGTACAGCATGGCCCAGAAGCTGCTGGGCATGGTAGCCGGGCGGCTGCACCGCAAGAAGAAGGCATAAAGGAGGAAAACATGGGGGATGTTGCGGTATGGGGCACGGTGCTGGCGGCACCCTGCCGGGCCACGGCGGGCAGCTGCAAGGTCATTGTGCCTTTGACGGCGCCCACGGTGGCGGAACTGGCCGGGCTGGCCATGGCGGCTGCCGGGGCGGCGGACCTGCTGGAAGTGCGGTTGGATGCACTGGAAACCCTGACGCCCCGGACAGCGGCCCAGGCCCTGGCGGCGGTGCGCCGGGCGGCGCCGAAGCGGGCCATCCTGGCTACCGTGCGCACCGCCCGGGAGGGCGGCCCGGCGGACCTGACGGCGGAAGCGTACGCGGCGCTGCTGCGCGGGCTGTGTGACGAGGCCCCCGGCGGTTTTGACCTGCTGGATGTGGAATTTTCGGTAGGGAAGCACCTTCGGGAAGCGCTGCTGGATGCGGCCCATCAGGCGGGGGCGGCGGTGGTGTTCAGCTGCCACGACTTTGCCAGGACACCGGAGACTGAGGCCATGGCCGACCTGCTGGTGTCCATGGCGGATGCCGGGGCGGATGTGGCCAAGCTGGCCGTGATGCCCCAATGCCCGGCGGATGCGGCCCGCTTGCTGGAAGCCACCGCCCGGGCGGCGGCCCTGCGGCCGGAAACGCCCCTCATCACCATGGCCATGGGCGCGGCGGGGGCCGTGACCCGGCTGTGCGGCGGGGCGTTCGGTGTGTGCGCCAGCTTCGGCGCCATGGGCGGCGCGGCCAGCGCCCCCGGCCAGCCCGACGCCCGGGACCTGCGGGCGGCTGTGGAGGCTGTGGGGAAGGCGATGCGGTAAAACGGCTCCCCTGTGTAAGGGGAGCTGGCGCCGGTAGGCGACTGAGGGGTTGTGGACTTTCCGTTGTTGCCCGTGAACGGGTGGTGAGGCAGGCTTCACAACCCCTCCGCCGCTGCGCGGCACCTCCCCTTACACAGGGGAGGCTATGGGAGAGCAGCGGCTGCGCGGCAGTGCCCCTTGCACAGGGGGGCTCCATAGCCGCAGATAACGAAATGACCGAAAAACAAAAGCAGACAGCCTTTTTCAGACTGTCTGCTTGTTTTTTGTATTTATCCGCGGGTACCTTCGATGCTGGAATCGGTGCTGTATCCCTGCAGGTCGGTGGGGGTCAGGCTGCCGGACCAGCGGCCGTCGGTCTGGGCCGCGTTCCATTCGTCCCAGGCGGCCTGGCTGCGGATGGTGGTGCCGCTCAGGTACTGGTCATCCCAGGGATTCTCCGGGTCGGGGTCGGTGGGGTCCCAGCCACGCAGCGTCTCGTCGGCGGGGTCGATGTGGATGGTGCCCGGTTTGCCCATGGGGCCGGGGTCGTCCGCATTGTCGTAAATGATGACCCGGGTGCCCAGGTCGCAGTTGTCATAGATCCATTTCACGTCCACCACGGCCAGACGGATGCAGCCCAGGGACGCCAGCGTGCCCAGCTGGTTGTACTCGTCATACTCCAGGTCATCCTTGTGCTGGCTGTAATAGGGCACGCTGTGGAACAGGTAGGAATCCCAGATGCGGGTGGCATACTGGCCGTAGCACGGGCCGCTGAGCAGCCGCCAGGGATAGTTCACCGGCGTGGCAAAGAAGCCCAGGGGCGTATCATCGCCGCCGGAGCACACCATGGCCATATACGGTACCGTATAACGGCCTTCCTCGTCCAGGGTGTAGACGGTGACGGTGGAAGCCGCCCGGTTTACCGCGATCAGGTAGGGGAACCCGTCCTTTTCGGTGACGTCGATCCCTTCATCAATATAAAACTGGTCGGCGCACAGCTGGTCCATCAGGTCCTTGCCCCGCTGGTTCCAGGTGTCCGGGTCGGTGACAACGGGGGCCGTGCCGGTGGTATTGGCCGAAGCCTGCTGGGTGGCCTCGTCGATGCGTGCCTGGGCCGGGTCAGGAGTGGGGGTGGCTTCGGTGGTACTGGATTCGGCCACGTCGGCGTCGGCGTTGGCCGTGACGGCGGAATCC
>DXNX01000064.1:6019-12660 GCA_019413245.1 Oscillospiraceae bacterium
ATCTGTTTCCGGTGCGGCAGCGGGTTTGGAATGGGTCAGCAGAAATCCGGCACCCACGCAGACCACCAGGAAAATGGCACAGCAGGCAATGAGGGTGGTGCGGGCTTTGCGCCGGCTGGCAGCCTTGCGGCGGGCTGCCTGACGCTGAGAGGCGGAACGGCGGTCGGGTCGGTTGGGCGTAGACATCACAAAACTCCCCTTTTTTGTTTGAATGCGGGGTGCAGGGACCCGCATTCACAGTATATCCGGAGGCAGGCACCCGGAAGGGCCCTGCCAGCATTTACCGGTTCAGCGGCCGTAGCAGTCGCGCACAAAGGCGCGCAGGGCGGTGAAGCTGCGCGCCACCTTTTCGGTGTCGATGCAGTAGGCCATGCGGAAATAGCCCGGGCAGCCGAAGCCGTCGCCGGGGACCAGGGCCAGATCATACTGCTGGGCCTTGCGGCAGAAAGCGGTGGCATCCTCCTCCAGGGCTTTGGGGAAGATGTAGAAGGTACCGCCCGGCTTGACTACCGTGAAGCCCAGGCGCTGCAATTCGGCGTAGATCAGCTCCATGTTGCGCTCATACACCGAAAGGTCGCTGGTCACGTCCAGACATTCGGCCACCGCCAGCTGGATCAGGCTGGCAGGGCAGTTGTGGCCGGTGCCGCGGCTGATCTGCCCGCACATGGGCACGATGAGCTCGGCTTTTTCGCAGGCCGGGTTGGCAGCCACATAGCCGATACGCTCACCGGGCAGGGACAGGCTCTTGCTGAAAGAGTAGCAGGTCAGGGTGTCGGCATAGTAGGCGGCGGGATGTTGCTGGGCAGCGCCGCCGAAGACGATCTCCCGGTAGGGCTCGTCGGAGATCAGGAAGATATGGTGGCCGAATTTGGCCGAAGCGGCCTGCAGGCAGGCGGCCAGGTCCCGCAGGGTATCGGGGCTGTACGCCACGCCGGAGGGGTTGTTGGGGGTGTTGATGAGCACCGCGGCGGTGTCCTTGTCCAGCAGGGATTCCAGCGCGTCAAAATCGATCTGGAAATCCTGCACCCGGGGCGGCACCACCCGCAGGGTCAGGCCGGCTCCTTCCACATAGGGGGTGTACTCCGAAAAGAAGGGGGCAAAGGTGATGACATTCTGCCCCGGTACGCCCACGCAGCGCAGGGCATGGGCCAGGGCCCCCGCGGCACCGGTAGTCATGAAGATGTGGTCGGCGGTGTAGGGCACCCCGAAACGGCGGCGCAGGTTTTCGGCCACGGCGGCGCGCACCGAAGGAATGGTCAGCGTGGGGCTGTATCCGTGCAGGGTCACCGGGTCGCAGGTCTGCAGCAGGCGCAGCATGGTCTGGGTGAACTTGGGCGGGCAGGGCACGCTGGGATTGCCCAGAGAATAGTCAAAGACGTTCTCGTACCCGATCTCGGCCCCGCGGGCGGTGCTCCATTCGGACAGCTGCCGGATGACCGACTTGCCGCCCAGCATATCGACGTAGTGTTGTGCGATCATACAAATGATACCCCTTTCCGTTATTCAGCGGCCGGGATTGCCCAGCACGACCTGTTCCAGTTGCTGTGCGTCGGCGGCCAGGTACTTGGCGCCGGCTTCCTCCAGCTCTTCCCGGGTGCGGAAGCCCCACAGGGCGCCGCAGCCGTCCAGACCGGCGTTGTTGGCGGTCTGCATATCCACGTTGCTGTCCCCCACATACAGGGTCTCGGCCGGGGCGGCGCCCAGCTGGGCCAGCAGGGCGCGGGTGCCCTCAGGGGCGGGCTTGGTGGGCACTTCGGGCCGCTGGCCCCGCACCGCGGCAAACAGCGAAGTATCAAAGTAATCGGCCACCACCGCTTTGGCCAGGGCGTCTGCCTTGTTGGAGAATACTGCCATCTGCACCCCGGCGGCGTGCAGGTGCGTCAGCATGGTTTCGATACCGGGATAGGGGGCGGTCTTGTCCTTCATGTGGGCGCCGTAGTCGGCCTTGAACCAGTCCAGCGCCGCAGCCAGGATCTCCGGCGTGCGCTGCTCCGGCGGGGCCAGGCGTTCAATGAGTTTGGGGATGCCGTTGCCCACAAAATAGCGGTAGGCGTCCCGGGAGTGCTGCGGCCAGCCCCGGAACGCGCACAGACGGTTGCCGGCGTCGGCCAGGTCGTCCAGCGTATTCAGCAGGGTGCCGTCCAGATCAAAGATGACGGTCTTATACATACTTTCCACCTCAAGAATCCTTATGAGTTCATTATACAGCGCCTGTCAATCGGGACGCCAATTGTAAAAGGTGAAAAAACGGGGTGTCAAACGCATAAAAATGTGGTATGATAAGGGGTACAATAGGGGGATATAACAATGGATCTGTTCATCGAAGTCCTGAAAGCCGTGGTCTACGGTGTGATCGAGGGTGTGACCGAATGGCTGCCCATCTCCAGCACCGGACATATGATCCTGGCTGAACAGGTGCTGAAATTCCAGTTCAGCGAAGCATTCATGTCCATGTTCCGGGTGGTCATCCAGCTGGGTGCCATCCTGGCGGTGCTGGTGCTTTACATTAAAAAGCTGTGGCCGTTCTGCGTGGACAACGGCCGGGACAGTGGTTTCGGCCGTCATTTCCGCTGGCCGGTGGTGCGGCTGTGGTACAAGATCATCGTGGCCTGCCTGCCTGCCGCAGTGCTGGGCTTCCTGCTGGATGACTGGCTGGACGCCCACCTGTACAACAGCATCACGGTGGCGGCCATGCTCATCATCTACGGCATCGCCTTCATCATCATCGAGCGCCGGCCCCGTCCGCCGCGCACCACCAAGCTCAGCCACATCGGCTACAAGCAGGCTCTGCAGGTGGGGGCCTGGCAGGTGCTGTCCATGATTCCCGGTACTTCCCGCAGCGGTGCCACCATCCTGGGCGGCATGCTGTGCGGCCTGTCCCGCCCCTGCGCGTCCCAGTTCACCTTCTTCCTGGCAATCCCGGTCATGGCGGGCGCCAGCGGCCTGAAGCTGGTCAAGTTCTTCCTGGAAGGCAACACCCTGACCGGCGCCGAGATCCTTGTGCTGCTGGTGGGCTGTGTGGTGGCTTTCCTGGTATCCATGCTGGCCATCCGCTTCCTGATGGATTACGTCAAGCGCCACACCTTCACCGTCTTCGGCTGGTACCGCATCGCCCTGGGCGCTGTGGTGCTCATCATCTGGCTGGTGCAGACCTTCGTCCTCAAGACGCCCGCTGCGCCGGCAGCTGCCTGATCCCGGTCCCGACAAAACACAAAACCCGCTCTGCCGTTTGCGGCAGGGCGGGTCTTTTTGTATGGCTTGTTGGGTCGTATCAGCGATGACGGCGGGTGCGGGGCTTGGTCTGCTTGGACATGAGCACCAGGAACAGGACCATGCAGAACAGGGCCGCTGCGGCAATGACCAGCAGGATCAGCTGAAACACCTGGGCGTTGAATCCGGATTTCAGGCTGGCGGTGGCTTCGTCCAGCGCATCGGAAACCGCACCGGAGGAGGAATTGGCGGCATCAGAGGCGCCGTCCAGGGCACCCAGGGCCGCATTGGCGGCGTCACTGTCGCCCAGCGCATTCAGCGCATCGGCCAGGGACTGCCCGGACATGGCCTTGAGGGAAGACCCTTCGGATTTGACATCCTCCCCGTTGACGGCGGAGGACAGGTAATCGGCAAAGACGTACGCGGCGCCCTGCAAGGCGGGTTCGGCGTCGCTCTGGATGGTCCAGCCGTCGGAGCTCCACATGCCTTTCATGTACAGCAGCAGCTGCATACCGGCGTCGGACACCAGGGTGTTGTACACCGTATCCCGGAAGGCGGTGGTATCGCCGGTCTTGACGCTGCCGAAGCTCAGGGCAATGAACTGGTAGGCGCGGTTATAATCGGACAGGTCGGCGTAATAGCTGCGGATCAGGTCGGCCAGGTTGGTATCCGTGGTGAGCTGGGACCCGATGGCCACCGAATCCAGGTCGGCCCGCAGGTCCTGGGCGCCGAAGGTGCTGGAATCATCCTCCGAACCCAGCGAATCCTGCATCAGGGTGATGTACCCATCCACATCGGAAGCCTGCCCGCTGAACTGCTGGGCCAGTTCCATACAGTCGCCGCCCCAGCTGCCGGTGATGGGCAAACCACGATACACCAGGTTGATGGAGGCCAACAGGTGGCCGAAGTCGATGGCCTGTCCGTTGGGCAGGGTCAGCGTGCCCATGCCCATCAGGTCGGAAAGCTCGCTGTTGTTGTCCAGCACATAGGTCTCGAAGTCCGGATCTTTGGAACCGGCGGTCAGCTGCCAGACCGTATCGTTGTAGGTCCCCATGCGGGTGTAGGCCAGCATCAGCTCGATGGGGTCGGTGTCATCGCCCTTTTTGTCGGCGTAGCTTTCGGCCAGGGACTGCAGCTCGTTCAGCTGGTCCAGCGTGGAGTCGAAGTCGTCGGCAGCCTGTGCCGAAACAGGGATTCCGCAGGCCAGCAGGCACGCTGCCGCGCCGCCGGCCAGGATGCGGCGCAGACCTTTGATGGAGAAAATCGTGGAAAAGCACCTCCAAGGCTCAAAGTAAGCGCGGCGGAAGAAATCTCCCGCCGTGCCCGGCTTTTGTAATCAAATTGTATTCTTCAGTATACCATATACAGGGCGCTCTGTCACGCGTTAAAATGTAAAATTCCAGAAATTTGCAAAATGGAAACGGTGGTTTTATAATACTATCATGGGGAAATATCCCCCGGATTTGGAATCTGTTTGGAAAGGCAGTGTTATCATGGAAAAAGCAACCGTGTACTATACCGACTTCCGGGTGCATGCGGGCACCAACCTGCAGGAAAAGCTGGAGCGGCTCATCAAGGCCGCCGGCATTGGCAGCATCGACATGGACGGCAAGTTCGTGGCCATCAAGATCCACTTCGGTGAGCCGGGCAACCTGGCCTTCCTGCGCCCCAACTGGGCCAAGACCGTGGCCGATGTGGTGAAGGCCCAGGGCGGTCTGCCCTTCCTGACCGACTGCAATACCCTGTACCCGGGCCGCCGCAAGAACGCCCTGGAACACCTGGGCGCTGCGCAGGAGAACGGCTTCTGGCCCATGACCACCGGCTGCCAGGTCATCATCGCCGACGGCCTGCGCGGCACCGATGACATCGAGGTGCCGGTGCCCAACGCCGAATACTGCCCCACCGCCAAGATCGGCCGTGCCATCATGGACGCCGATATCGTTATCTCCCTGAACCACTTCAAGGGCCACGAGTCCACCGGCTTCGGCGGTGCGCTGAAGAACCTGGGCATGGGCTGCGGTTCCCGCGCCGGCAAGATGGAACAGCACAAGTCCGGCAAGCCGGTGGTACAGCCGGGTCTGTGCCGCAACTGCCAGCAGTGCGCCAAGGAGTGCGGCTCCGACGCCATCCACTACGATACCGGCAAGGCGGTCATCGACCAGGACCTGTGCAAGGGTTGCGGCCGCTGCATCGGCCGGTGCAACTTTGACGCCATCTACGCCCCGGACGACAACGCCAACGCCCTGCTGGACTGCAAGATGGCCGAGTACGCCATGGCTGTCTGCCACGGGCGCCCCAACTTCCACATCAGCCTGGTGATGGATGTTTCGCCTTTCTGCGACTGCCACGGCGAGAACGACGCCCCCATCGTGCCGGACATCGGCATGTATGCCAGCTTTGACCCGGTGGCACTGGACCGCGCCTGCGCCGACGCCGTGCTGGCCGCCCAGCCGCTGCCCAACAGCCTGCTGGCCGACCACCGGGCGGACAAGAACTTCAGCTGCTGCGGTGACAACTTCATCGACGTGACCCCCGCCTCCACCTGGCGTGAATGCCTGGACCACGCCGAGAAGATCGGCCTGGGCACCCAGGAGTATGTGCTGAAAAAGGTGTGACCGTCATGGAGAACGCCATTCTGCAGGCGCTGAACGCCCGGAAATCCGTGCGGGCCTTTACCGAAGAACCCGTCACCGCCGAGGAACGGGCCGCCATTCTGGAAGCGGCCTTTCAGGCGCCCACCGCGGGCAACCAGCAGCTGTATACCATTCTGGACATCACCGACCCGGCCCTGCGGGCCACCCTGGCCGACCTGTGCGACCAACAGCCTATGATCACCAAGGCGCCGCTGTGCCTGGTGTTCCTGGCCGACTGCCGCCGCTGGCCCCGGGCCTACCGGGTAGCGGGGGTGGACATCCGGGAACCCGGCCCCGGCGACCTGCTGCTGGCCGTGGCGGACAGCTGCATCGCGGCCCAGAATGCCGTGATTGCCGCCGAGAGCCTGGGCATCGGCAGCTGCTACATCGGGGACGTGCTGGAAAACTGCGAGGCCATGCGGGAAGCCCTGCATCTGCCGCACCATGTGGTGCCGGCGGCCATGCTGATCTTCGGCCGCCCCACCCAGCAGCAGAAAGAACGGAAGAAACCCGCCCGGTTTGCCCCGGAAGCCATCGTCTGCGAAAATGTCTACCGGGACCGTACCGAGGACGAACTGCGGGCCGATTTTGCGGCCCGGGCGGGCGGTGAATATGACTTCGATGCCAAGATCCCGCCTTTCTGCGCCTTCAAGTACAACAGCGATTTCAGCAGGGAGATGAGCCGCAGCGCGGCCGTCTACCTGAAGGACTTTCCCTTTGGTGTGGAATAACCTCTCAACAGCAAGGAGCCGCCCCGGCCGGGGCGGCTCCTTCTGTGTTGTGTACCCAAATTACGGC
>DXNX01000065.1:0-620 GCA_019413245.1 Oscillospiraceae bacterium
AAGGAAGAGCCACCCATTCCTGACGCCATTTTGAACGAATATCTTCAACTGCGGGATCGGTATATCGAATCCTGCTTTACCCGCCTGAACCCGGTACAGCGCCAGGCGGTATTTACCACCGAAGGACCGCTGCTGATTCTGGCGGGCGCCGGTTCTGGCAAGACCACTGTGTTGGTCAACCGCATCGCCAATATCATCCGATTCGGCCGCGCCCACGGCAGCAAAGAAGTCTGCCGTCCCGTGACCCAGGAGGATATCGACTACCTGCGCAATACCATGGAGAGCGGCCGCAAACCTTCCGCCGACCAGGCAAAATTGCTGGCGGTGGAGCCGGCCCGTCCCTGGAATGTCCTGGCCATCACCTTTACCAATAAGGCGGCGGGGGAACTGAAGGACCGTCTGAAGGCCATGCTGGGCGAAACGGTGGGCAGCGACGTGTTTGCCTCCACCTTCCACTCGGCCTGCGTGCGGATTCTGCGCCGGGACGCCGAGCGCATCGGATTCCCCACCAGCTTCACCATCTATGATTCCGACGATCAGCAGCGTGTCATCAAGCAGATTTACAAGGAAATGATGATCGACGACAAGTTCCTGCCGCCCAAGCAGGCCATTGCGCGCAT
>DXNX01000065.1:630-12639 GCA_019413245.1 Oscillospiraceae bacterium
CTTCAAGGACAAGCTGCTGTCGGCCCGGGATGTGGCTTCGGAACCGCCCAAAGATACCAAGGCTGCCATTGTCAGCAAAATTTATACAGCCTATGCCGAGCGGCTCAAGACCGCCGGCGCCATGGACTTTGACGACCTGATCTTCCACACCGTCCAGATGCTGAAGAAGGATGCCGAAGCCCGGGAATATTATCAGAACAAGTTCCGCTATATCGTGGTGGACGAATACCAGGATACCAGCGTGGCCCAGTTCCATCTGGTGCGCCTGCTGGCGGGCGGCACCAACAACGTCTGCGTTGTGGGCGATGATGACCAGTCCATTTATAAGTTCCGCGGGGCTACCATTGAGAACATCCTGAACTTTGAAAAGGTGTTCACCGGCGCCAGGACCATCCGTCTGGAGCAGAACTACCGTTCCACCTCCAACATCCTGAACGCGGCCAACAGCGTTATCAAGAACAACAACGGCCGTAAGGGCAAGACCCTGTGGACCGAAAACGGTACCGGTGCCAAAGTGCAGCATTACACCGCGGCCAGTGAGCAGGATGAAGCCAGCCATATTGCCGACATCATCGGCCAGAACCTGCGCAACGGCGCCAATCTGCGGGACCATGCGGTCCTGTACCGTATGAATGCCCAGTCCAGCCCCGTCGAAGCCTATTTCGCCCGTGCCGGTATTCCGTACCGCATTGTGGGCGGTCAGCGCTTCTTTGACCGCAAGGAAGTCAAGGACATCAACTCCTACCTGGCCATTGTGGTGAATCCGCGGGACGACGTGCGACTGCGCCGCATCATCAATGAACCGGCCCGCAAGATCGGCGCCACCACTGTGGACAAGGTGGCTGAGCTGGCGGCCTCCCGCGGGGTGTCCATGCTTCAGATCATCTCCGAAGCATCCACTTATCCGGCGCTGGCCCGGGCAGCTTCTGCCTTGGGAGCTTTCTATGATATGTACCGCACTCTGTGCGATTTGTCTGTAACGCTGCCCCTGGATGAGTTTGTGGGTGAGGTCATCCGGAAGACCGGTTACGAAGCTATGCTCAAATCCCAGAAAGAGGAAGGGGAGACCCGCCTGGAGAACCTGGGCCAGTTGGTCAACTCGGTCAAGACCTACGCCGACCAGAACGGCGAGGACGCCACCCTCTCCGGCTTCCTGGAAGAAGTGGCCCTGATTGCGGACATCGACTCCTACGACGAGGATGCCGATTCCGTTACCCTGATGACCCTGCACAGTGCCAAAGGCCTGGAATTCCCTTATGTCTTTATTATCGGCATGGAGGATGGCGTCTTCCCCGGCGACCTGGCCCGCTACAATGAGGAAGACATGGAGGAAGAGCGCCGGCTGTGCTATGTGGGTATCACCCGCGCCAAGAAAGAGCTGTATCTGTCCTCCTCCCGCAGCCGGATGATTTTTGGTCAGACCCGGCGCAACCCGCCGTCGGAGTTCCTCAATGAGATCGACCCGGACCTGATGGAAGAGACCCAGAGCCCGGAACTGGCG
The DNA here is from genome assembly GCA_019413245.1 of Oscillospiraceae bacterium. Classification (GTDB taxonomy): domain Bacteria; phylum Bacillota; class Clostridia; order Oscillospirales; family Ruminococcaceae; genus Gemmiger. Next base: position 2,132 of record DXNX01000065.1, read on the forward strand.
GCGGCCGGCAGCGGTTTCGGTGCCGGATACGGTACCTACTCCACCAATGTGCCCGGCGGACGCAGCGGATACTCCGGCGCTTCCCGCGGGTATCTGAACAGCGAGTATAACGCCGGTTTCGGCAGCCGCTACGGTTCGACCGGCGGTTTCCGCAGCGGTTTTGCCGCCACCGGCGGACACGAAAGTCCCCGGGGCATCGGCCACCACACCGTGCCCAGCGGCGGCTTCGGCGCCGGCTACGGATCTTCCCGCAGTGCGGCCCCGGCCGCCGGGGCAGGTTCCTCTGCCTTGCTGGACAATGCCCAACCGGCACCCAAAAAGAAAGCAGCCGGATTTGAACCTGGAGATTTCGTGGACCATAAGGTCTTCGGACGCGGCAAGGTTCTCAAGGTCACGCCGGTGGCGGGGGATTGCATCGTGGAGATTCAGTTCGACCGCGTGGGCGTCAAAAAGACCATGGCCAACTACGCGCCGCTCACAAAACTTTCCAAGGAATAAAAAATGGGGGGATACACCATGCTGGTCAACCTGATCGCACATACCAATGACCCGGAAAAGACGGTGGCCGCTGCGGCCAAGCTGTGCTATTCCGACGCGCACATCGAAACGCTGCTGGACGGCCTGACGCCGGACAAGACCGCCGCCTTTCTGCAAAGGCTGAACGACGTGGGCCATGCCAGCCCCATTGAACACGCATCCTTTACCTTCGGCATCGAAGGCGTCAGCCGCACTTTCCTGGCCCAGGTGACCCGGCACCGCATCGCTTCCTTCAGCGTGCAGAGCCAGCGGTATGTCCGCCTGGAAGATTTCCATTATGTCATCCCGCCGGAGATCGAAGTCATCCCGGAAGCCAAGGCCCAGTTCATCGAATCCATGAACGAGGACGCCCGCCGGTATCTGGAACTGGTGCAGACGCTGGAAGACACCCACACCAAAACGTTTATGGCCCAGGGCCTGGACGAGAAAGCAGCCCGTGCCAAGGCTTCTAAAAAGGCCAACGAGGACGCCCGGTTTGTATTGCCCAATGCCTGTGAGACCAAAATGGTCATGACCATGAACTGTCGCAGCTTGATCAACTTCTTCCAGCTGCGCTGCTGCGAGCGTGCTCAGTGGGAGATCCGCGCGGTGGCCGACCGCATGCTGGAACTGGTTTTGCCGCTGGCACCGCACATCTTTGCGGCGGCGGGACCCCGCTGCCTGACAGGCCCCTGTCCCGAAGGCCGTATGTGCTGCGGCCAGCAGGCACAGGTGCGGCAGAAATACTCCGAAATGAAAGAGAAGGTACTCAACCATGGGTAAATTGATCATCTTTGAGGGGCTGGACGGCTCCGGCAAGGGAACACAGACCGATCTGCTGTGCAGCACGCTGCGGGAACGCGGTCAGGAACTGCGCCAGATCACCTTCCCGGATTATGAGAGCGATTCCTCCGCGCTGGTAAAAATGTATCTGTCCGGCAAGTTCGGTAAAAAACCGGATGATGTCAACGCTTTTGCGTCGTCGACTTTTTATGCGGTGGACCGTTTCGCCAGCTACAAGACCAAGTGGGGCGATTTCTACCGCCGCGGCGGTCTGGTCATTTCGGACCGGTATACCACCAGCAATGCGGTGCATCAGTGTTCCAAGCTGCCTCCCATGCATTGGGACGGCTTCCTGGAATGGCTGTTTGACTTTGAGTATAAGAAGATGGGCATCCCGGCACCGGATGCGGTCGTCTATCTTTCGGTGGATGTGGAAGTTTCCCAGAAACTCATCACCGAGCGCTACCACGGCGACCAGACCAAGATGGATATTCAGGAAAAAGACGCCGAGTATCTGGCCCGTTCCCGTGCGGCGGCAGAGTACTGTGCCCGCAAGCTGGGATGGCGCCGCATCGTCTGCACCAAGGAGGAAAACGGCGTCAAGACCATGCGCAGCGTGGAGGATATTCACGCCGAGGTGCTTTCCAAACTGGCGGACGTGCTGTAACGGCACAAACCGGCAGGAGAGGGGGCATACCGAATGGCCGCTGTTTTGCGAAAAGCCACCCCGCAGGATGTGGAAACACTGGCAAGCCTGCGGGTTGAGGCTTTTGGCACCGATATGGAAGAAGCCCGGTCCTGGCTGCAAAGCATTGCCGGGCTGGATAACGTTCTGGTCCTGGAACGGGCGGGAGCGGAAGGGGAGCCCGGTATACCGGCTGCCGTCCTGGGGGCGGTTCCTGTGGAATGCGGGCACCGCCGCGGTGTGTGGTTCTGCGGGTTGCTGACCCGTCCGGAACTGCGCGGCCGCGGCCTGATGAGCCATCTGCTGGATACCTGCCTGCGGGCGTATGCGGCGGGCGGTTATGATTTTGCGGTCACCGTGCCGGAAAATCCCCGGATCGGCCAGAGCCTGAAAAAGCTGGATTTCAAAAATGCGTTTCCGCTGCGTGTGGTGCGCAAGCCCATCGAGCACAATCTGCGGGCGGTGGCCGAATTTGATAACCTGACGGTGCGCCGCCTCATTGATACCCGTATGCGGTATCAGCCTGCCTGCATCGCCCTGCCCGAATCCACCATGACCGAAATGATCACCCGCCTGTATCGCAAAGGCATGACCATTGTCTCCAACCAGCGCGGGTACGGCCTTTTCTGCCAGCAGGGAGATGTGCTGCAGGTGATGGAACTGCAGGCGGACAATGACCATTGCGCCGACCTTCTCCTGCAGGCAGCCAGAGAAAAGACCGGCGCCCAATATGCCAGTATTCTTCTGGCGGAAAACCAGACCCTGTACCTGGGGGCGGGCAAGCGGTGCGGATACGGAATGATCCGCTTTTTGTCCGAACCCTTCCCTATTACGGATGTATATTTCCGGCTGCTGCAGTAAACGCGGGGCCCTGTAAAAAATGCCTGCTGAATCTGTACAGGCGAAAAGGAGCAAAAAGATGAAGATCAATCGTGAACCGGAAAAGCCTTCTTCGTCCAAGCGGGAGAGCACCCGGCCTGCCCGCCGCGAGTCTGCCCCGGAACAGCCGCAGCGCCGTGCGTATGATGTGGCTCAGGACGGCGGATTCGATGACCCGCAACCGGCCGTGGAAGAGGAAGAGGTGGTTGTGAAAAAACGCCGCTTCCCCGTCGGATTGCTGATTGTGGTGGTTATTCTGGTGCTGGTCGGTTTGGCCGGCTGGAAGATGATGCAGTTTTACAGCGAAGTGGATGGTCACGGTTCAGTTGGGCAGGAAGTGACCGTGACGGTGGACCAGGGGTCCTCCGTGGCGGATATTGCTGCGGTGCTGAAACAGAACAACGTCATCAAATATGACTGGCTGTTCAAGCTGTACACCAAGTACAGCGGCCGCGCCAGCGGACTGCAGTACGGCGATTTCCAGGTCCATTCCGGTATGTCGTATAATGACATCATTACCACCTTGTCGGAACAGAAAGTGTTCCGCGATACGGTCCGTGTGACCATTCCCGAGGGCACCACTGCTGTGGGTGTGGCGCAGATCTTTGTGGACCAGGGCCTGGTGGACAGTGTGGATACCTTCCTGAACTGCGCCGAAGGCAAAGACGGTTCGGATTTCAGCCAGTACGACTTCTGGAACCAGATCCCGGACAATGAGGGACGTCTGCTCAAGTGTGAAGGCTACCTGTTCCCGGACACCTATGAGTTCTATTCCGATGCCAGCGTGTACGATATTGTGGACCGTCTGTATTCGGAGTTCGATTCCAAGACCGAGGGCCTGATGTCCACCATCGAGGAGAAGGGCACCACTCTGGACCAGGTGGTCATTCTGGCCTCCTTCATCCAGGAGGAAGCCGGCATGCCGGCGGAAGATTACAAGGTCAGCGCCTGCTTCCACAACCGCCTGGAATCCGAAGATCCCCAGTGGGCGGAACACAAACTGGAATCCAACGCCAGCAGCTATATCACCAACGACGGGGACAACAACTATCTCTGGAACTCCCCCATGGCAGAGTATATGGGCTGGCCGGAAGCCGGTGCCATTCCGGAGGAAGTTCTGGCTGCCTATGACACCTACCGCATCAGCGGCCTGCCGGCAGGCGCCATCTCCAACCCCGGTATTGACGCTATCGACGCGGCCCTGAATCCGGATGAGGAGTTCATGGCCGAGGGCTATTACTTCTTTGTCACCGGCCATCCCGGCAATGAATATGAAGGTCAGTACCTCTATGCCAAGACCGCCGATGAACATTATGAGAACTGTGTCAAGGCCGGATGGGCCTGATTTCAGCTGTAAGGAAAGGAAATATTCATGCTTTCACAGCCTGAACTGCTGTCCCCGGCGGGCAGCCTGGAAACCCTGAAATATGCGGTGCTGTACGGGGCGGACGCCGTGTACTGCGCCCTGCCCCAGTTCGGCATGCGTGCCGCGCCGCCGAACCTGACCAATGAAGAACTGCACGAGGGCTGCATCTTTGCCCATGCCCGCGGGCGCAGGGTATACCTGACCCTGAACACCCTGCCCACCAATGAGGAACTGGACCTGCTGCCCCAGGCCATGAAGGATGCCTCCGCCGCCGGTGTGGATGCCTTCATCATTGCAGACCTGGGCGTTCTGGCCCTGGCACAGAAGTACGCCCCGGAGGTGGAAGTGCACTTCTCCACCCAGGCGGGCATTGCCAACTATGCCGCTGCCACTCAGGCCTACAAGATGGGCGCCAAGCGGGTGGTGCTGGCCCGGGAACTGAGCCTGACCGACATTGCCAAAATCCGGGACAATACCCCGCCGGAACTGGAACTGGAAGCCTTCGTGCACGGTGCCATGTGCATGAGTGTGTCCGGCCGGTGCCTGCTGTCCAGCTATATGACCGGGCGCAGCGGCAACCGCGGCGAATGTGCCCAGCCCTGCCGCTGGAAGTACTATCTGGTGGAGGAACACCGCCCCGGCCAGTACATGGAGATCGGGGAAAACCAGGACGGCAGCTATATTCTGAACGCCAACGACCTGTGCACCGCACCGTTTGTTGACCTGCTGTGCAAGGCAGGTGTGGACAGTCTGAAAATCGAGGGACGCGCCAAAACCTTCTATTATGTGGCTTCTGTCACCAGCGCGTACCGCCGCGCCCTGGATACCTACCTGGCCGACCCGTACAGTGACAATTTCGAGCTGCCCGATGCGGTCATTGAGGAACTCAACCGCACCAGCCACCGCCACTATTCGCCGGGATTCTATTTCGGCAAGGAAAAGGCCCTGCAGACCCCCAGTCATACCTATGTGCGGGACTGGGACTTCATCGGCACGGTGGACAACTGGGAGAACGGTGTGGCCTCCTGCACCCAGCGCAGCAAGTTCTGCCTGGGCGACACCCTGGAAGTGCTGCAGCCGGACGGGTCGGTGTATACGCTCACGCCCGACTGGATCAAGAACGAAGAAGGGGAGAACGTGGATGCCACGCCCCATCCGCTGATGCACTATACCATTCCCTGCGAAAAGCCGCTGATGCCGTACAGCCTGCTGCGCATGCAGAAAATGGAGCAATAAAACCCAAAGAGCCGTACAAGCCCGCAAAGGGGCCTGTACGGCTCTTTTTTATTCCGTGACATCGGGGACGTCTGCCTGCCAGAAATCGCGCAGAGCGTCTGTCAGGGCCTGTTCCGTGTATATTGTGCGCAGATGGGACCAGTGAGGGGGCATCAGCCGCAGATAATCAGGGGTGATGAACCGGCTGTCGAACAGCAACACCACACCCCGGTCCTCCGGTGTGCGGATCAGCCGCCCGGCGGCCTGTAGCACCTTGTTCATGCCAGGGTAACGGTACGCATAGTCGAACCCACAGCCCCGAGTCTGCTCAAAGTGGTCGCGCAGCTTTTCCTGCCGGGCGCTTACCTGCGGCAGGCCGGGGCCTACCACGGCCACACCCACCAGGCGGTCCCCGGCCAGGTCCACACCCTCGCCGAACACGCCGCCCAGCACCGCGAAGCCCAGCAGGCTGCGAGTAGGGGACGGCCCAAAGCGGGTGAGAAAATCAGCGCGCTGCTCTTCATCCATGGAACTTTCCTGGCGGCATACGTCCAGCTCCGGGTACTGGGTGCAGAAACTTTCGTACACCTTGTCCATGTAGGCGTAGCTGGGGAAAAAGGCCAGGTAATTGCCCGTCCGGGCCTGTACCATGGCTGCCAGATAGGACGCAATGGCCGGAATACTGTTGTCCCTGTCCCGGTACCGGGTGCTGACGTTCCGGGCACACAAAAGCGCCATATTGCTCTGGGGGAAAGGACTGCGCAATGCCACCGCCCGGGCCTGTTCCAGGCCGCACAGGTCCTTGTAATAAGAGGCCGGTGTGAGCGTGGCACTGAACAGGACGGCCGCCCGGCCAAGGGCAAAATCTGCGGCCAGGAAAGCGCTTGGGTCCAGACACAGCATGGAGGCCCGCACCTGCGACCCGTAAGCGCTGATCTGCAGGACAAAATGTTCATCGAAGGTTTCGGCCACCCGCAACCAGTCGCGGGCATCAAAGTACAACTGCAAAAGCTCTGCGTGTAGTTCGTCGGCCTCCCGGTGGTCATCCAGCCAGAGCTCCAGCTGTTCGCACAGCCGTGTCAGAAGACGGTCAAAGGCATCATCCCGGGAAGATTCAAAAAGGGTCTGCCCAAACCGGGCATCCTGTCCGGAAGCCGCTTCCTCACACCGGTGCCGCCATTCGATAAAATAGTTGTTGACCTTACTCAGCGCGGTTTTTAAGGAGCTCTTGCCTTTGCCCAGGTCTTTTTTTGCCTGGTAAAAGGCGGCCTTTTCCAGTGTGGCGCTGTGCATGTCCCGGGCACGGTCAGGCAGGTTGTGGGCTTCGTCGATAAGGAACAGGTATTCGCCCTTGGATTCAAAGAACCGCTGCAGCCGCACCACGGGGTCAAAAAGATAGTTGTAATCTCCGATAATTACATCGCTCCACAGCGAAAGGTCCAGCCCCATCTCAAAGGGGCAGACCCGGTGCTTGCGGGCGTATTCCTGCAGCAGAGAAGCGCTCAGGGCGGCTGTCCGGTCGTGCAGAGCATCCCACAAAGCGTCCTTGATGCGGTCAAAATAGCCGTTGGCATACGGACAGGCTTCCGGGGTACATTCCCGGGTTTCACACAGGCAGATTTTGTCTTTGGCGGTCAGGGTCACGCTGCGCAGCGGCAAAGTCGTGTCGCGGGCCCGCAGCAGGTCCAGTGCCGATTCCGCCGCCGTGCGAGTGGTGCCCCGGGCCGTCAGGTAAAACACTGGCCCGGGAACGCCGTTGCCCAGAGCTTTCAGGGCAGGGAACAGCACGCTCATGGTCTTTCCGATACCGGTGGGGGCCTGACACAGCAGCTGTCCGCCGTCCCGGCAGACTTTGTACACTTCGGAGATCATGGCGCGCTGCCCCGGCCGGTAGTCCTCAAAGGGGAAAGCCAACTCTTTCAGCGCAGCCCGGCTTTTGGCCTGCCAGTCAGCGGCCAGCCGGGCCCAGGAAGCGTACCGGCGCAGCAGATCCTGTACGATGCCGTCCAGTTCTTCAGCCGTGTAGGTGCGCTCGTAACGTACCACAAGCTCTTCATCTACCTGGAAATAGGTCAGCAGTACCGTGACCTGCGGCAGATCGTTCTGCAAAGCATAGATGGCGGCGTATACCTGGCCCTGGGCCCAGTGTTCGGGGGCGTGGTCCTCGGTGATGTCCGGCATGGGTAACGTGGTGGACTTGATCTCCTCGATCACCGGAAGCCCGTCCCGGGTAAAGATGCCGTCTGCCCGGCCGTCCAGGGTATAGGTGATGCCTTCGCAGGTATACTCCTGCCGCAAAGGCACTTCGGCCTTGTAATCCTCGTGTTCCTTGGTGGCAGCACGCTGCAGGCGGCGATGGATACGGGCGCCTTCGTTGGCACGGTCAAACCCGGAAAAGCGGCTGTCGATGCTGCCGGTGCGCAGCAGAAACTCAACAAGCCGCCGCACGGACAGTGCGACGGCCAGCGGTGCCTGATTGTCGGAAGTGATGTCAGACATCAGAAAATACGGCTCCTTTTACTTTGTTTCACATTCAAAAAGCTCTTGTTCCACCCGCAGGCGGATGCGGTCCACGGTCTGAAAATCCGAAGCCTGCACATAGTAGCGTTCCAGCGCATCGTGCAGCGTCTTGGCGGCCGCCTGGGCCTCACAGGTCTTATCCAGCAGACTGAAGGCCAGTTTCTTGTGATACGCCAGCAAACGCTTGCAGCGCGGGTCCGGGGCGTGTGTGGTGAAGCGGGCGGCATGGATATTTTTCTGTCCCGCAAAGTCCATGAGGTGCCAGGGATTGCTGGTTACAAAACCCAGGCCCAGAGCGGGAAGGAACAGGTGGTCGATCTTTCCCCGCTGGTCGCTGGCACAGCGGCAGACATAGGCGTCATATCCGTTTTGCCGGGCGTGTTCGGCCAGCTGCTCCATCATCCGGGAGGCGCAGGCTCCGTAGGGGTCATGGATCGCATACAGCGTTTTGCCGGCCAGCTGTGGTACGGTCTGCCGGAACACTGTCAGTCCCTTGGGCGTGGGCGCGCTGAGAAGCCGGATGTACTGCTGCCCGGGGACTGCGCCGCGGCGGGGCGGCATGGTGCGGGCGGCCAGCCGGGCCGTGAAGGTGTCCAGTTTCTTCTCATCCAGCAGCGCGGCAGCCAGCACACGGCGGCGCAGCAGCACGGCACAGGCCAAAGCCCAGTGGGCGGATGCCTGCTGCATCAGCAAAGCATGCTCACGCCCGAGCTGCAGAATCTCGGCCCTGCGCCGAACCAGATACCCATGGTCCAGCGCGTCGTACAGTGGAATCAGCCGCTCGGCAGCATCGGGAAACTTGCAGTCCAGGGTATGCGGTGCGGTGGCGTCCAGGACAAGGGCGCCCACATCACTCATCCGCACGCCGTCCAGGCTGTCCGGGTCGCTGGAGCAGTGAATGCGCTCGATCCGGCTGCCTTCACGGCGGCCAAGAGCAGCGTCCCGCTCCAGCAGACGGCGCATCAGGGTGGATTTGCCGCATCCGGGACCCGCCTTGATAAGCCAGGGGGTGATCTGCGGGTCAGCGGCGGCCTCGGCAAACCATCCGGTGAAACCGGAAGGGGACAGCGCTCCCAGAAAGAAATCCAGTACAGGCTTGCATTGCATGGTTCAAAACCTCCCTATTGGTAAGAATCTGAACCATGTTATGCAGGGTAGACAGAGGCTGTGCAGCAAGGGGGAATAAAAGCAGGGTTTTGCAGCGGCGGGAGAACGGTTTGGCGCTGTCCTGCGGCAAAACCGAAAAATCAATAGGTGTGGTCGCACACCTCGTGAATCTTGTCACGCAGAGCCACGAAGTCCTCAAAGGCCTGGGGCTTGCTGTGCGGGTTGCGCAGCAACGCGGCAGGGTGCAGCGTCGCCATGAACAGCGTACCCTGCTTGTCAAAGAATTTGCCGTGGTCCTTGGTGACCGAAAAGTTCTTATCGATCATCTGCTGGGCGGCAATACGGCCCAGACATACCACGATTTTGGGGCGCAGCAACTGGAACTGGTGCCGCAGCCAGGGCATGCAGGCCGCCGATTCTTCCGGCAGAGGATCACGGTTTTCCGGCGGACGACATTTGACGATGTTGGCAATAAAGATATTGCGGCTGCGGTCCAGGTCGATAGCTTCCAGATAACTGTCCAGCAGTTTGCCGCTTCGGCCCACAAAAGGCAGGCCCTGCTCATCCTCGTTGGCGCCGGGGCCTTCGCCCACAAACAGGACTTCCGCGTTGGGAACGCCCTGCCCGAACACCACATGCTTGCGGGTTTCACAAAGTCCGCAGCGTCGGCAGGCGAGACATTCAGCTTTCAAGGTTTCAAAATCCATTCAAAAACACCTCATTCCGGCAGTTTGTTAGGAAAGGAAAATGACCGGTTTTCCCGATCAGAAACAGGGCATACTGTCCTTATAAGAAAAGGAGGAGATGGATGTGATTCAAACGCAGGTCATACTGCGCCTCGGGTACTTTCTTTTTGGGGTGACTGTACAGGGATTTCTTTTGACGCTGGAAAAGGCATCTCTTTTCAGAACCGGCACAGGTAGCTCGCGGTTGATGTGCCTGCTGTTGGGGGGAAGCAAAACGGTAGTGTGCTGCGCAGCTGCTGCTTTGACAGTATGGCTGCCGGCAGACATCGCCATTCTATATACGGGATTGGGACTTGCGGCTGCGGTACGGGAAAAGGCCAGGCTGGCGGAGACGCTGCCCGTGATCTGTACCTGGCTGATTCTGTATCTTCCCATCACCGGGACGCTTGCCTGCCTGGGCGGCGGATTACTGGTTTTGGCAGCAGATGTGCCGGAGATGGCTGCCCTGGCCATGCTGGTCCTGGCAGCTCCCATGGCACTGCTTCAATTTGGTCCGGAGGGAGCCCTGGTTTTGCTGGGGGCTGCTGTACTGCTGGGAGCCGGCCAATTCCGTTTCATAGAAAAAACAGCGTCGGGTGCCGATGCTCCCGGCAATTAAACCATCTGATATCATCATACCATGCGGTACAAGGAATTGCAAAACGGTCGGATACCAAAGAAAAATGAAAAATAAAAACGCGATACCTGTCTC
>DXNX01000066.1 GCA_019413245.1 Oscillospiraceae bacterium
TCCCCCACACCGGAACCGACGCCCACCGTGGAAACGGTGCGGTTTTCGGCCAGCGGTGACAACCTGATTCATGAGGGCCTTTACAACCAAGCCCGCCGCCGGGCGCAGGAGAACGGCCGGGATGGATACGACTTCACCTTTGCCTATGAGAATCTGCGGGACTTTTATGCCGGGTTTGATGTGAACTGGCTCAACCAGGAAACCTTGGTCAATGACGCCTTTGAACCTTCCGGCTATCCCATGTTCTCCACGCCTACAGGTATTACGGATGCCCTGTATGACGTTGGATTTCGGGTTTTCAGCAACTCCAACAACCACAGTTATGACAAAGGAGCCCGGGGAATCGAATCCTCCCTGGAACACTGGGCCGGGATGCCCGATGATGTGGTAACAGCGGGGTTCTATCCCCTGACCGAGGAAGCGGCTGCCGATTCCGACGGGCTCAGCTATCAGACCATCAACGGCATCACTATCGGCTATCTTTCCTACACCGAATACACCAACGGCCTGCCCACACCGGCTGATGCGCAGCACGGGGTCGTATATTTGGATGATACTGAAGCGATTTCCAGCCAGATGGCCCGGATGCGGCCCAACTGCGATGTGCTGGTGGTCAGCTGCCATTGGGGCGTGGAAGGCAGCCACGATGTAACACAGGGACAGCGAGAAAAGGCACAGTGGCTGGCCGACCAGGGTGCGGACCTGATCATTGGCACCCATCCCCATGTGACGCAGACCGCTGAATGGCTGACTGCCGAGGATGGGCGGCTGGTGTTTGTGGCCTATTCCCTGGGAAATTTCATCAGCGCCCAGTCTTCTCCCGACAATATGATCGGCGCCATTCTGAGTGTCGATTTTGAAAAGACGACTCAGCCGGACGGAAGCAGCATCACTGCGCTGAAGGACCCGAAACTGGTTCCCATCGTTACCCAGTACGAAAACGGATATGCGGACATCCGGGTTTATCTTTTCCGGGATTACACCGACGAACTGGGTGCCGCGCACGGTTGCTTTTCTCTGGACCGTGCCTACATACAACAGGTACTGGAAAGCAGTATCGACCCTGAATTTTTGGTTTTGGAGTAAACGGGTTTTCCCGACCCGGATCACAGAAAGGATCTGAGGAATCATGTATGGCGTAAGCAAGATCAGCAGTGAGCAGAACATCATGCTCACCACCTTTCCCGGGGCACAATACAGCGCCCAGAGTCTGGCCGAACATCTGGATGTCTTTGCCAAGGCGGGCATCGTGGTGGATATGATCTGCCAGAGCGCCCCCCGCGGCAGCGAGGTGGATTTCAGCTTTACCACCAGTTACGATAACTTCACCGCTGTGATGGTGGCGCTGCCCGACGCCGTCAAGAGCAAGCCGCCGCTGATCTCCGGCGGGTACAGCAAAATCAACCTGTTCGGGGAAGAAATGGTCACCAGCTGCGGCGTGGCGGCCCGCGCCTTGCAGGCCCTGGCACAGGCCAATGTGGAAGTGGTCCTGATCACCACCAGTGACCTGGATATTTCCCTGCTGGTACGCCAGCAGGACGAGGATGTGGCTCTGAATGCCCTGCACAAAGCCTTTGCCCTGTAAAATTTCCTCATAAAAAGCTCCCTGTCGGGACTGCGCGTTGGCACAGATATCCGGCAGGGAGTTTTTATGTATTCAGCTGTTTTCGGGTTGCTCGGAGTCAGGCAGGATCTTCGGTCGGCGGGTAAAAACCTTGGAGGCAAGTACCGGCATATACAGTACCGCATACAGAACCAGGGTGATGAGCACATCCGACCAAGGAATAACCTGGTCGCTGATGCTGGAGGAATTGGTGTACACCACGATCAGATTGTTATTGAAATAGTGCAGCAGCACCGGCACCCAGATGTTGTTTGTCTTGAGATACGCCCAGGCAAAGAAAACGCCCAAGGCCACACAGGCAATGATCTGGGACACGAAACTTTGCAGGGAGGTTTCAGGGCTGTAATAAAACAGGTTCAGGGGCAGATGCCAGGCTCCCCACAGCACCCCCAGAAGCAGAACGCCCAACCGGGGACCGAACTTCTGTTGCAGGCGGGGCTGGAGGTAATAGCGCCAGCCGTATTCCTCCCCGAAAAAGGCGGTAAAGCTGAAAAAGAAGTTGGGAATCAGGACGACCAGAATCACCCAGGGAGCCGGTGTGGCCCAATAGGAGAGGTATTCGCCCAACTCACCGGAAGGAACAACTGCCAGAAACACCGATACGGTGCGCAGCACAATGAACAGCAGCACATACAAAAGGGCTTTCCATCCGCCGTGCCAGCAAAGGCCGCTGGCCTGACGATTCTGCTTCTTTTCGGTCAACAGGAAAATCCAGGCCGGAATGCAGCCGATGACGATGGCATAGCTGCAGATCGTCGTCCAGTTCATGGCAGGCGCCGCCACGGCACCGATACAGCAGGCCACCATAACCAGCGTCATGAACAGGAAAAAGCCGTAAAAACGGCGGGTCATGCCGGTCTTTCCGCGGCGGGTGACCAGCAATGCAATCATAGCCCCCGCTGCCGGGTAGAACATCTGGGCATTGGGGAAGGCATCGGTCCCCCATCCGTTGTGCTGGCAAATGCCCAGCGGTATGCCCATGAGATACGGCAGGCCGAAGGCAATCAGGAAAAAGAGCAGCAGTTCCCTGCCGGTATATTCTCTTGCCTGTTCTTTCATTGAAAACACTCCTTTTCTCGTTTTTTAGGGACAGGAAATCAATTTTCACGGGAATGTGGTTCGGATGCTTCCGGAGATTCTTCCGGTTCTTCGCTTTCTTTGTCCAGGGCTCCACGTCGTTTGTAGTACAGCCAGGCTCCGGCCTGCAGGACCGTAAAAGTCAGGGCGAAGGTGAACAGCCCTGCAATGACAGGGCCAGGCCAGTAGCTCCATTGCCACCAGTCCTGCCGACTGTTGCGTACCAGATAAAACACCGTGACGGCCACCCCGGCCAGAACGGCCCATAGGGCATTGGTCTTTGCCGTAGGATGTACGTCGAAGGTGGTCCAGATGCCGTTGCGCAGATATTCCACCAGGCCGTAAGCACACATCAGCATAAAGATGACCCACTCAGCCATGTACTGTGCCGCCGGGACATCGGCAGCCGCCTGGACCAGGATGGCAATGAGCAAGGCGGTCCAGGTACCCCAGAACCCCCGGTTATTGATGGTCAGCATCTTCTGGGTCTGCATCTCATCCAGCTTGTTCTCCATATGAAAGGGATTTTTCATTCTTCTTCCTCCCAGAACAGTTCGTCCAGCGTTTTGCCCAGCACCCGGCAGATGGCACGGCACAGGCGTATGGTAGGGTTGTACTCACCCTTTTCGATGGCGTTGATGGTCTGGCGGGTCGCTCCCACCGCCTGCGCCAGCTGCGCCTGGGTCATATCCTTTTCAGCTCGGGCTGCTTTCAGTTTCAGATTTTTAGCCACGGTTCCGCCTCCTTGCGGCAGGGATGAAACAGAGACCGCCTTGCAAAAGCGGCTTTCCTGCAGACAGGAGTTCCGCGCGCTGAAACTCCTGCTTACGGGTACAGTATAGCAAGCGCCTTACATTATGTCAATTATATTTTACTTTTTGTCGGATATCTTTTAGGTTGCGGTTGCGGGGGCTGGGCGCCTGTGGTATCATACATACAAAGACTGTTCAAAGGGTGAGTGTACATGCGATATGGATTTCTCCGCTGTGCGGCGGTCAGCCCGGCGCTGCGTGTAGCCGATTGTGAATTCAATGCTCAAGCTGTGATCGAGGCCATGAAGCAGGCCAAGGACAACCAGATACGGCTTTTGTGTCTGCCGGAGCTTTGCCTGACAGGATACACTTGCAGCGATCTGTTCCTGCAGCAGACCCTGTATGAAGGGGCCGAGGAGGCGCTGAAGCAGATTCTGAAAGCCAGCCTGGGGATGAACCTGGTGACGGTAGTGGGCCTGCCGGTGCAGTTGGGCGGTAAACTGTACAACTGCGCGGCCGTGGTCTGCGACGGCCATCTGCTGGGCCTGGTTCCCAAGACACATCTGCCCAACTATGCCGAATTCTACGAAAAGCGCCATTTCTCGCCGGGACCGCGCCAGGTGCGCACCGTTACCTTTGCCGGGCAGGAAGTGCCGTTCGGAACAGACCTGCTGTTTGCCTGCCGCAGGATGCCGGACTTTGTGCTGGGTGTTGAAATCTGTGAGGACCTTTGGGCCCCTGTTCCGCCCAGCTGCCGCCACGCTCTGGCAGGGGCAACGGTGATTGCCAACCTTTCCGCCAGCGATGAAACCGTGGGAAAAGCCGCCTATCGCCGGGAGCTGGTCTGTGGCCAGAGCGCCCGTCTGCTGTGTGGCTATCTGTACGCCGATGCCGGTCACGGAGAAAGCACCACCGATATGACCTTTGCCGGTCACAACCTGATTGCTGAAAACGGCGCCCTGCTGGCTCAGGCCGAGCCTTTTGTGGATGGCCGGGCTGTGACAGAACTGGATGTAAGCCGTCTGCGCCAGGAACGCTTGCGCAATACGACCTTTGAACCGGAAACCGCCGGGTACACCACGGTTCCGTTTGACCTGCTCATGAGCGATTCCCCGCTGAGCCGCCCCTTCTCCCCCACGCCCTTTGTGCCCAATGATACCGATACCCGCAGCGAGCGCTGCGAGTTGATCCTGCGCATTCAGGCCGAAGGCCTGGCCAAGCGCATGGAGCATACTCATGCCTCCTGCGGCGTGATCGGCATTTCCGGCGGTCTGGATTCCTGCCTGGCTTTGCTGGCCGCCGTGCGTGCCTGCCGCGTGCTGGGACGCAGCCCCCAGGATATTGTGGCCATTACAATGCCCTGCTTTGGCACCACCAAGCGTACCCGCTCCAATGCGGAGATCCTCTGCGAGGCGCTGGGGGTACAGTTCCGGGAGATCAACATCACCCATACGGTCCAGAGCCATTTTGCCGACATCGGTCAGGATGACAAAACCTATGATGTCACCTTTGAAAACTGCCAGGCCCGCGTTCGGACGCTGGAGCTGATGGATTACGCCAATAAAAACGGCGGTTTTGTCATCGGCACCGGCGACCTGAGCGAACTGGCGCTTGGCTGGGCCACCTACAACGGCGACCATATGAGCATGTATGGCGTAAACGCCGGTATTCCCAAAACGCTGGTGCGGCACATTGTCCGGTATGTGGCCGATACCTGCACCAGCGAGGCGCTGCGGGATGTCCTGCTGGACATTTTGGACACCCCGGTCAGCCCCGAATTGCTGCCTGCTGCCGAGGACGGCACCATCAGCCAGCAGACCGAAAAGCTGGTGGGTCCCTATGAGCTGCACGACTTCTACCTATATTATGTGCTGCGCTTCGGCTTTGGTCCGGCCAAGATCTATCACATTGCCCAGGCTGCCTTTGACGGCAAATACACCGCGGATGTGCTGCTGTACTGGCTGCGCAACTTCTATAAGCGGTTCTTTGCCCAGCAGTTCAAACGCAG
This sequence comes from Oscillospiraceae bacterium, assembly GCA_019413245.1. Taxonomy (GTDB): domain Bacteria; phylum Bacillota; class Clostridia; order Oscillospirales; family Ruminococcaceae; genus Gemmiger. The sequence continues at coordinate 5,462 of DXNX01000066.1, forward strand.
CTGCCTGCCTGACGGTCCCAAAGTCGGTTCGGTCACCCTTTCGCCCCGCGGCGACTGGCGGATGCCCAGCGATGCCTGCAACGCGCTGTGGATGAAGGAACTGGATCAATTGCAGTAAAACTTTTTTGAAAAAGCAACTGTCCCCGGATGCCTGTTCTGGAAAGCAGGTCATCCGGGGACATTTTTGTTTACGGCATCTGATGCAGTTCGGCATCCAGGCTGTCGTAAGTATACAGGGTATTGAGCACCGAAAGAAGCTCCTTTTTGCTCAACCGGGGCGGAAGCCCCAGACGGGAAAGCAGCGCACGCCGGCGTTCGGCGCTGTTGGCCGTGCCGGAAATCCCCCACTCATACAAATCGGTGTAGGTGATGGGACGGAGATTATCCGCGGCGGTATCCTGCGTGTCCGGCACCGATGCCAGGGCTGTCTGCAATGCCTGCAGGATCAGCTCATCCGCGACGCCTTCCACCCCCAGCAAGCCTTCCTTGCCGGGCTCCGCCTTGCGGCTCTCCTTGCCGGCGATGGCGGGCACATAGGCCTGCCGTACATAGGCGGCGCCGGCTATATTGGTGACAAAATGCCGGATTTTGAACCCGGCCGCATCCGAATCAGTAAGCACAATGAGACCGCGGGCGCGGGCCGTCTGTTTGAACAGATTCTGCCGTGCCTTGTCCTTGAAGATGGCAAATCCATCGGTAGTCAAAATCATGGTATCCACCAGATTGGCCAATCGGGCAGCGTCATACCGGCCTTCCACGATGACCGCGGGACGAATGGTCAGTTTCATTGGCGCCTCCCGGAACTGCACAGGCCCAGCTCACAGAGTGCCTTCTGTAAGAGCAGATCGGCGCTCAGGCGGCTTCCCTTCAGGTCGGTATCCAGCTTTTGCAGAACGCGCAGGCTCTGTTCCAGCCGGGCGCGGTCATACCGGGCGGCGGTTTGTTCCGCATTGCCCAACCGGTAATTCCACTTGCCGGTATACCCGAAATCCTTGGCCATATCGCTGAGCTGGCGACGACTTTTCTTGGTCAGAAACGCCCGGTATACATCCAGATAGTTGCTGATGAGCGCACCGGTGATCAACACCGGGTCGTTCTGCAATTCCAGCAGGGTCTGCAGCTTTTCCAGCGCCTGGCGGGTGCGGCCGGCGGCCACCAGCTTGACCATATCGAAGGTATCCGCATCCAGCGTCACGGTACCCAGCTGCTGGATCATCTCGGTGGTGATGGTACCGTAGTTGGCCAATGCGGCCAGCTTATCGATCTCGCTGTGCAGCAGAAACTGGTCTTCTCCGCAGCGGTCCAGCAGCATGGTTTCAGCCCCGGGGGCAAACCTGGCCCCGCTCTCCTCGGCCCAGGCGCGGGCCATTTCCTGCAAGGCCGCCCGGTTGGGTTTGGCGATCTGCACGCAATAGCCGATTTTTTCACAGGCGGAAATCAGCTTCTGTTCCCGCTTGCCGGGACGCAGTTTGCCGTATTTTTCTTCCATCACACTGGTCAGCACAAAAACGGCGTTCTCGGTATCGGCCAGCGTATCGCAGAACTCCTGCAGATCCTTATCCGAATAAGCCGAAGGCCGTACCAGCGGCATCATGACCAGGCGCTTTCCCCCGAAAAAGGAGATGGTACCGGCGGCCAGCACGATCTCTTCCACACTGGGGTTGGGACCGTCCAGCACGGTGGTTTCGGGGTCATCTTCCGACAGTGACTTTTCCACCTTGGCAGCAGCGCTGCGGACCAGTGCCTCGTCACCGGCATAGAAATAAAAAACCGAGCACCCGGCTTTCAGCTGTTTTTTGAGTTCGTTTTCACTGTACAGCAAGTGCCTTGCCCTCCTCAAATACAACGCTTTTTCCCGGGCGGATGATTGCCGCGGGTTCTTCGCCCGCATACAAAAACGGGCCTTCCCATTCCGCCAGCCAGCGCGGCGAAAGAGTGTTCGTCATGACGGCATCCGCCGAAAGACAATCCGGCAGGCTGCCGGCAGCACACAAAAGATGCACCTGAATCCGGGATGGCGGGTCCGGGTTCCCGGTTACCGCGCCAATGCGGTATTCTCCGGCCTGTACCACGCACAGGTTCCCATCTGTGGATTGAAAGCAATCAACGGACAGTCCCGGCGACACCGTCACGGATGCGGCGGCGGTCGGCAAATCGGACAGAGTAACCACGGTTTCCGAATCCGAAAAGTCCAGCGGCTGCGGCTCCTGTCTTAAATCAAACACAGTATACTCCGCGGGTCCACCGTTTTCTGCCAGGCAGTCGTGGACCGCATGGAGGTTGGCGGCTCCGCCGCGGAAAAGAACCACTGCCTGCCCATTCTGAATGACAACGATACAGGCGTTGCCCGCCGTTCCGACCATCTGCACGCGTACCACATCTTTCTGCAGGCAAGCGCCCAGGAAAACCGCAGACAGCAGACAGGCGCAGGCGGCAAAGGGATACCAGGCAATCCTATGTTTTGCCCAGAACACAAGGCCCAGGAAAGCCAGCACACACCATACAAACAATGTATACCGGCGCGGCAGATACAACCTGGCAAAGGGCAGCCCGGCACACCAGTGAACCAGTGCATACATCCACGACAGCCACACCGAAAGAAGCAGGCTCAGCAGATGATGCAGCGGCCCCAGCCACGGAATTGCCGCTGCCGCCAGAACCAACAGCCCCAGAATCAAGGCCGGGCGCAGCATCCAGACCGTCAGCAGGTTGGCGGGAACGGCGGCGCCGCCCACCGACAAGCCGTTTGCCAGCAGGACCGGCAGAGTGGCCAGCGAAGCCAGTGCGGCGGTTTCCAGAATTTCAAGCAGCCTGAGAAGCCGTGCGGCGATGCGGTAACGAAGGGTTCGGACGGATGGCTCTTCCGGCAGCAGTTTGTGCCGCTGCCAGCGTCCAAGGGCACCGCTGGCCTGTACGCCCAGCACGCCGCAGAAAGAAAGTTGGAAGCCGATGTCACAAACGGCATAGGCGTTCGGCAGGCTGATCAGCACGGCGGCCAGCCCCAGAGAGGTGAGCAGATCCGGCGGCTGCAGCAAAGCGTATCCCAGCAGGGACACCAGGTAGATAATTCCGGCGCGCAGCACCGAAACAGGAAGCCCGGTCAGCGCCATATAGAAGATCGTCAGAACGGCCTGCAGGGCAAGATAGGGCCGGAAGAAGCGAAAGCGCTGGTCGCCGGTGGAAAGCAATCCGCACAAAAGCGAAAGATGCAACCCGGAAATGGCCAGCAAATGGGACACGCCCGCTGTACGGAAGTCATCTTCCACGGTTTGTGACAACCGGCTTTTATCTCCCAGCAGCATGGCGGCTTCGATACCGCCCAGGTCGTGGGGCATCCAGACACAAAGCGCGTGGGTCAAATCCGTGCGCAGCCGATACAGGGCAAACACCGGATTCCGGGATGGTTCCGACGGCAGATAGCCGCCTTCATATTCTGCTTCCAGATACACACCGTCGGCGTAGTTACTCAGGCGGTACTTGTCGGATATGATGGATTGCAGCGTGAAAGCAGCCGTGAAGCAGTCACCTGGTTCTGCAGCCGGAAAGGCGCTGCAGCTGACTTTGAGGTGACAGGCTTCCCCGTTCAGTTCCACAAAACGCAGCGTGCCGCGCAGGCTGCCGTCCTGGTAAGATGCCTCAGCATCGGTCAGTACAACGACCTTCGCTGTTACCGTCTGCCCGGCCAGAGCGGTTGCCGGTTTGACAACGCTGATCCGGAATGTCAGTACCCAGGCTGTGCCGAGCAAGGCGCCCAGGAATACCGGTCCGAAACGCAAATAACGCCGGGTATGCAGGCAGCCGATAAAAACAACCGGAACAACAAAAGCCGCCGTCAGCAGCACAGCCAACGGCGGCAGACACACTGCGGCCAGCTCTGCCATTGCAAAGGCAAAACCAAAGCCAGCCACCTTGCGTGTCATGGTAAATCAGTGCAGGAACAGAGGCAGCGGTGCCAGGAAGGTAATATCGGTCCGCTTGGAAGCGTCGCCTTCCGCCAGCGCAGCGCAGCAGCCCACCACCGTGCCGGTGCTCTTGGCAGCCAGCGTTTCCAGCGCATGCAGGCTGCCGCCGGTGGAGATCACGTCATCCACGATCAGGATGCGCTTGCCGTTCATATAGTCAATGTCCTTACGGTCAATGACCAGCACCTGCTTGCCGGCGGTGGTGATGGATTCATCCTCGATCACCACGGGGTCCTGCATATACAGCTTGGGACCCTTGCGCGCAGGAATCCACTGTTTGCCGCTCTGGCGTGCCATCTCGTAAGCCAGAGGAATACCCTTGGCTTCGGCGGTCAGAATCACGTCAAATTCGGGGCACTTTTTCAGCAGTTCGGTGGCGCAGGCAACCGTCAGTTCCACATCGCTGAACATAATAAAAGCAGCAATGTCCATATGATCGTTGACTTTGCAGATGGGCAGTTCACGGGTCAGGCCCGCCACATGCAGCGTATAGGTTTCAGCCATTTTTTCTTCCTCGTTTCCAGTGAATCAGACAACATGCGTACCTCGCATGATCAGCCCGGAGGCCATGCAAGGCTGCGGCCCGCCAGCACATGGAAATGCAGGTGCTTGACGCTCTGGCCGCCATCTTCGCCGACATTGGACACAATGCGGTAGCCTTTTTCCTCCACGCCGAGGTCGCGGCACAGTTTGGCCGCCACCGCGAACACATGCCCCAGCAATGCGGCGTCGTCCTCAGTCAGAGCGGCGGCGGACGCAATATGCTGTTTGGGGATGATGAGGAAATGTACCGGCGCCTGCGGATCAATGTCATAGAAAGCCAGCAGGGTATCGTCCTCGTACAGCTTGTTGGACGGGATCTCACCCGCTGCGATCTTGCAGAACAGGCAATCGGCCATAGTATCTCCTCCTTTTCGCAAAAAATCAAAGGGTACGCTATCAGTATAGCATACTTACGCGTTCTTTTCCAGTTCGTTCTTCACAATGTCCTGCACGGCGTTCAGGGCATCGTCGATCTTGGAAGTGTCGCGGATACCAGCCATAGCGAAATCAGGCTTACCGCCGCCGTTGCCGCCGGCAATGGCCGCGATCTGCTTGACCAGCACGCCGGCCTTCAGGCCCTTGGCCTGAGCAGCCTTGCCCACGCCCACAGCCAGGGTGGTCTTCTCACCCTGAGAGCCGATCAGCGCGCCCACAGCATCGGGAGCCTTGTCACGCAGCTTGTCCATCATGCTGCGCAGGGTGTCGGGGCCGGTGCCGTTCATATACATGGTGACAATGCGCACACCGTCCACGATGGCGGCGGATTCGAACATGCCGTCGATCTGGCTGGCAGCCAGCTGTGCCTTGGCGATATCCAGCTGCTTGCCGGTTTCCTTCAGCTCGGCGCTCATGGCCTCGGCACGGGCCGGAACGTCCTTGATGTTGTTGGCCTTCAGGGCAGCAGCGGTGCGGGTCAGTTCCTCGGTGCGCTCATCCAGCAGCGCCAGCACACCGTAAGCGGTGGTGGCTTCGATACGGCGGATGCCGGCGGCCACGCTGCTCTCGGACAGGATCTTGAAGCAGCCGATCTCAGCAGTGTTATGCACATGGGTACCGCCGCAGAACTCAACGCTCCAGTTGCCGGCATCCACAACACGGACAACGTCGCCGTACTTTTCGCCGAACAAAGCCATAGCGCCCATCTTCTTGGCTTCCTCGATGGGCAGGTTGCTCACGGTGACCGGAATGGCCGCATAAATCTTTTCATTCACGCGGCGTTCCACTTCGGCCAGTTCCTCCGGCGTAACAGCGCTGAAATGGGTGAAGTCAAAACGGGTGATGTGATCATCCTGATAGCTGCCGGCCTGATGGACATGCTCGCCCAGGACCTCACGCAAAGCCTTCTGCATCAGATGGGTGGCAGTATGGTTGCGGCAGATGGAGGCACGGCGGGCTGCATCCACATTGGCATTGACTTCATCACCCACATGGATGGTGCCGTCCAGCAGGGTGCAGGTATGCACGAAGTAGCCCTTCGGGGTCTTCTTGACGCCCACGACCTTCAGGTTGGCGCCCTTGCAGGACAGATAGCCGGTATCGGCAACCTGGCCGCCCATCTCGGCGTAGAAGGGAGTGTGATCCAGCACGACCAGAACGCCCTCACGGGGTTCGGAATCGTCGGAAGCCACGGCGTCGCAGACTTCTTCGCCGTCGGACAGAGCCACCACGGTGGCGCTCTCGCTCAGGGTGTCGTAGCCGTCAAAGACAGTGGCTTCGGCGCTCAGCTCACCGAACAGATCGGCAGCCCAGCCGGAAATATCCTTGGACAGACGCTCGGCACGGGCGCGCTCCCGCTGCTTGGTCATCTCCACATGGAAGGCATCCTCATCCACCTGGATGCCGGCTTCGGCGGCAATCTCCTTGGTCAGGTCCAGGGGGAAGCCGAAGGTATCATTGAGCTTGAAGGCATCCGCACCGGACAGCACGGTTTCGTTCTTGCTCTTCAGGTCGGTGATCATGCCGTTGAGGATGTTCAGGCCGGCGTCGATGGTGCGGGAGAAGCGCTCCTCCTCGGTGCCGATGACCTTCTTGATATAGTCCTCATGCTCGCGCAGTTCGGGATAGCCGGCTTCGCTGGAAACGATGACAGTTTCCACCAGATCGGTCAGGAAGGGGCCCTGGATGCCCAGCATGCGGCCATGACGGGCGGCACGGCGCAGCAGACGGCGGAACACATAGCCGCGGCCTTCGTTGGAAGGCAAAATGCCGTCAGAAGCCATGAAAGTGGTGGAACGGATATGGTCGGTGATCACGCGGATGGAGATATCGTCCTTTTCGTTCTCGCCGTACTTCTTGCCGGACAGGCGCTCCACATGATGCAGAACGGAAGCCACGGTATCCACTTCGAACAGGTTGCCCACATCCTGCATCACGCAGGCCAGACGCTCCAAGCCCAACATCGATACTGGTATGGGCCTGGAG
>DXNX01000067.1:0-10391 GCA_019413245.1 Oscillospiraceae bacterium
CATGGGCCGCATGAAGGTGGAAAACGTGCTGGCCAGCATCGACGGCGGCGAGAACTTCGCCCTGGACGGCGGCACCAGCACCTTTTATTACGATTCTCTGGCCGCCAAGGGAGAAATGACTCAGGCGGTGCCCCTGCAGGCCCTGCCCACCGCCAAGAGCGGCGCCCAGGCCGTGACCGTGCAGTTCAAGTACGAGTATGTGGACGGGGGCAAGCGCTCCGCCGCCACCTCCGAAGTCAAGGTGGCCGTGCCGGTGGTGCAGAAGGACCGGTTCCAGGTCAACGCTCCCGCCCTGCCCGAAAGCTGCACCGTGGGCGAGGAATGTGTGCTGACCCTGAACTACGTCAACCGGGGCAAGACCGAGGTGGGCAATGTGGAAGCCGCGGTGGAGGGCGACGGGGTGGATGCCGCCGCCAAGACCCAGTTCGTGGGCAACATTGCCGCCGGGGCCAACGGCAGCATCGGCTTTGCCCTGACCCCCAACCGCAGCGGTCCGCTGAAAGTGGTGCTGAAAGTCACCTACGAGGACCCCAACCTGCAGTCCCGGACCCTGGAGTTCCCGGTGGAGCTGACCGCCGCCGAGGGCATGGACGATGCCGACCTGGCCATGGATGTGCCGGAAGAAGCCGGCGGATTCAAGTTCCCCTGGCCGGTACTGCTGGTCATTCCTGCCGCCGGGCTGATCGCCGGGGCGGTGGTACTGCTCCGCCGCCGCAAAGAGCTGGCGGACAACGAGCCCAATCAGGATGACTGGGGCACCGGCGCCTGGGACAACACCGGCTGGGATGACGACGAACCGGAGGTATGAGCCATGAAGCACGAAGACCTGCTGCGGGTCTGCCTGCAGAACCTGCTGCGGCGCAAATCCCGTACCTTCCTGACCGTGCTGGGGGTGCTCATCGGCTGCTGTTCCATCGTCATCATGGTGTCCCTGGGCATCGGCATGAAGGAAAGCCAGGAAAAGCTGCTGGCCGAGATGGGCGACCTGACCATCATCACCGTCACCGCTCCCCAGAAGGGCAAAGGCAAGAAAAAGCTGGACGACAAGCTGCTCAAGACCATCCGGGACATGGACGGAGTGGAAGGGGTGACCCCCAAGCTGGGGTTCGACAGCTACACCTGCCGCCTGCTGGCCGGGCCGGGCAACCGGTATGTGGCCGACTGGACCACCATCGCCGGGCTGGACACCGCCCAGATGGACAGGATGGGCTACCAGCTCACCGGCGGGGCCTACCCCGTCAAGGCGGGAGAGGTGGCTGTGGGGCAGTATCTGGCCTACAGCTTCCGGGATACCTTCCGCCCCGAAGGGTCCAACACCATCAGCCGCTGGGACAGCTTTCTGGCGGAAGAAGGGGAATCCCTGCCGGTGCCGGACCCCTTCTTTGACCCCATGAAGGAACCCCTGACCCTGGAGGTGGAGACCCAGGAAGGCACCTTCACCGTTCCCCTGAAAGCGGTGGGCATGGTGAAGGAGGACACCGCCAAAGGGTACGAGACCTCCGAGGGTATCCTGATGAGCGTGGAGGACCTGCGGGCTCTGCAGAAGCGGGCCGGCGGCGGTACCGCCGCCCCCGCCCCCTATGAATCGGTGCTGGTCAAGGTGACTGACATCAAGCAGGTGGACCCGGTGGAGACCGCCATCAAGAATCTGGGCTATACCACCGAATCCATGGAGAGCGTGCGCAAACCCATGGAGAAGGAAGCCCGCCAGAAACAGATGATGCTGGGCGGCCTGGGCGCCATCTCCCTCATCGTGGCAGCGCTGGGCATCACCAACACCATGATCATGTCCATCTCCGAGCGCACCAAGGAGATCGGCGTCATGAAGTCCCTGGGCTGCTATGTCTACGACATCCGGGTGCTGTTTCTGGGGGAAGCCGGGGCCATCGGCTTCATCGGGGGCATTGTGGGCAGCGTCATCAGTTTTCTGCTGTCCTTTATCATCAATCTGGTGTCCATGGGCCCGGCCCCGGAAAACATCCTGCCCGCCATCGTCGGCGGCGAAGGTCTGAGCCGTGTATCGGTCATTCCGCCCTGGCTGTACCTGTTTGCCCTGGTTTTCTCGGTCCTGATCGGCCTGGGGTCCGGCTACTACCCCGCCAACAAGGCGGTGCAGATACCGGCTCTGGAAGCTATCAAGAGCGATTGACATAGATGGACGGGGCGGAGAAAGGAAGGTCCCTTTCTCCGCCCCGTCCCTTTTGTTGTTTCAGATGCCCAGTATCAGATGCAGCACCAGCCCGGCCGCGCCGCAGGCGCACATGGTGGAGATCTGCCCGGTCTTGTACCGCCGCAGCACGATGAGCGCCGCCACAAAACAGCCGGTGTCGATCCAGTCCACCGAAGCCAGGGCCGGGGCGGCGCCGTCAAACACCACCATGCCCAGGATGGAGAGCCCCGCCCCCAGGATCAGCGCCACCACCACCGGGCGCAGGCAGGCAAGTACATTCTGTAAAACGCTTAAATCTTTATACTTGTTGTAGATATACGCCAGCAGGGATACCAGCACCAGCGCCGGGGCGATACAGCCCAGCGTGGCCACCAGTGCCCCGGGGATGCCCGCAATGCGCACCCCCACGAAGGTGGCCGCATTGATGGCGATGGGGCCGGGGGTCATGCCGGCGATGGTGACCAGGTCGGTGTATTCCTGCAAGGTGAGCCAGGGGTGCTGGTTCACCACCTGCTCCTGGATCAGGGGCATGGCCGCATACCCGCCGCCGATGCTGAACAGCCCCACCTGCAGAAAGCTGAAAAACAACTGAAGGTAGATCATTTCTGTGCCTCCTTCCGGTGGTGCAGGGCTGCCCGCATCACCCCGAAAGCCGCTGCGGCCAGGATGATGAGCACCACGTTGACCCCGAAGACGAAGCTGGCCACAAAGGCCGCCACCATCAGGCCGTTGTACAGCCAGGAGCGGGAGCGCACTACATCGGCCCCCAGGTCCAGCACCACATCCAGGATGACCGCCGCCACACCGGCCTGCAGCCCCTTGAGCACCAGGGCCACATACACGTTGCTGGCAAAGGCCGCATAAAAGAAGGAGATGACCGTCAGGGTGACCAGGGGCGGCAGCACCGACCCCAGCACCGCCACCGCCATGCCGGGCAGCCCGGCAATGCGCCACCCCACCAGGATGGCCGCGTTCACCGCAATGGCTCCGGGGCTGGACTGGGCCAGGGCGGTCATGTCCAGCATCTCCTGCTCGTCGATCCAATGCAGCTCGTCCACAAATTTTTTCTTCATCAGGGTCACGATGACAAACCCGCCCCCGAAGGTGAAGGCGCTGATATACAGCGTGCCGAAAAACAAAGCCCGCAGCCGCGCCGCGCGGCTCATAGGCCGGGAATTCTGGTCCATGGTCGGTCCTCCTTTTTGTCCTGTCCTATCATACCGCAGCTGCCTGTGTCTGAAAACCCCGTTTTTCCTCTTTTTTTGCGCGGTCCTTTTCCGCCCGGCTGTCTTTTTGCAGTCTGCTGCTGTATAATAGCCATACACAAGATTTTTGCTCCACATTGTTTTTTCGCAAGGAGGCCCCCTGATGCACAAACGCAGAAAAAAACGTTCCCGGCTGGGCGGAACGGCTCTCACCATCTTTTTTATTTTTGTGTACGCGGGTCTTCTGGAGCTTCTTCTGCCGGAAGATTTCTGGGCGAAGCATTTTTTGGAAGTGGTGTTCCTGCCCCTGATTCCCATTATGCTCACGTTCAGCTTTGAGCAGGTCACCCGCTCCAAGGAGACCTCCGTCCTTCTGGTCCTGCACAGCCGGGACCCAAAAATCACGGACTGGTGCTGGGTGCCGGCCAGGCCTGATTCTTTCCCCGGCGCAGGGACAACCTTTCTGGAACTGCGCAACAACGGCCATTCCTTTATTGAAAAGTTCCTGGTGGAAGTCAGCCTGGAAGGGCAGCCTCCCTGTTCCTATGTGCTGCCTCAGGGGCTGGCAGCCGGCCACAGCTGCCTATTGCAGGTGGATTATGAGATGGCCCGGATCACCGGCGTCCGCATTGCCTGCTGGGTCTCTCCGGAGACCTGCGCCTATACCTTTTCCGGGCCCTTGTCCCGCACCGGAACCAAGGCCCTGTTTTCCAGCTGGCAGCAGGATGAGGATTTTCCCTTTATTGATACAGAGGAACAGCACTGCCGCCTGGCGCTCAACGCCTGATTATCCCTGCCCGGCTGTCTTTTTGCTGCCGGATGGAGTATAATGGTCCCAAATAACTCTGAAAAACCGGCGGGGGGATTTTGTTTTGAAGAAAAACCGGATTTTGGCCTTTCTGTGGGTCAGTCTGATCTGCCTGGCCGCCCTGTGCGTGGCGGTGTTTGCGGGCATTGCCCGGGTCATGGTGGAGCGGAGCGACCAGACCCTGACCCAGGTGGCCAACCTGTACATGGAGGAGATCAACGGCCAGCTCCAGCGACACTTTGACTCTTTGGTGGAGATGCAGCTGTCCCAGGTGGAGGGCATTACCCTGGCGGTGCCGCCTTCCTCCGTGAACACGCTGGATGCCACTGTGGTGAATAAACTGACCACCGCCGCGCGCGCCCGGGATTTTGTCTACCTTGCCCTGTACAACACCGAAGGCAACGCGGATGTGATCTACGGGGAGCCGGTGACCATCCGGGAAGAGGACGCGTTCCTGGCCTCGCTGAACCGGGCCGACCCCAAGGTGGTGCTGGCCGATACCGCCGACGGTGAGGGGCTGCTGCTCTTCGGCGTGTCGGTGGGCTATCCCGTGTCCGAAGGCTACCCCATGCCGGACGGCAGCCAGTGCACCGCCCTGCTGGCCGGGGTGCCCCTGGATACCATCAACGATACCCTCTCCCTGAGCATCGACAACACCCTGATCTATTCCCATATCATTGAAACCAACGGCCGCTTTGTGCTGAAAAACAATGCCGAGATCCAGGAGGACAACTATTTCGACTGGCTGCAGAACCACAGCCGTTTTGAGGACAAAACCGCCGGGGAAGCCGTGGCCGAACTGAAGCAGGCCATTGCCGACGGGCAGATGTTCAGTTCCGCCATGGTCACCGACGGCGAGCGGCGGCACGTTTACTGCTCGCCGCTGAACAATTCCGAGTGGTATCTCATCACGGTCATGCCCTACGGCGCCCTGGACGAAGCAGTTTCCGACCTGAGCAGCTGGCAGCTGATGTGCACCCTGGTGGGCTGCGGGCTGCTGCTGGCCGCCACCCTGCTGGTGTTTTTCCTGTATTTCCGCATGTCCCGCCGCCAGCTGGCCGAGGTGGAGCGGGCCCAGCGGGAAGCCGAACATGCCAGCCGGGCCAAGAGCGAATTCCTGTCCAACATGAGCCACGACATCCGCACCCCCATGAACGCCATCGTGGGTATGACGGCCATCGCCGCCGCCAACGTGAACGACCCGGATCGGGTACAGTCCTGTCTGCGCAAGATCTCCCTGTCCAGCAAGCATCTTTTGGGGCTCATCAACGACGTGCTGGACATGTCCAAGATCGAGAGCGGCAAACTGACCCTGAACATTGATGTCATCAGCCTGCGGGAGACGGTGGACAGCATCGTGAGCATCATCCAGCCCCAGGTCAAGGCCCGGAAGCAGTCCTTTGATGTCTTTATCCGCAGCATCGACCACGAAAACCTGTACTGTGACAGTGTGCGCCTGAACCAGGTGCTGCTGAACCTGCTTTCCAACGCGCTGAAATTCACCCCGGAGGGCGGCAGCATCACCCTGACCGTGGCACAGGACGCCTCGCTGCACGGGGACGGGTATGTGCGCACCCATTTCATCGTGAAGGACAACGGCATCGGCATGTCGGAGGAATTCCAGAAGAAGATCTTCGATTCCTTTTCCCGGGAGGACAGCCACCGGGTGCAGCGCACCGAGGGCACCGGGCTGGGCATGGCCATCACCAAGTACATCGTGGACGAGATGCAGGGCACCATCACGGTGACCAGCCAGCCGGACAAGGGCAGCGAGTTCCATGTGACCCTGGACCTGCAGACCGCCGAGGACGAGGGTGCCCCCCTGCAGCTGCCCGCCTGGGACATGCTGGTGGTGGATGACGACCGGCTGCTGTGCAGCAGCGCCGCCGAGAGCCTGCAGCAGATCGGCGTGCGGGCTGAATGGACCACCAGTGGTGCCGACGCGGTGCAGAGAGCCCAGGCCCGCCACCGGGAGGGCCGGGATTACCACATCGTGCTGCTGGACTGGAAGATGCCCGGCATGGACGGCATCGAGACTGCCCGCCGCCTGCGGGCCGCCATCGGCAGCGAGGTGCCCATCCTGCTGATCTCCGCCTACGACTGGAGCGACATCGAGCAGGAGGCCCGGGCTGCGGGCATCAGCGGATTTTTGTCCAAGCCGCTGTTCAAATCCACCCTGTACCACGGGCTGCTGCGCTATGCGGAGACCGAGACCTCCGCAGCGTCCAAACCCGACCCGCAGCCCACTGCCCCCGACTTTACCGGCACCCGTATCCTGGTGGCCGAGGACAACGAACTGAACTGGGAGATCGCCAACGAGCTGCTCAGCGCCCAGGGCTTCACCCTGGACTGGGCGGAGAACGGACGGCAGTGCGTGGAAAAGTTCACTGCTGCCGCGCCCGGCACCTACGACCTCATCCTCATGGACCTGCGCATGCCGGAGATGAACGGCTACGAGGCCACCCGGGCCATCCGCGCCCTGGACCGCCCCGACGCCAAAGTCATTCCCATCATCGCCATGACCGCCGATGCCTTCTCGGAGGACATCCACAAGTGCCTGGAAAGCGGTATGAACGCCCACATCGCCAAGCCCCTGGATATGCGGGAACTGCTGCGCCTTTTGCAGAAATACCTGGGCCAACACGACGCCTGACCCTGCCCCCGGAAAACACGTTTCCGGGGGTTTTGTCATGGCTGCATCATGCATTTCAGGCATGGCATGATATGCAATATAGATATTAGACATAGTGGTTTTGCTGCCGTATACTGAACGTATACGGGGGCCGCAGCCCCCGCCGGAAAGGATGGTATGCAGATGGAAACGCTTTCTCTGACCCGGGAATGGGACAAGACTTTTGCCAGGAGCGACAAGGTGGACCACGAGAAGGTCACCTTTCACAACCGGTACGGCATCACCCTGGCGGCGGACCTGTACCGCCCCAAAAACGCCGCAGCCGGGCTGGCGGCCCTGGCGGTGTGCGGGCCTTTCGGCGCAGTGAAGGAGCAGGCGTCCGGTCTGTACGCCCAGACCATGGCAGAACGGGGATTTCTGACCCTGGCCTTTGACCCCTCCTTCACCGGGGAGAGCGGCGGTGAGCCCCGGTATATGGCTTCGCCGGACATCAACACCGAAGATTTTCAGGCGGCGGTGGATTACCTGTCCCTGCGGGCGGATGTGGACCCGGAGAAGATCGGCATCATCGGCATCTGCGGGTGGGGCGGCCTGGCACTGAATACCGCCGCCCTGGACACCCGGGTGAAGGCCACGGTGGCTTCCACCATGTACGATATGTCCCGCATAAACGCCAAGGGCTATTTTGACGCCGAGGACAGCGAACCCGCCCGCTACGAAAAGCGCAAGGCCCTGAACGCCCAGCGCCTGACCGACTATCAAAACGGAAGCTACGCCCTGGGCGGCGGGGTGGTGGACCCGCTGCCGGAGGACGCGCCTTTCTTTGTGAAGGACTACTACGACTACTACAAGACGCCCCGGGGCTACCACGCCCGGTCGCTGAATTCCAACGGCGGATGGAACAGCATCGGCTGCATGTCCTTCCTGAACCAGCCCATTTTGCAGTACAGCAACGAGATCCGCAGCGCTGTGCTCATCCTGCACGGGGAGAAGGCCCATTCCTGCTACATGGGCAAGGACGCCTTTGCCGCCATGATGCAGGGCAACCCCTGCCCGGAGAACAAGGAGCTGCTGCTCATCCCCGACGCGGTGCACACCGATCTGTACGACGGCGGCGGAAAGAACGCCATCCCCTTTGACAAGCTGACGCAATTTTTCCGGACGTATCTGGGCTGATAAATCCATAAAAAGCAGCGGTCCCCCGGTCAGGGGACCGCTGTTTTGCATTTGCAGCTTATTCCGGTACGGCTGCATACCGGGTCAGGACGCTGGCGCCGTAAGAGTCGTGGGTCAGCACCAGAAAACTGCCGTCCGCGGCACAGCCCAGGTAGGCAACCATCCGGTTTTCGGGGGTTAGGGCATCCATGTCCGCCCCGGCAATGTCCACCACCAGTTCCGGCAGAGTGCCCCCCGCCGCCAGCCGCCAGATGCCCTCTCCGTTCAGGAAGTAGAGGGTGCCGTCGGGCAGGCCGGTCATGGCGGCCACCGCCCCGCCGGGCACATCGTCCAGCAGCTGGGTGTTGGTGCCGGCGTCCGGGTCAATAGCCCGCAGCTGGACCCCATTGGTCCCATAGGTCATGTACACATACCGGCTGCCGGCCCCGCACGGGGCAAAGATGCCGCTCCGGGCAGTCCATTCCCCTGCGTTATCTTTTTCCTCTTGCCAGTATGAATAGGCCTGCTCCCCCGCCCCGGCTATTGTGGTACAGCCGCCGGTGGCCGGGTCATATACCGCCAGGTCGGAGGACAGCCCCAGGTCCGAGGTGGCAGGCAAAAAGACCAAACGTCCATCTCCCAGGAAGGCAGGCGCCATCATCAGCTCCCAGTCGGGCAGCAGGTCGGAAACCTTCCACTGGGTGAGCTGTTCTTCCTTTCCCATCAGGTAGGTGGCCCCGCCTTCGGGGTTCCACCACTTGGGTCCCACCCAGACCAGCCAGGTCCCGTCGGGGGAACACATGGCATAGCGGATTTCCTCCTCCCTGTTCAGACCCCCGATCATCCAGCCCAGAGAGTCTGTAGTCCAGGTCTCACCGCTGTCGGCTGATTGCAGCATCCGGTATTCGTCTCTGCTTTTATCGTACAGGCACAGCTGCACCGTGCCGTCCGCTCCGCAGACGATCTCCCCCACGGCGGAAGCCCCCTGCAGGTCCACCGTCTGCGCCTCCCAGTGCCAGGCGGCGGGGGCCGCGGTTTCGGCGGTGGCGGAGGCGGCGGACTGCCCGCAGCCGACCAGCAGCGCAGCGGCCAGGGTCACGGCCAACAGTTTCGGGCTCTTCATGGCGATTCCTCCCTTGGTTTTCTGTACTTTCATTCTACCTCGCCTGCCTTGAATTGTCCTTGAAAAAACGCCAAAGTTTTTCAAGGTCTTTTCAAGATAAATCTGGTATACTGGTAAGAAAAGGAGGGGCTTGTCATGCGCATTCTGCTTATCGAGGACGACACCGCCCTGTGTGCCGCCCTGGCTCCGGCGCTGAACGGGCTGGGCAAGGCGGAATTCTGCCACACCGGGCCGGAGGGGCTGGCTCTGCTGGTCAGCGGCGGATACGATCTGTGCATCTTGGACCGGATGCTCCCCGGTCTGGACGGGCTGACCCTGCTGCGGGCGGCCCGGGCCCGGGGCGTGACCACCCCGGTGCTGCTGCTCACCGCCCTGGCCGGCGCCGGGGACACGGTGGACGGGCTGGACGCGGGCGCCGACGATTATCTGGCCAAACCTTTTGATACCCCGGTACTGCTGGCCCGGCTGCGGGCCTTGCTGCGCCGCAGCGGCGGCACCGCGGCCCTGACGGCGGGGGACCTGCGGCTGGACACCGGGGAGCTGACCCTGACCGGTCCCACGGGCAGCGCGGTGCTTTCCCGCAAGGAATGCGACCTGCTGGAAGCCCTGATGCGGACACCTGGACGGCTGCAGACCCGCAGCGTGCTATTGGCCCGGGTGTGGGGGCCTTTGGCCGAGGTGGAGGACGCTAACCTGGACTGCTACATCCATTTTGTGCGGCGGCGGCTGACCGGGGTGGGCAGCCGGACCCGGGTGGTGACGGTGCGGGGCAGCGGCTACCGGCTGGAGGTAAACCCATGCTGAAATCCCTGCGCCGCCGCCTGGCCCTGCTGTTTGTGCTGCTCACCCTGCCGGTGCTCACCGCCGCTCTGATGGCCGGAGGCTGGCTGTACCGCCGACAGCAGCGGGAAGCGGCAGATACCCTGTTTCTCCACACCGCTCAAAATCTGTGCGACAGCCTAACCCAGGCCACCTCGGTAAAGGACAACTGGCTGGCCCAGCAGCAACAGGCCGTGGGCGGCATTCTGGACCTGACCGACAACGGCAGCCCCACCCAGTTTTCCCGGCGAAACCGCCAGCTCCCGGCCACCGCGGCCCTGCTGGAACAGGCCGCCGCCCAGGCGGCCGATTCCGGGCTGGATTTCTCCCTGGCCGGAACAGACGGCAGCCTCCCCTACCAGTTCGTGTCCTTCACCGTCACCGATGCCGCCGGGTCTGCCTGGCGGGGGGCAGCGGCGGTGCTGCCCCGGAGCGGCGGCAGCCGGCTGGAACTGATGCTGCTGCAGCCCGCCGGGCTG
>DXNX01000067.1:10401-12317 GCA_019413245.1 Oscillospiraceae bacterium
CGGGCTGGCTTTCGGCATCGGTCCGGCGGTGTTCCTGGCCGCGCTGTGGCTGGCGGGGGCCGGGCTGCTGACCGTTGCCGGCTGGCTGCTGGCCGGGCGGATGCTCCAGCCGGTGCGGCAGGCCTGGCAGCGGCAGAACGAGTTCATTGCGGCGGCCGGGCATGAGCTGCGCAGTCCCCTGGCGGTCATCAAGGCCAGCCTGACCGCCGCCGGGGAGGCAAAGCCCGGACAGCAGGGGGCGTTTCTGGCTGCGGCACGGCGGGAAACCGACCGCCTGGCGCTCCTCACCGACGACCTGCTGGTACTGGCCGCCGGGGAAGCGGGGGCGCTGGCGGTGCATCCCGGACCGGTGGCCCCGGATACCCTGTGCATTGACTTGTATGAGCAGTTTTACCTGCTGGCCCGGGAAAAAGGCCATGCTCTGACCCTGGACCTGCCCGAAATGCCTCTGCCCACCCTGACCACCGATGCCCCGCGGCTGACCCAGCTGCTGTCCATTCTGCTGCAGAACGCCCTGGATCACACCCCATCGGGGACCCCGGTAACGCTGGCCCTGCAGCGGGAGGTCGGGCGGCGGCCGGTGGTGCGTTTTTTGGTGGAAGACCACGGCCCCGGTATCCCCGACGAATGCAAGGAACAGGTTTTTCTGCGTTTTTACCGAGGGGATGAGAGCCGCACCCGCAAGCAGAATTTCGGCTTAGGGCTGAGTGTGGCCCGGGAACTGGCCCGTCTGCTGGGAGCCGGCCTGACCCTGCGGGACACCCCGGGCGGCGGCGCCACTTTCACGGTGGAACTGCGGGAAATTTAGGCCGCCGAGGTGTTCCAGTTCCGGCAAATCTCACAATTATAAATCATTTTCTTTGAGCAGAGTGCCAAAGTTGGCAGAATCTTCTTGACATCCCGTTCCGGGTCTGCTATACTCCGGGCAATTCAGCAGGTTAAACCGTTGAAGCGAAACCGTTGACGCAGAGGAGTATGCAGGGAACCGTTTTCCCAAGAGAGCCGCAGGCGGTGAGATTGCGGTGTGAACGGCCCTGCCGAATGGACTGCCGAGGGCGGGCCGAACGGGATTTTCCCCAGTAGGTTCCGACGGATTTCCTCCGTTACAGGGAACGGTGTGTGTTGGCACGCCGAAAGAGCGGGCGGGGATTCCCCGTCAATTTGGGTGGCACCGCAGAAGCACAAAAGGCTTTTGTCCCAAAGGGTATTTTTTTACACATGCCCTGTGGGACAAGAGCCTTTTTCCTTTTCCCGCCGGGCGCACGGAAAGGAGCCGCATCATGGCCGCAGAGAAAATCCCGTACAAGATCTACCTGTCCGAAGAAGAAATGCCCCGCACCTGGTACAACGTCCGCGCGGACATGAAGAACAAACCCGCGCCGCTGCTGAACCCGGCCACCGGCCAGCCCATGGGGTATGAGGACCTGCGCCCGGTGTTCTGTGATGAACTCATCCGCCAGGAACTGGACAACGACACCCGGGAGGTCCCCATTCCCGATGAGATCCGCGATTTCTACAAGATGTACCGTCCCTCGCCCCTGGTGCGGGCCTACTGCCTGGAGAAAAAGCTGGGCACCCCCGCCAAGATCTACTACAAGTTCGAGGGCAACAACACCTCCGGCAGCCACAAGCTGAACAGCGCCATCGCCCAGGCCTACTACGCCAAACAGCAGGGCCTGAAAGGCGTGACCACCGAGACCGGCGCCGGCCAGTGGGGCACCGCGTTGTCCATGGCCTGTGCCTACCTGGGCCTGGACTGCCGGGTATATATGGTCAAGTGCTCCTATGAGCAGAAGCCTTTCCGCCGGGAGGTCATGCGGGTATACGGCGCCTCGGTGACGCCCTCCCCCTCCACCACCACCGAGGTGGGCCGCCGCATCCTGGCGGAGCACCCGGGAACCACCGGCTCCCTGGGC
>DXNX01000068.1 GCA_019413245.1 Oscillospiraceae bacterium
CCGCGTCCAGGGCGTCGGCGGCAGCCCGGCTGCGCTTGTGCCCGGCCGACATGCAAGCCCAGCTGGACGCCCTGTCGGCCAGGCTGGCGGCAGCGGCATCGGCCTGCTGTTTGTCGGCGTGGGAGCGGGAGCCCATCAGGCCGCGGACCCAGGCGTCGTATCCGTCCTCAATGCTCATGGGATTCCTCCTTGCCGCTCTTGACGGTGATACGGTAGAAATTCTTCACGCTGCAGCCGGGCTGCCGCCGACGCCCTGGACGCGGTGAACAAAGCGGCCGCCGCCACCACCGAGAACGTCCGCCGCATGAGCAATGAGCTGACCCGCAGCCTGCGCAGCGACGGTCTGCTGGACAACGCCGAAGCCCCGGCGCCCAGACCGGCCCCCGCCCGGGGCGCGGGATTTGAGGGTCTGGCCGCTGCCGTGCGCACCGAAGTGCTGGGCCAGGACGCCTTTGTGGCCGATGTGGTCAAGGCCTTCCGCCGCCCCTTCGTCATGGGCACCGACGACCCCCGCAAAGCCCGGGGGCCCATGCTCCTCTGCGGGCCGGAGGGTACCGGCCGCCACTACACCCTGCGGTGCGTGGTACAGCAGATGGCCGACCGCGGCCTGCTGTCCAATGCCGACATTGAGACCATGGACCTGGCCCTGTATCCGGGTCCCGCCCAGGAAAAGCTGTTTTTGCAGGACCTGTACGCGGCCCTGCAGTCCTCCGCCCAGGTGCTGGCCTTTGACCACTACGAGGCCTGCGCCTCCTCCTACCTGAACATGCTGGCCGACCTGGCCATGGACGGTACCCTGGCCCTTTCCAGCCGGTATGTGCTGCAAAGGGGGATTCTGGTGGATGTGGGCACGGCCCTGGCTCCCGGAGCCGTGGGCGAGCTAAGCGCCGGGGGCAAGTACTTCGTCTTTTTCTCCGAGAAGGACGAGGCCGCCCTGGCCGACCGTTTCGGCGCCCGGTTTGTGGATGCCCTGGCCGGGGACATCTGCCGTACCGCTCCCTTCACCCCCGAAAGCCTGGCCGCCATTGCCGCCCGGGAACTGAACTTCCTGGCCCAGAAGACCCGCCGCCAGTGCGGGCTGGCCCTGTCCATGGGGGCCGATCTGCGGGATTACCTGGCCGCCCAATACGGCAAGCGAGGCGGTATGAGCGCCATGCGGGAGTTCGCGGACCTGCTCTTCCGCGCCCTGGCGGAGTATGTGCTGTCCACCGACACCGCCCCCGCCGACGGCACCCCGGCCGTGCTGACCGTGCAGGACAACCGCATTTTTGCCGCCATCAACGGCGCCGCGCCTTTTGACCTGCTCAGCCTGCTGCCCCAGCAGTACCGGGGCGATGTGGAGGCCGTGGAAGCCGAGCTGGACCGCATCGTGGGCCTGGACGAGGTCAAGACTTTTGTGCGGGACATCGCCAAAAACGTGCAGGCCCAGCAGCGGCGCAAAGCCCAGGGCCTGCCGGTGGCGGACATCAACATGCACATGATCTTTACCGGCAATCCCGGTACCGGCAAGACCACCATCGCCCGCATCCTGGCCAAGTACCTGAAAGCCATCGGGGCTTTGCGGGGCGGCCAGCTGGTGGAGGTGGGCCGCGCCGACCTGGTGGGCCGGTATGTGGGCCACACGGCGCCCCTGACCAATCAGGTCATCAGCAGCGCCCTGGGCGGCGTGCTCTTTATTGATGAGGCGTACAGCCTGTACCGCGGCGGGGAGGACAGCTTCGGCCTGGAAGCCATCGACACCCTGGTAAAGGGCATCGAGGACCACCGCAACGACCTGGTGGTGATCCTGGCCGGCTACACCCACGAGATGCAGACCTTCCTGGCCGCCAACTCCGGCCTGGCCAGCCGCTTCCCCAACCAGATTGAGTTCCCCGACTACACCGCCGACGAGCTGTGGGCCATCACCCAGAGCCTGGCCGCGGGCAAGGGCTACCGCCTGGACGAAGGCTGTGCCCTGCCCCTCAAGACCTGGTTTGCCCGGCGTCAGGCGGAGGATGCCGCCAAGGCCGGCAACGGACGCATGGCCCGCAACGCCCTGGAGCGGGCGATCCTGAACCAGTCCCGCCGCCTGGTGGCCGACTCGTCCGCCCCCCTGGACCTGCTTCTGCCCGGGGATTTTGAACTGGACGACTGAAAAAACAAGCGCAAAATAAGCCCCTGCCTATGCGGTGCACACGCCGCAGGCAGGGGCTTTTTCCGTCTGTTTTCAGGTTGTGATGTATTTTCCCGGTGTCACTCGTCCTTGTCTTCCTTGCGGGGACCGTTGACCACATACAGGCCCAGCTGCACAAATCCCACGCCCATGGCGATCATGGCCACGACCTGGGCGGGGCGCATGATGACGGCAAAAATATCCCCCACCAGCAGGGCCAGGATGAAGAACCCGGCCGCATACTCAAACCGGATGGCCGCCTTGGGCGGACGGGGTGCCCCGCCCCGGGACACCTTGGTCCCGGTCTCCTCCATCACGGCATCGGCATAATAGGCCACCACAAAATACAGCAGAGCCACACCCAGCACCACAGGCATCTGGAACAGGCTGCCGCCGTTCAGCACAATACCCAGCAGAAAGGCCACCACGGCCACCACCGCAGGCTTGGCCGCCCGGCCGTACCCGGCGCCCGCCGCGCGCAGCATCAGGCAGCCCGCCGCCAGCAGCGCCGAAGCCAGCGCAAACAGTACACAGCTCACCGTATTCCAGGGCAGCGTCAGGCTGCCCAGCAGGCCGCAGGCACAGCCCACAGCCAGCACGCGCCGTGCATTGGGATTGGATTGTTGCATTTTCAAAACACCTCGCAGCTTTGTTCGTTTTTCTGTTTGTTTTTCCTATGATAGCACAATCCGCCGTCCCCGGCAAGGCAGCGGGCCCGCGGGGAATGTTTTCTCTTGATGTATATCTATTTTTGGCGTTCAGCCGCACCCGCTGCCCGCTTTCCCCCCGCCGCCTTGTGCAAATTGACCGCATACTGGTATCGTATGCCGTATCCGCTACAATCTATTGCGCCGGAATGGTTGCTGCGGCGTCGTTTTCGGGATTTTCAAGCAACTCTTCTCTTCTTGACAATTTCCCTATCCTGCGTGCATAATAGAGTAGGTCCTGTCTACCCTGATGTAGCCTGGGCCTGCTTTTCATTGCTTTTGGTGAGAAATATTTTCGTTTTTGGAAAACGAGCGAAGGAGTTCCCCCGGATGGTACATATTTTGACCAATTCGGCTTGCGATCTGACCCTCCCGCAGGCGGAGGACCTGGGTGTGACCATCATCCCGGATTATATCGCGTTCAGCCCCACGGAACAATACCGCAACAACATCGAGATCGCCCCGCCCACCCTGTACCGGCGCCTGCCGGACTGCAAGGAGCTGCCCAAAACGGCCCATCCCAATCTGGACCAGTTCATGCAGGCGTTCCGGGCTGCCGCAGCCGAACCCGGCTGCACCGAACTGCTCTGCCTGAGCCTGACCGGCAAGATGTCCGGCTCCTGCAACACCGCCCGCAGCGCCGTGAAACTGCTGGAGGAACAGGGCTTTGCCACCCCGGTGACCGTCTACGATACCCAGCAGGTGTCCTATGGTCTGGCGGTGATGGTCCGGGAGGCGGCCCGTCTGGCCGCCGAAGGTCTGACCGCCGGGGAGATCGTGGACAAGCTGGAGGAACTCCGTCCCCATGTGGGGGTCTACTTTGCCATGGAATCCCTGGCCAACGCCCGCAAAGGCGGCCGCGCCGGGGCCATCCGGGTGCTGGCCGCCGACCTGCTGAAGGTCAAACCTATCCTGGTGTTCAAGGACGGTCTGGTCAGCGATATCGGCATCGTGCGCGGGTTTGACCGCGCTGTGGACCGGGTGGTGGACCTGTACCGGGAAAAGGCGGTCTACGGCGGGGAGGTCTATGTCTTCCACGCCGACCGTGCCCAGCTGGCCGAGGACGTATCCGCCCGGCTGCGGGCCATTGACCCGGATATCCGCATCACCACCGGCTGGGTGGGCGGCGTCATCGGCATCTATACCGGGGCGGGCTGCCTGGGCCTGGCCTTCCGCCAGAAATGACGGCCATACGGCTGGCCTGCCTAGGACTGGGCGCCCTGGCATTCGGGCTGATGGTCCTTTCCGATTACGCCCAGGTCCTGCGCGGCCGCCGGGGTGCCGGTGCGCTGTTTCCGGCAGGCGGGGTCCTGCTGGTTCTGTCCACCCTGGTCCTGTCCGCCGACGCCCTGCGGCGCTATGACCACGGTCCCTGGTCGCTGGTATGCGGCGCCGGAGCCCTGCTCATGCTGGCGCTGCTGCTCTATACCCTGTTTTTTGCCCTGCCGGCGGGCGGCAGCAGTGCCGCCACCGCGCAGAAGGACGAACTCCGTCCGCTGGTGGATACCGGCGTGTTTGCCCTGTGCCGCCATCCCGGGGTGCTGTTCCTGGGCGGGTTCTATGCCTGCCTGTGGGGCGCTCTGGGCGGATGGGCCCTGGGCCTTGCTTTTGTTCTGTTCACCCTGCTGGATGCGGCCTATGCCGCCTGGCAGGGCCGGTATGTGTTTCCCCGCAGCATCCGGGATTACGCGGCCTACCGGGCCGTGACCCCGCGGTTTCTGCCCACTGCCCGCAGCCTGCGCCGCTGCCTGCAGACCCTGCGCACCCCGAAGTAAAATCTGGAAAAGGGATGTCCTGTCATGACCTTTGAAGAAAAACTGAAACACTGCCCGTCCGCGGAGGTCTGGCAGGAATATTGCGGCTTTCTGGACCTGACTCTGCCGGAATACATGCAGATTCAGGAACGGCTGGTCATGGAGCAGGTGGAGCTGATGGCCGCCTGCCCGCTGGGGCAGCGCCTGTTCAGGAACGGGGTGCCCCGGAACCTGGAAGAGTTCCGCACCATGGTCCCCCTGACCAAATTCGAGGATTACGCCGATGTTCTGCTGCCCCAGCGGGAGGAGATGCTGCCCGCCAAACCGGTGGTGTGGCTGCACACCACCTGGGAGGGCGGCGATTTTCCTTCCAAGCGTGCCCCCTACACCGAGAGCATGCTGGATGCCTACACCCGCAACATTCTGGCGGCCATGATCCTGTCCACCAGCACCGGCCGGGGGCAATTTCATGTGCGGCCCGGGGCCCGGGTGCTGTACAGTCTGGCCCCCATGCCTTACGCCACCGGCATGTTCCCGGACCTGATCCGTCCGCAGATCCGGCTGCGGTTCATGCCCTCGGTACGGGAAGCCCGCAAGATGAGTTTCGGCCAGCAGACCCGCCTGGGCTACAAGATGGCGGTCAAACATGGCATGAATCTCTTTTTCGGCATGAGCAGCGTGCTGTACGGCGCCACCCGCAACCTGGACAGCCTGGCCGGCGGCAGCCTGAAGATGCTGTGGGGCATGAGTCCCCGGATGCTGGTGCGGCTGGTATCGGCGCTGTACCGCTGCCGGCGGGACGGCACCCATCTGCGGCCCCGGGACCTGTTCAAGCTGGACGGGTTCGTCTGCGTAGGCACCGACACTGCCCTGTACAAGAACGAGCTGGCCGATGCCTGGGGCATCCGTCCCCTGGAACTGGCCGGCGGCACTGAGCCTTCCTGCATGGGCACCGAGACCTGGAGCAAGAACGGGCTGGTCTTCTTCCCGGACGCCTGCTTCTATGAGTTCATCCCCGAGCACGAATACGTCCGGGAGCTGGCAGATCCTTCCTACACCCCGCGCACCTACCTGATGAACGAACTGGTGGCCGGCCAGAAGTACGAGCTGGTCATCACGGTTCTGAAGGGCGGGGCATTCCTGCGCTACCGCGTGGGCGACATTTACCGCTGCCTGCGCCTGCGCAACCCGGAAGACCAGCTGGACCTGCCCCAGTTCGAGTATGTGGACCGCATCCCCACCGTCATCGACATTGCGGGATTCACCCGCATCACCAAACGGGAGATCGAAAAGGTCATCACCCTGTCCCGGCTGCCCATCCAGCACTGGTTCGCGGTGAAAGAATACGACAAGGACGGCCATTCCTATCTGGACCTGTACGTTGAGCTGGACACCGACGACCCCGGTTCCACGGCTCTGACCAAACAGATCCTGCAGGAGCACCTGTCCATCTATTTCCGCTCCTATGACGGGGACTACAAGGATCTGAAACGCCTGCTGGGCATGGACCCGCTGCGGGTGACCATCCTGAAGACCGGCACCATAGACGCCTACGCCGCCCGCACCGGTCACCAAGTGCCCCCGGTAGGGGCTCCCCGGGAGGTCGTGCTGGATGTTCTGCGCCTGCAGAACGCCTCTTTGGAAGGAGGCGATGTCCTGTGAGCCTGAACGAGCGACTGTTCATCGTTATACCGCTGCTTTCGCTGCTGTGCAACCTGTTTTTGTTCCTCACGGCCCTGAGCACCAAGAAGGACCGTCTGGTCTATGCCTTCATTGCCCTGCTGGGCGCTTTCACCATGTGGTCGGGCGGTTCCCTGTTCATGCGCCTGCAGCTGGCGCCGGGGTATCCGTTCTGGTACATGGTATCCATCACCGGCATCTTCCTGGTGCCGTTCCTGATCTACAATTTCATCTACCGGTACACCGACACCAAGGCCCCCTTCTCCCACATTGTGCAGGGGGTGATCTGGCTGGTGATCCTGCTGCTGAACATCGGCAACGTCTTTGTCACCGACCCCCACATGGTCACGGTGGGACACGAGACCCGGTTTGAGTATGGCATTTCGCCGCTGGTGCTCATTCCCATCTTCATGGCCGCCTACACCCTGCTGGCTGCCTGGCGTCTGGCCTACAAAAGCTGCCGGGAAGGCCGTTCGGATATTTCCCAGTTCCGGCCCATGCTCATCGGCGTGGCCGTCATGTTCGCCTGTACCGTATCGGCGGTGCTGCCCCAGATGGTCTCCCTGCCGGTGGACACCTTCTCCTGCATGGTCAATGCCGTCTGTCTGTACTACATGCTGTACAAGCGCCGGCTGGTGCCCCTGCGCAGTTTCGCCTCCAACGGGCCGGTGTTCGCCATTGCCCTGATCTGTGCCAGCGTGCTGCTGGTCAGCGGCTACCGTTCCGCGGACGCCTTCTACGCCCTCTATTTTGAAAAGTTCATGCCGTACAAAACCATCGTGTTCTCGGTGTCGGTATCGGTGCTGACGGTGCTGCTGTTCTGCATTGTCCGGCGGCTGATGACCGCCATTTTGCTCAAAGGGGCTGAGCAGCAGAACGAGGAGCTGCGGCAGTTCAGCACCGACGTGAACAAGACCCTGAGCCTGGATGCCCTGCTCCAACTATACCGGGATTACCTGCAGCATTCCATGCCCGGTTACACCGCCCGGATCTTTGTGCTGGACAGCCGCACCGGCGGCTATGAGATGTGCGACGCCACCGAGATGTCGGTGGCCTGCCGGGACAGCTTTGCCGCCGACGATCCCATGATGGCCTGGCTGAAGACCCGGGGCTGCTGCTCCCAGTATGCCGAATTCACCCGCTCCCGGTATTTCCGGGCCCTGTGGCAGAAAGAGAAGGACCGCCTGGAACAGATGCGGGTGGAACTGCTGCTGCCCATCATGAGCGGCGAGGATATGACCGCCGTGACCCTGTTTTCCCGCCAGGACGACGCCCCGCGCCATGCGCTTTCGCAGGAGCGGCTGCGCATGCTGGATTCGGTGGCAGCGGTGCTGGCTATTGCGCTGAACAACGCCTCGCTGTATGAAGCCCTGCGCAAGAAAGCCCAGTTCGATCCTCTCACCGGGCTGTACAACCGCAGCTATTTCCAGGAAGTGCTGCAAAACGACTTCTCGCTGGCTCATCACGCCCAGCTTTCGGTGCTCATCCTCAGCCTTGATGACTTCCGGCTGTACAATGAACTGTACGGAGCTGCCGAGGGCGACCGCATCCTCCGCCGTTTTGCCGACGCCTTGCGGGTGCTGGTGGGCAGCCGGGGCACCGTGGCCCGGTACAGCGGCAAGGAATTCATCGTCAGCTTCCCCTTCTGTCCGCCGGATACAGCGGTGGACTGCGCCGAGCAGGCCCGGCAGTGGCTCCGGCGTGAGGTGGTAGGTTCCACCCAGGCCACCCGCCGGTTTCTCACCTTCTCCGCCGGCATCAGCAGCTATCCCACCTGCGCCCGCAGCGTGGAGGAACTGCTGACCTACGCGGGCATGGCCGTCTATTCGGCCAAGAACAACGGCAAGAACCGCACCTGCCTGTACACCCCCGAACCGGAGGACAAGCGCATCGCCAAGAGTTATGCTTCCAAGCGGGCGCTGGCGGACAGCTGTTCCTCCACCATCTATGCCCTGACCGCCGCCATCGACGCGAAGGACCATTACACCTTCAGTCACTCCCAGCATGTGGCCGAGTACGCCGCCACCCTGGCCACCGCCGCCGGGCTGGACGCCGAACACATCGAGATCGTCCGGCAGGCCGGACTTCTGCATGACATCGGCAAGATCGGCACGCCGGAAGCCATCCTTTCCAAGAGCGGCCGCCTGACCCCCGAGGAATACGACGTGATCAAGCAGCATGTGGAATCCTCCACCTCCATGATCCGGTATCTGCCCTCCATGGACTACGTCATCCCGTCGGTGCTTGGTCACCACGAGCGCTGGGACGGCAAAGGCTATCCCCGGGGCATTGCCGGGGAACAGATCCCCATCGGGGCCCGCTGCCTGTGCCTGGCCGATTCCTTCGACGCCATGGTCTCCCGCCGCAGCTACAAGGAAGCCCTGAGCGTGGACCGGGCGCTGCAGGAGATCGAGGACAACCTGGGCACCCAGTTTGATCCCCGCCTGGGCAAGCTGTTCATCGAGCTGGTACATTCCGGCAAGATTCAGGTCCATGCGGACACTGCCCCCGAACCCACCCGATAAAACAGAAAAAGGACCGCCGCCCTCTTCGAAGGACAGCGGTCCTTTTGTTTTTGTGTGTCTGTCAACAGGCGGTGCGGCCCAGCAGAGCGGCGCCGATGACCCCGGCGCGGTAGCCCAGCGTGCAGGTAGTGATGGTGGTCTTTTTGTGGGCGTGTGCCGCCCCGAAGACCAGGGGCTCCACCTTGGCCCGCAGGGGCGCCAGCAGAGCCTCGCCCTGGTTGGCGATGCCGCCGGACAGCCCCACCACCTGGGGGAAGAAGATGTTGATGAGGTTGGCCACACCGGAGGCCAGGTAGCCGATGTAATTGTCCACCACCTGGGCGGCCACCGGATCGCCGGCGTCCCGGGCGTCAAAGACGGTGCGGCCGGTGACTTCCTCCAGGGTGGGGGCCAGCTTCCACAGTCCGCTTTCGGGGTGGGCCTGCATGGCCTCCCGGGTCTGGCGGATCAGGGCCGTGGCGCTGGCAAAGGCTTCGAAGCAGCCGCGGCGGCCGCAGGTGCACAGGGGGGCGTCGGCGCTGCCGTCGATGGCCATGTGGCCCGGTTCGGCGGCGGCCCCGGTATACCCGGTCAGCAGCTTGCCGTCCAGCACCACACCGCCGCCCACGCCGGTGCCCAGGGTGATGATGACTGCGCTCTGGGCGCCCTTGGCACAGCCGGCCAGGGCTTCGCCCAACGCGGCCGCGTTGGCATCATTGGCCAGACGCACCGGCATGCCCAGGGCCTTGTGCAGATACTCACCCATGGCAAAGTCTGCCCAGTCCAGGTTGTTGGAATACAGCACCATGCCGGTGGCATCATCCACGGTGCCGGGGCAGCCCACACCCACGCAGGCCACATCGGCGGTGTTCAGCTTCTGTTCCTGCATCAGCTCCCGGCACAAATCGGCAATGTCATCGCACACCGATTCCGCCGGCCGGGGCAGGCGGGTGGGACGGCTGCCCTCCCGCAGGATGCGCCCGTCCTCCTCCACCAGCGCCGCCTTGATGTTGGTGCCGCCCAGGTCTACGCCAAGATAGATCATCTGTATTCCTCCTGTTTTTCCGGCCGGGCCAGGGGCCGCGGTCCTGTACTGTCCTTATTGTACCATCTTTGCCGCGGCTGGCAAGCCCCGGACAGCAAAAAGGCCCCTGCGCCGCATTTCGGGCGAAGGGGCCGGAAGAGAAGACTCAGTTTTCCTTGCGGGCACAGCTTTGGGCATGGCTGAACCGGCGCAGCCCGGTGCGGTCCAGCGCCACCATAAAGGCGGGGATGAACACCAGCTGCAGGATGATGCCGGGGATGGCGTTGGTGAACGCTCCGGCCAGGAAGGCTGCCCAGGTGAAGGCGGACCCGCCCAGGCCCAGCAGCAGCACTTCGGCCAGGCCCCAGACCAGACGGCCGCCCAGCATGGCGCCGAGCAGGCAGACATACAGGGCCTTGACGCACTTCCAGCGGGAATGGGCGTACAACCAGCCGGCCAGCACGCCGTAGGCGGCCAGCTCAAAGGCCATGGCCAGACCGTTGGGGTAGATTGGCGGCATACCGAACAGCAGATAGCGCAGCAGCGGCAGGACAAAGCCCACCAGACCGCCGTACTGCCAGCCGCAGATCAGACCGCACAGCAATACCGGCAGATGCATGGGCAGCAGCATGCTGCCGATCTGGGGGATCTGCCCGGTCAGGAAGGGCAATACCAGGCCGATGGCCATAAACATGGCGGACAGCGCCAGATTCTGTACCTTCGGATTCCGGTTTTTTCTTTCCATAAAGCGGGATGCTCCTTTGCAAAAGGTGTGGGCGGGCCGCTTTCCCGGTCCGCGCATATCGGTATGATACCACACCGTTTCCCGGCCGTGCAATATCAAATCAGGGTAACTTTTGGTACTCTGCCTCATCCACCGGCTCGCACCATTCGTTGGAAGTCTCCTCGCCGGGCACCTCCACGGCCAGATGCTGGAAGGCACTGTCGGGAGCGGCCCCGTGCCAGTGCTTGACCTCCGGCGGGATGTTCACCACATCCCCGGGATGCAGTTCCCGGGCGGGTTTGCCCCATTCCTGGTAGTAGCCGCGGCCCGCCGTGACCAGCAGGATCTGCCCGCCGCCCTGCTTGGCGTGGTGGATGTGCCAGTGGTTGCGGCATCCCGGCTCAAAGCTCACGTTGGCGATGCCCACCTGGGTGGAGGACAGGCTCTGCAGCCAGCTTTTTCCGTCAAAAAACTGCGCGTAGGCGTCATTGGGCTGTCCCACCGGGAAAATACTCGTCTGTTTCAGTTCGTTCCAATCCATCTGTGCGGACCTCCTGTTTCCGGGCCGCGTCCGGCGGCCGTTTTCCTTATTGTATCCCGCCGTCCCTTGACAGAGAAGTGCCGGTTTTGTACCATAGTATAAACTAAAAGTTTTTACTGCAAGGAGGCTGTCTCATGTTCAACCCACAGCTCACCGTTTTTGTCCGGGTGGCGGACCTGGGCAGCTTCAACAAAGCGGCCGAGACCCTGTTCATCTCCCCCACCGCCGTGATGAAACAGGTCAACGCCCTGGAAAAGCATCTGGGACTGACCCTGTTTGCCCGGGGACGCCGGGGTGTGACCCTGACGCCGGAGGGGCAGGTCATCTACCGGTATGCCCGGCAGATGTTTGAACAGTCGGCCAAAGCCGTGCAGGAAGCCCGGGCGGCGGCGGAGTACGCCGCCACCACCTTCTGCGTGGGCACCTCCATCCTGAACCCCTGCAAGCCCTTCATGGACCTGTGGGACAGGCTGTCCGGGCAGTTTCCCGGCTACCAGCTGCACATCGTCCCTTTTGAGGATGACCACGAGGGCATCCTCAACGAGATCGGCGCTCTGGGGGTCAAGTTTGACTTTCTCATCGGGGCCTGCGATTCCCGCCAGTGGCTGGACCGGTGCCGGTTTCTGCCCCTGGGGGAATACCACCACTGTGTGGCTGTTCCCCGGGACCATCCCCTGGCCGGGCGCAAGTGCCTGACCGTGCAGGACCTGTACGGCCAGACGCTG
The DNA here is from genome assembly GCA_019413245.1 of Oscillospiraceae bacterium. GTDB lineage: Bacteria > Bacillota > Clostridia > Oscillospirales > Ruminococcaceae > Gemmiger. The sequence continues at coordinate 11,812 of DXNX01000068.1, forward strand.
ATGATGGTACGCCGGGGGGATTCCCCTTCGGTGGACCGGGTGCGGGACGAGATCGAGCGCCACCCGGCGATCCGCATCGAGGACACCCCGCAGTTTTATGACCTGGAAGTGTTCAACCGCTGCGCCCAGACCCGCCAGCCTCTCATGACGCTGGACTGCTGGGCGGAGGTGCATCCATCCCTGGTCACCTTGCCGGTGGACTGGGACTTCACCATTCCCTACGGCCTTTTGTACCAGCTGGACCCGGTGCCCGATGTGGCCCGGTTCGTGGAGCTGGCCACGGCCCTGGCACAGCCGTAATTTGGGTACACAACACAGAAGGAGCCGCCCCGGCCGGGGCGGCTCCTT
>DXNX01000069.1 GCA_019413245.1 Oscillospiraceae bacterium
GAAAAGACCCTGGACTACGCCCACGAAGTGGCCAGCAAGCTGGAGGACGCCGGTGTGCGCGTTGTTCTGGATGAGAGCAACGAGAAGATCGGCTACAAGATCCGTCAGGCCCAGCAGGTCGACCGCGTTCCCTACATGCTGGTCCTGGGCGCCAAGGAAGCCGAAGCCGGCACCGTCAGCGTCCGCGACCGCAAGGGTGACACCACGACCATGTCCGCCGATGAATTCCTGACCAGCGTCAAGGAAGAGATCGCCGAGCGCCGCTGATTTTTCCCATAATCTTTTACAGCCGTCGTCTGCTGCCGCAGGCGGCGGCTTTTTCTGTACAGGTTTCGGCAAAACGTCAAAAATACTTCTTGCCTGCATCGGGTGCAGCCGTTATAATAGAAAAGCGGTGTTTGAAAATCGAAGGAGGAATTATTTTGGAGAATCGTGAATCCTTTGCCTCGCGCCTCGGGTTTATCCTGATCAGCGCAGGCTGCGCCATCGGCATCGGCAATGTCTGGCGCTTCCCTACCGTCACCGGTGAAAACGGCGGCGGCGTGTTCGTGCTCTTTTACATTCTGTTCCTGATCTGCATGGGTGTGCCCGTGCTGACCATGGAGCTGGCCGTGGGCCGTGCGGGCCGCGGCAGCGCCTGCAAGGCGTACAAGGCCCTGGAGCCCAAAGGCAGCGTGTGGCATCTCCACGGCTGGGTCTGTCTGCTGGGCTGTGTGGTGCTGATGATGTACTACACTACCGTCAACGGCTGGATGATCAGCTACTTCTTCAAGTTCTTGTCCGGCACGTTTGAGGGCGCCACCGCCGACACCTCTGCGGCCACCTTCAACGCCATGCTGGCCAATCCCGGTGAGATGGGCCTGTTCATGGCCGTGACCGTCGTTCTGGGCTTCATCGTGTGCAGTTTTGGCCTGCAGAACGGCGTGGAGCGCATCGGCAAATGGATGATGGGCGCCCTGCTGGTGCTGATCCTGGTGCTGGTGGTCCACAGCCTGACCCTGTCCGGCGCCGGGGACGGCCTGAAGTTCTACCTGCTGCCCGACTGGAAGCGTGCCAGCGAGGCCGGTATCATCAACGTGGCCGTGGCCGCCATGAACCAGTCTTTCTTCACCCTGAGCCTGGGCATCGGCGCCATGGAGATCTTCGGCAGCTACATGAACCGCAACTTCACCCTGCCCGGTGAGGCGGTGCGTATCTGCGCTCTGGACACCTTTGTGGCCATCTGCGCCGGCCTGATCATCTTCCCCGCCTGCTTCACCTACGGCGTCAGCCCGGACAGCGGCCCGCAGCTGATCTTCGTGACCCTGCCCAATGTCTTTGCCAGCCTGGCCGGCGGCCGCATCTGGGGTTCGCTGTTCTTCCTGTTCATGACTTTTGCCAGCTTTACCACCGTCATCGCGGTGTTTGAAAACATCATTTCCTGCCTGATGGACAACTTCGGCCTGGACCGCCGCAAGACCGTCCTCATCGGCGGCATCGTGATCCTGATCGCCAGCATCCCCTGCGTGCTTGGCTACAACCTTTGGAGCTTTATCACCCCTCTGGGCGGCACCAGCACCGTGCTGGACGGCGAGGACTTCCTGGTCAGCAACGTCCTGCTCCCGGTGGGCAGCCTGATTTATCTGCTGTTCTGCGTCAGCCGCTGGGGCTGGGGCTTCGACAAGTACCTGGAAGAAGCCAACACCGGCAGCGGTATCAAGATGCCCCGCTGGCTCAAGCCCTATTTCCAGTTCGTTGTCCCCATCCTGATCGTCGTGATTCTGCTCGGCGGTCTGCTGTGATTCCCTGACATCGCAACAGCCGGTACCTTCCCCTTGTGCGGGAATGGTACCGGCTGTTTTTGGTTTTTATTCGGTGGGGAATACGCTTTCATCCACCACCCCCGCGCTGGTCTGGGCGGTATCCTCGGTCAGGTCCGGCACTTCGGCGGAAGTTTCGGCGGCCGCGGCGGTCTCGGCATCGGCGGCCGTCTGCTGGGCAGCCGACACAAGCCCGGTCACCTCACCGGAAGGCTTTGCCAGCAGGTAAGCACCCACCGGCTTGGTCTTGTACACCAGCAGCACGCAGTAGGTATCGTCTTCCCCGTTGGACAAGGCCGGGCAGAGCGCGGTCCACTTTTCCACCGTCTTGCCCTTGTGCCCCTCCAGGGTCAGGCCGCTCTCCTCCACCACCTGGTTGAAGGCGGCAAAGCTGTCATCCCACTGTTTGGGGATCTTCACCTTATCCACCGCCGCAGTGGCCAGGTCCACCTCAAACCCGTAGCCGGTGAAGTAGGTGGCTATGTCCTGGGTGGTTTCGATGACCGTCTGTTCGGACACCGTCGCGGACGCGGTCACGCTGTCGTTTGCAAAGTGTACGGCGGCGGTGACGGTGCCCGCCAGGCAGACCGCACACAGAGCCAGCGCCCCGGCCTGCCGCAGCCTTGGTTTGGTTACAGTAAACAAAAACATAAGCAGCCCCCTCGCTTGCCTTACAGAACTTTCACTGCAAGGTATGCGGGAGGGCTGCTGTTTATACCGGGACCCCGTAGTTCGGGTCCGGCATATACCACTGGAAGATCAGGGCATCATAGCGCTGCTGCTGTTCCTGCCAGTCCAGTTCGGGCACCATGGTCCACTGCACCATCATGGCCCCCAGCAGGCGGCACAGGGCGATGGCCCAGTTTTCCCGGTCAGGACACCAGGCGATGAAATCCGGGCGCCCCAGACAGTTGCCGAAGGCATGGCTGAGCAGAAACGCATGGACCGGGCGGACGCCCTCTTTGCGGTTGGCGCGGTAGCTGTCCACCAGCTGCCCCCGCAGCACCCGGGGCGCCATACGGCGGATACGCCGCAGCACCCGGGGGTCGAAACTCTCAATACAGTACAGACCATTGTACCCTTCCAGGGCCTGCAGGGTCTGACGGCACAGGTCATCCAGATAAGCCCCGCGGTACTCCACCCGGCTCTTGATCTCCACGATGAGCGGCACCCGGCCGCCCACCGTTTCCAACGCCTGAGAGAACAGCGGTACCGTATATGCCGTACCTGCCAGCGGCAGGCTGCCCACGGTTTTCCAGTCATGGTCCTGCACCCAGCCTTTTTCCGGTGTCATTCGGTCCAGACGGTCATCATGAAAGACCACCAGCTTCCGGTCGGCGGTGAACTGCACATCCAGTTCAATGCCGTACCCGGCTTTGGCTGCCGCCTCAAAGGCGGGCAGGCTGTTTTCGGGGACGGACTGGTCTTTGGAGAACAGGCCCCGGTGGGCGTAATTGGTATACAGAAACGGCGCGCGAAGTGCCCTGCGGCGTCGTCCCGGCGCCACCATAAAAACAATGACTGCCGCCAACAGCAGCAGAATCACAAGTACACAAACCGGCACGGGAACAAGCCCCCTTTCCGCAGTGTTTTTTCGCTGCGTTCCTTATTGTAGCGCGGGAAGGCGGCAGTTACAAGGCAGGTTTTTGTAAAAAATCGTGAAAAAGATTTTAAGAAAACTTTCACAAATCCCCCATCTGTGCGCGGTATTATGGTAATATATGAAAAGAAGCGACCTTGGTCTGGAGGGTTTAAGTATGGCAAAAATTCTGGTCGTTGACGATGAACCGCGTATTCGTGATCTGATCCGGGAGCACCTGCAGCACAGCGGGTATACCTGTGCCGAAGCGGGTGACGGTGCCCAGGCACTTTCGATTTTGTCCCAGGGCGGCATTGACCTGGTGATTCTGGATATTATGATGCCGTTCATGGACGGCATGACCTGCCTGCGGGAGATGCGTGCCCGCAAGATCAACACCCCGGTGATCATGCTCACCGCCCGCAGTGAGGAATACGACAAGCTGGCCGGGCTGGAAGGCGGTGCCGACGATTATGTGGTAAAGCCCTTCTCCCCCCGGGAGCTGGTGGCCCGCGTGAAGGCCGTGCTGGCCCGCACCATGCCCGCCCCTGCCGAATCCGGCGGCGTGTTCACCTTCGGGGATCTGGTCATTGATACGGCCAGCCACAGCGTGAAGGTGGCCGGGCAGGAAGCGCCCCTGACGCCCAAGGAGTTTGATCTGCTGGTTTTCCTGGTGAACAACCGGGGCATTGCCCTTTCCCGGGAGAAAATCCTGCAGAAAGTGTGGAATTACGACTATTACGGGGAGGACCGCACCGTGGACACCCACATCAAGATGCTGCGCGGTCATCTGGGCCCCTGCCGCGGTTACATCGTGACCGTGTGGGGCATCGGCTACAAGTTCGACCCGGACGTTTTGTGAAAGACGGGGATTCCGTATGTGGAAAAAGCTGAAGTCCGCGCAGCCGGCCGGCGGTGAGGAATCGCCGCGCCGAGGGCTGGGGGTCCGCGGCCAGCTGATGCTGTTTTTGTTTGCCGTGACCACCCTGACCCTGATTTTGGTCTGGGCGCTGATCACCTACGCCCTGGAGCCCATGTACAACCGCAAGATCCGCACCAGCCTGGAAAGCAAGGCCGATGCGGTGGTGGCGCTCATCGACGCCAACGACGGTCCTGTGTCCAGCCGGGTGCTGGGCAAACTGATTCTGGACGATGATTTCTGGCTTTCTTTCCTGGAAAAAGCCATCAACGGCTCCCTGAACCTGGAAAACTGCTGCGTGGACATCAGTGATTCCACCCTGAGCAACGTCCAGTGTCTGGAAAGCCTGTACCCCTGTGTACTGCACCAGAGCGAGTACTCCTTCGGCGGGCAGATCAGCCTGAAGCAGGACACCCCCGAGGTGGTGCGGCTGCGCGGGCTGGTCTTTACCAAAAAGAGCGTCTGCGAGACCGTTTCTTCTGGCGGCAATTTGCAGATGGTGGTGGGCAAACTGACCGCCGACGGCCAGTATGCGGTGCTGGTGTCCACCAGTCTGGCCCAGATCACCACCGCTGCCGACGTGCTGGGCAGCGTGCTGCCCCCGGTGGCCCTGCTGCTGTTCGGTCTGAACGTGCTGGCGGCCATTCTGTTCAGCAAGTGGTTCACCCGCCCGGTGCACCAGCTGGCCGAGGGTGCCCGCCGCATGGCGGACGGCAACTACAACGTGCAGGTGGAGGTCAAGCGCCGGGATGAACTGGGTCTGCTGGCGCAGGAGTTCAACCACATGGCCCGGGCGGTGCGCCGTTCGGCCGAGCTGGAAAAGGAACTGCTGGCCAACGTGAGCCACGATCTGCGCACCCCGCTGACCCTGATCAAAGGCTACGCCGAGACGGTGCGCGACCTGTCCGGCATGGACGAGGAGCGCCGCACCGAACAGTGCAACATCATCGTGGATGAGACCGACCGGCTTTCGGCTCTGGTCAACAGCGTGATGGAGCTGAGCAAGGTGCAGAGCGGCGTGGAAAAGCCCAGTCTGGTGGACTTTGACATGAGCGGCCTCTGCTTTGAGGTAGCCGGTCTGTATGACGCTGTCTGTGAGCAGAACCACTGGACCCTGAAACTGGAAGCCGATAAAGAGTGCATGGTACGGGCCGACCCGGCCATGATGGAGCGGGTGCTGCACAATCTGTTGGGCAACGCCACCCACCATATCGGCGAAGACGGCGTCTTTGTGCTGCGGGCCATCCCCAAGCCGGGCGGCGGATGCCGGGTGGAGGTGGAAGACCACGGACCCGGTATTCCGCCGGAAGACCGGCCCTACATTTTTGACCGGTACTACCGCGCCCGCAAGAACGCCGGCAAGCCCGGCACCGGGCTGGGACTTTCCATCACCAAGGCCATCCTGCAGCAGCACGGATTCCCCTTCGGTGTGGAGAGCGAGGTGGGGCGCGGTTCCCTGTTCTGGTTTGAGATGACCGCCCCCGGACAATCTGTTCCGCCCAAAGAGGGCTGACCGTTTTCATATTCCCGCAGATTCCGAAAAGGAGGTCCCTGTCATGGATGAACCCCGTCATCTGCCCGTCCCCCTGCCCGGCAGCGAGTCCGCCGGTACCGCCGACACCTCCCCTGCCACCGCTGACTGGAAGCAGCAGCTGGACCGGCTGGAAGCCAAAACCGACCGCAATGCCCGCCTGCTGCGCATCTGCATCGGCCTGCTCATCGGGCTGATCGCGATGCTCTGCATCGGGCTTGGGGTGCTGTTCTACCACGGCAGCGTGGCATACCGGAGTATTCTCCAGGCCACTGAACAGGTGGATACCCTGGCCGGTACTTTGCAGGACAGCCTGGATTCCATGGAACCCGGCGAGCTGGATCGCTTGCTGCAGTCTCTGCCCGACATTGCCGACAAACTTTCCCAGCTGGACGTGGATGCCCTGAACCGGGTCATCCAGCAGATGCCCGCTCTGATGCAGGCCATCCAGGATCTGGAGACCCAGACCAGCCAGATCACCAACTGGTTCAGCGGTCTGGGCGGTTTGTTCCGCTGATTTTTCCCTTGCCTGTACAAAAAACAGCCCGCTTTCCTTCCGGCGCATTGCCAGGGGGAAGCGGGCTGTTTGTATTTGTGTGAATCAGTCCTCGTCGATGATGCGGACGGTCTGCATACGGACAGGCTTCAGGGGCTTGTCCATCCAGTCGGTGGGGACAGAGGCGATCTCATCCACCACATCCATGCCGGAGACCACATGGCCGAAGGCCGCATACTGGCCGTCCAGATGGGGCGCGTCGGCGTGCATGATGAAGAACTGGCTGCCGGCGCTGTTGGGGTCCTGGGCGCGGGCCATGCTGATGACGCCGCGGGTGTGCTTGATGGGGTTGGGCACGAAGTTGGCGGAGAATTCGCCCTTGATGTGCCAGCCCGGGCCGCCGGTACCGTTGCCCAGCGGGCAGCCGCCCTGGATCATAAAGCCGGGGATGATGCGGTGGAAGGTCAAGCCGTCATAAAAGCCCTGACGGACCAGCTTTTCAAAGTTTTCGCAGGTGATGGGCGCAGCGCTGGGGTCCAGCTCGATGTCGATGGTCTTGCCGTTTTCCATGGTGATGCGGATCATGTTGTTGTCTCCTTTTCTGTGTTGGGTTCCGGCGCTCCCACCGCAGGCATGGTGCTGCGGTCGGTGGGGGTGCCGGTGGTATAATCCATGCTGCCCAGCAGGCGGCACAATTCGGATTCGGTGAGGTGGCCCATCCAGAACTCCAGGGCAGCGGTCATATACACCGCGCTGCGGCGCTCAGCCTCTTTCAGCAGGGCAAAAGCACCGCCCTTGCGGGCTTCCCCGGTGGCGGGGTCGGTCCATTCGTCAGGCAGGTCCAGGCGCAATGTCCGGGGCGATACATGCCCGGTGAGGAAGCCCCGGCCTTTCCAGAATGTTTCCACCACATAGAACAGTGCCTTGCGGATGCCGTGCCGGCTGGGAAACAGCCGCCGCACCCGGTTGAAGTAGTAGAAAGCATCTGCCAGGCATTCCGGGGTCACGTCGGCGCCGTACACTTCCAGCAGAACGGTGTGCAGCAGCGCAGCGATCTCGGCCAGGTCGGTGCCCTGAGGCACCGGGGAGGCATCGTCCGCCGGGACCTGGGAAACGCCTGTGTCCTCGGCGTGCAGGGTGGAGTCCAGAGCGATCTCAAAATAGCCGTGTCCGCCCTTGCCGGCGTAGGGCTGCCCGGGCTGGCACATGGCCACCACATACGGATGCAGCACCGTGTCGGCGGCGTAATGGCAAAGGAAGCCCAGCGCATATTCCACCTGGGCGCCGGTCTTGACATGGCGGATCAGACTGCACAGGAACGCCCCGGTGGCTTCCTCGTGCATGCGTTCCCCCAATTCCGGCAAATCGTACCGGCGTTTTGCCTTGCTCTTCCAGATCTCAAAGCTGAAAAAACTGTCCGGACCGTTGGCGCCCGCCGCAAAAGCGATGGGACAATGCAGTTTATAACGGATGGATTCGGCTGCCCGCCGGGCAGTGCGCACATGGGTATAGCCTTCCGGCATAGAGAAATACCCTCCTGTTCGGATAACATAAACGGGGTATGAGGGCCAGAACCCACATACCCCATTATTGTACTGCCCGCCGGTTGGATTGTCAATGCGGGCCCAATTTCCTTAAATTGAGAGGTTTTTGCCCTTCAGGGTGCGCGGCAGGACCGCAAAGAAGAGCACAGCGCCAATGCCGATGATGAGCAGAATAGACACGATGCCGAAGGGGCTGGAGGCCGCGTTGATGGCGTCCACCTGTTCCGGCGTGGCGGTCTGGGCGGTCAGGCCCTGGGATTTCAGCATGCTGTTGGCCACAGCGGAGCTGACCACACCCACCAGGGCCGGGCCCATGATGGAGCTGAACTTGCCGAAGATATCAAAGAAGCCGAAGAACTCACCGCTGCGGTCCTTATCCGGAATGAGCTTGCCGAACATGGAACGGGACAGCGCCTGGATACCGCCCTGGCTGGTGGCGCACAGAACGGCCAGCACCCAGAACTGCCACAGGTCACGCATGAAGAAGGCAAAGATGCAGATGAACATGTACACACAGATGCCCGCACCCACCATGACCCGGGCGCCGAACTTAGCGCTGAGGCGGATGTACAGCAGGCAGAACGGCAGGCCCAGTACCTGCACCAGCAGCAGGGCCAGCAACATGCCGGTGGAATCCAGACCCAGGTTGGTGCCGTAGGTGGTGGCCATGCTGATGACGGTATGGACGCCGTCGATGTAGAAGAAGTAGGCCAGAATGTACACAAGCATGGGCTTGTTGGCAATGATCTCCTTGATGGTGCTGCCCACGCCCCGGATGCTGCGGCCCACATCCCCCTTTTCATAGGGTTTGCCGGAGGTCTGCTGGCAGTTTTTCAGCAGCGGCAGGCTGAACACCAGCCACCAGATGGCGGTAATGGCAAAAATCACCGCCAGGCAGGTGAGCATGGGCACGCCCACCAGGTTCATGACCAGGAAGATGACCAGCGGAATGGTGGAACCGCCGATGTAACCCAGACCGTAGCCCATGGTGGACACGCGGTCCATCCGCTCCGGCGTGGTCACGTCGGTGAGGAACGCATCGTAATAGATGGCGGACGCATCAAAGCCGATGACGCTGAGGATGTACAGCACCAGGATGAACCCGGCCACCCGACCGGCGGCCGCGGTGGAGGAGGTAAAGTCCATCAGCGGGGTGAAGGACATGAGGGCAACGGCCGCCACACCTAGGATCATAAACGCCGAGAACAGGCGCTTGCGCATGCCGCGGATATCCCCGAAAACGCCCAGAAACGGCGCTGCGATGGCCACAATGGCCATGGCGATACTGGTGGCGTAGCCCCAGGTCGACATGCTGGAAACACTGTCTGCGGTGTACCCGGCGACAGTGTCAAAGAAAATGGGCAGCAGCGTGACCACGATGACCGAATGGGCGCTGTTGGCCCAGTCGTACATCATCCAGCTGATCTCCTGCTTGGTATATCCCTTCAGAAGCCCCATGGAATCATGCCTCCAACTGATACAATTTTAGCAAATCTTGTATAAGTGTAACATTTTGTCACCAAAAAAACAAGACGCCCGACGGCGCAAAAGTCCATCGGGCGGTCAAATCTATGTCAAAAATCGGCAAAGTATTTTCCGGGTCAACCGTAGTATTCCATCGTCACTGCATCCCCGGTGCTGCCTTCCTGTGCGGTCGGGGCCGCGGATTCCGCCGTGGCCATGCCCAGGGCAGCCATCTGTTCATCCAGCCATTCCTCGGTAGGGTATTCACCGAATTTTTCCTGATATTCCTCCGACAGGTTGCTGCGGATCTCCTCCTGGCGGTAATTCTGCATATTGTCATAGCTGGAGAAGCTGTTGCCGTCATACCAGTAGGACTGGTACACGTTTTCGGCCAGGGTAGCAGCATCGGCAGAAAGCTGCCAGGCATTGTCCAGATCCAGGGTATAGGTCACGCTGTTGTCGGCCACGTCCCGCATGTAGGTGTCGAAACGGTACCGGTTGAAGGGCAGCCCGTCGGCCTGGCAGACATCCACCACCTGGCGGGCCATAGCGGCAAAGGCTTCCGGCGTGTTGTAGGCGTTCTGGTAAACGGTGACGTACAGTTCGCAATTATCGCCGGACAGGACCTGTGCCGTCGCCGGGTCGGATACACCGTGGTTCAGGTCCATCACCACGCTCAGGTCGTAAATATTGCTGCTCAGGTCAGAAACACCACGCAGGGTCGCAGTGGCATCTTTCTGGAGTTCATCTCCCAGGCGCATCTCGGCCGCGTGGGCAGTGGGGCCGTACTCATTCCACAGCTGCATCATCATCGAGGAGCCCCCTGCCCCGAACAGAATCAGGATGCAGACAAAGATGCTCAGGACGTCATACTTGAGCTGCACGTTGGGGCGGGCCGCATAGACCAGGACCTCAATGCCCAGGGCGATGAGCGCTACCGGGAACAGACTGATCACAAAGCGCAGGTCCAGTTCCGGCAGGAAGGAGCGCAGGATCAGCACAATACCGGCAGCCACCAGCAGCAGGCCGAAGGTAAAAGTACCCACACGCCGGATTTTACGGGGCGGCGCGGAAGGCGGGGTAACCGTGGGTGGAACAGTCTGGCGGGCGGTCTGTTGTTCTGCCGCATTGTATTTTTCATCCATTATAATACACCTCGTATTGTCATTTTGGAACAAAAAGGCAGGCGGGCGAAGTCAGGGCTTGGCCCGTCGTGCCGGAATGTGGGTAGTTACTGCGGCATATCCTGGTCGCCGTGTTCCCCGGGATAGGGCGGCATGGCGTTGTTGTCCCCCTTGCCGGGCGCCGAGCGGCCCAGCAGACGCACGCCGAAGTAGATCAGCAGAGCGGCCACGATGATGGTAGGCAGCTGGCCGATGAGGTTGTAATACAGGTACTCCATCCCCAGGCTGGCAAACAAGTCGTGCAGCATGGGAGCGATCCAGCTGTCAAAGAGCACCCACACGCCGCAGGCCACCAGCACCCAGCCAATGATGCGGTTGCCGCGGGAGGTGAAGGGCTTGAACCGGCCCAGGTCGATGCGGTCGCCCCAGATGAAATCGTCGGGTTTGGGGCTGCCGGACACCAGATACCGGATGATGTCATAGGTATCGAAGAAGGCATACATCCAGACGATGGGCGCCGCCAGCAGCACCGGCGGAATGATGGCACCGATACCGGACGCCACACAGAACAGGGTGATGAGGGACAGGCCGCGGCGCATATAGCCGTAGTACATCTGCCCGGCGCCCGGGATGCAGGCAAAGATAAAAGTCAGAAATGCGTTCTTTTTCATGGTGTTCACTCTCCAGTGGCGGCCGCGTGGCCGTGATTTTGCCGATTGTTATCAGAAAGCTGTGCCCAACCGCTGAGGGCGGTGTCCTGGATACTGCCCAGAACGTTCTGCAGGCCCTCGCTGGCGCCGTTCAGGGCGCTTCCCAGCATCTGGCTGATGCTGGCGTTCTGGCGGGGTTCTTCCTGAGGGCGGGGTGCGGCGTCGGGGGCGGCGCCGAACAGGCCGAACCGCCACAGGGCCAGCGCCAGGACGATGGCGGCGGCCACCGACACATAGCGGTTGGTCATGACCCGGAAGGTACGCATCCGCATCAGGGCCTGTACCTGGGGGATCAGGTCCCGCATGGGCGCCGAGAGCTGGATGCTTTCCAGCAGGGCGGTGTACCGGGCCAGGCACCGGTCACAGAAGGTCAGGTGTTCGGCGGCCTCCAGCCGGCCCAGATCGTCCAGACGGTCATCGCGCAGGGCTTCCAACCCGCTCTGGGTCAGGCAGCCGGCGTTGTCAAACAAATTGTTGTTGTCAAAATAAGGGGCCATGCTCTCGGTCATGTTACTCCTGCCTCCTTTCAGTGATCTGCTTGCGCAGGATGGCTTTTGCCCGGAACAGCTGGTTCTGTACCGTGGCGGGGGGCCGCCCCAACAGCCGGGCGATGTCCGCCACCGGCCGTTCTTCCAAAAAGTACATCGTGGCTACCTTGCCGTAGGGTTCCCGCAGGCCGCGGACCATGGTGTCCAGCTCCTCGGCGTTGTCCTTCTGGATCAGAAGGTCCTGCGGGTCCGGGTCGGCGGCGGCCAGGGCGCTGCCCGCCGGGGGCGTGCCCCGGGGTTCGGGCAGGCTTTCGTGGTCCTGGGC
>DXNX01000007.1 GCA_019413245.1 Oscillospiraceae bacterium
AGTTTGAGCCTCTGCTGCTGCTGCCCATCGGCTTCGGCATGCTGATGACCAACCTCCCGCTGGACGGCCTGTTCCACATGGAGATTTTCCTGAACGAGACCAACCACATCAACTGGGAACTGCTGGGCAGTTCCGGCGGCATGGCCGACTACATATACCTGGGCGTCAAGCTGGGCATCTACCCGCCGCTGATCTTCCTGGGCATCGGCACCATGACCGACTTTGAACCCCTGATCGCCCGTCCGTCCAGCCTGCTGCTGGGCGCTGCGGCCCAGCTGGGCATCTTCTTCACCTACATCGGCGCCAAGCTGCTGGGCTTCACCGGCCCCGAAGCTGCCTCCATCGGTATCATCGGCGGCGCCGACGGCCCCACCGCCATCTTCACCACCACCAAGCTGGCGCCCCATCTGCTGGGCTCCATTGCCGTGGCGGCCTACTGTTACATGGCTCTGGTCCCGGTCATTCAGCCGCCCATCATGCGCGCGCTGACCACCGAGAAGGAACGCCAGATCATCATGGAACCCCCGCGTCGGGTCTCCAAGACCGAAAAGATCATCTTCCCCATCATGGTCACCATCATCGTCAGCCTGACCCTGCCTGACGCGGCCATCCTGGTAGGCTGCCTGATGATGGGCAACCTGATGAAGGAATCCGGCGTGGTCGAGCGTATCACCAAGACCGCCGGCAACGAACTCATGAACATCATCACCATCTTCCTGGGCTTCAGCGTGGGCTGCACCACCAACGCTTCCACCTTCCTGAACGTCCAGACCGTGGAGATCATTGTTCTGGGCGTTATCGCTTTCGGCGTCGGCACGGCCGGCGGCGTTCTGCTGGGCAAGATCATGTGCGCCGTCACCCACGGCAAGATCAACCCGCTGATCGGTTCTGCCGGTGTTTCCGCCGTTCCCATGGCTGCCCGTGTTTCCCAGAAGGTCGGCCAGGAATACAACCCCCGCAACTACCTGCTCATGCACGCCATGGGCCCCAACGTGGCCGGCGTCATCGGCTCCGCTGTTGCGGCCGGCATCCTGATCAACATGTTCAGCTGATGCTTTCCCCTGCATAAAAGTCACCCCCTGCATGGCAAACGCTGTGCAGGGGGTTCTTTTGTGACTGGGTGTATGGTATAATGGCATGACTCTGGACCGGAAAGGAGAAAAGAGACAAATGCCAAAACATGCATGGTTGTCAGAGTGTGTTTATCGAATCCTTTTGCTTTTGATTCTGGCTATGGGGGTGGCCTGCTTCGGGGCCATCGTGGTACTGTTGCTGTTTTACAGCCATGTCTGGTATCCCTTCAAGGCAGACTGTGCAGTCTCCAACGGAATTCTGCTGATTCCGGCGGGGTTCCTGTCGGCAGGGGCCGTTGTGTGGCTTCGCCGTCAGGGCTGGAAAGACAAGTGCTTTGACAGGGCGGTAGCAATTTCCGTTCCGGTGCTGTTTGTGCTCCAGATTTTTTTGTTCTATCAGATTTTCTTTGAGAGCGGATGGGACGCAAACGTGGTGACCGGGGCTGCCCGGGCCGTTGTGGCCCGGGATACGGAATCCCTGCAGGCAGTTTCGGCGTGGTATTTCTCCCGCTATCCCAACAACCTGCTTCTGACCCTGATTATCAGTGTGCTGCTGCAAATCAACGGGGCGCTGGGCCTGTTTGCCGGGGACTATGAACTGATGTCGGTGGTGGTGGTAAACAGTGCCCTCTCCCTGGGCACCGCGGTGCTGGCGTACAGGACGCTGGTCCTGCTGGGCACCGGCAGGCGGGCCGCCTTCCTGGGGTATGGGTGGACGGTGCTGCTGTTGGCTTTCTCCCCCTGGAACGTGATCGTGTATTCCGATGCCATGGGGCTGCTGTTTCCCCTGGCGGTCCTGTATCTGGGCTTGCGTCGGGACATTCCGCCCCTTCTGCAATGGCCGCTGATCGCCGCCGTTGCGTATCTGGGGTATCAGATCAAACCCACAGTGTTCATTGTGCTGATTGCGCTGGTCGGTGTCCGTTTGCTGGAAGTACTGTACCGGCTGGGCCAGGGACACCGGATCGCATGGGCGGAGGTGCGGCGCCGGGGCGGGGCACTGCTCCTGGCTGTGGTCACTCTTGTGGTGATTCACGGGGCGCTGGACCGGGCATATCAGGCAGCCGGTCTGGTGATTGATGAAACCCAGCGGTACAGCATCTATCATTTTTTGATGATGGGACAGAATGATGTGAGCAACGGCGGATATTACGAGCCGGATGTGGGGTTCTCCGCTTCTTTTCCGGAATACGAGGAACGGAAAGAGGCCGACATGGCGGTGGCGCTCCAGCGCATACAGGACCGCGGCCTGACCGGGCAGCTTGTCTTTACCGCCAGAAAGGTGCTCAGTGACTACAATGACGGTACCTTTGCCTGGTCCGTGGAAGGCAATTTTTACCGGGATATCAAGCCGGAGCCGTCGGCTGCGGCGGGGACGCTGCGGGATCTCTTTTACAGCACGGGCCGGTACTATCCGATGTATCAGACGGCGGTTCAGGGACTGTGGTGGGGAACTCTTCTGCTGGTGCTGGTTTCTGCGGCGGCAGCTCTGTACGACCTGGCAAGAAGAAACCGATGCAGCCAGGCTTATCTGGTTTTGCTTGTCTCCCTCATCGGGGTCACCTTGTACGATGCCATCTTTGAGACCCGCGCCCGGTATCTGTATATTTATGTGCCGTTCTATATCCTGTGTGCTGTGCTGGCCCTGCAAAGGGTGGCCTGCGCGGGAAAGGAAAAACGCAAGACACAGGAGACCGGGCCAGAATGCAGGCTATTCCCACAGCTTTCCGCCAGAGAAAAACAGCCGGAAGAATGACCCGCACGGCGGAAAACACCCATAAAGCAAAAGGACAGGAACTTGATTTCCTGTCCTTTTTTATCTGAGTCAGATTTGGTTCCGTGAACTGCCCATTTCCTGCGCTTTGGGACGGCTTTCCATGTCGAAGGTGCTGTAACCCTCGGCCCGTTCGTTCCGTCAGGTTCAAGGTGTAAAATCCGCCCTTTCTCTTT
This sequence comes from Oscillospiraceae bacterium, assembly GCA_019413245.1. Classification (GTDB taxonomy): domain Bacteria; phylum Bacillota; class Clostridia; order Oscillospirales; family Ruminococcaceae; genus Gemmiger. The sequence goes on from DXNX01000007.1 coordinate 3,024, forward strand.
CCTTTTACAGCCATACGGGGTATAATAGATAAAATGCCGAAATATACGGGTTGGAGGGGTTGACGGTGGAAAAAACAAGATACAACATCCTGCTGGTCCACTGCCATTACCGCCTGGCCGGGGGCGAAGATGCCGTATTTGCGGACGAGCGGGCCCTGCTGGAACGCCACGGCCACAAGGTCGTTACCTATGAGCGCACCAACGAGGGCGGCACCCTCTCCATGGGCCTGGAAGCGGTCTTCAGCTGGAAGACCTGGCGGGAGGTGCGGGAACTCATCCGCAAGGAGCACATCGACCTGGTCCATGTGCACAACACCCTGCTCACCGTCAGTCCGTCGGTGTTCTGGGCCGCCCGGTCCATGGGCGTGCCGGTGGTGCAGACCCTGCACAATTTCCGCCTGTTCTGCCCCAACGGCGTGCTGCTGCGGGAGGGAAAAGTCTGTGAGGACTGCCCCCGCCGCAAAGGTGGACTGTGGCAGGCGGTGCAGCACCGCTGCTACCGGGACAGCCTGGCCCAGAGCGCTGTCGGTGCCTTTGTGTATGCCTTTCACCGGCTGCTGGGCACCTACCGTTGGGTGAATCTCATCGCCCTCACCGACTTTGACCGGGAAAAGTTCCTGGAATTCAACGCCCGGCACCGGGTGTTTGACCCGATGCGCCTGTTTGTGCGGCCCAATACCGCTGTGCCGGACGGCCCTCTGCCGCCGCTGCTGCCCTGGTTCCAACGGAAAAATCAGGTGGTCTTTGCGGGCCGGCTGGAAGAGCTGAAAGGCCTGCGCACCGCCGTGGAAGCCTGGAAACGACTGGCCGATGACCCCGCCGCCCCCGAACTGCTTCTGGTGGGAGATGGCCCGCTGGAAAGCTGGGTCAAAGAGCAGGCCGTGCCCCGGGTGCGGCTGCTGGGCCGCCTGCCCAGAGAGGAACTGCACACCCTGTTCGGGCAGAGCCGGGCCGTTCTGGCGCCCAGCCTGTGTTATGAGAGTTTTGCGCTGGTTCCGGCAGAAGCCCACGTCATGGGCACGCCGGTGCTGGCCAGTGACCTGGGCAACGTGGGGGCTATGGTCCGCCCCGGTGTGGACGGGCTGCGGTTTGCCCCCGGGGACCCCGACGCCCTGGCCGAAGCAGTCCGGGCGTTGCCTGCCCTGGGGGAGAAGGCAGACCCCGCCGCCATCCGGGCCGCCGCCCTGGCTGCCTTTGCGCCGGAGGAAAACTACCGCCGACTGATGGAAATTTACCGCGCCGTCCTGCATGGGACGCCCGCGCCGCAATAAGGAGAAGACCTGCATGAACCAACTGTATCGCGCCCTGCATATGCCCCCGGCGCGCCTGGTCAAGAAACTGGCCGGATGGAAAGAAATCTACACCATTGCGGTGCGGCCGGTCCCCACCGCCCCCGGCTGTGACCCGCTGCCCGCCCTGGGAGAGGGGGACTACACCCAGCTGCCCACCGAACCGGGTACCTGGTACGCCGACCCGCTGCTGTTCGCCCACGAGGGCGGCCGCTGGCTGTTCTGTGAAGCCTTTGATATGGCCGCCGAAAAGGGCGCCATCGCGGTCATCGACCTCACCGACCCGAAAAAGCCCGGCACCCCTCAGGTGGTGCTGAAAGAGGACTATCACCTGTCTTTTCCCACCGTGTTTGAATGGAACGGGGCGGTGTGGATGATTCCCGAAACCGGCACCAACCACAGCCTGAACCTCTACCGCTGCAAACACTTCCCCGATGCGTGGGAACTGGTGCGGGCCTTTCCCACCGGGGACCAGGAGCTGGCTGATACCATCCTGCTAGATGTCCAGCCCGAAGCACTGACCCTGCTGTGCAGCCAGGTCAAGGCAGACAACGGCCTGTACACCCGCTACCGCCGGTATACCCTGCGGGCGGACGAGCAGGCCGAGGGCGGCTTCGCCCTCACCGAGGACGAGACCTTCGGTCTGGAAAACCGCAACTACGACCTGGGCGCCCGCAACGCCGGGCCGGTTTTCACCTGGGCCGGGCAGAGCGTGCGTCCCGCCCAGGTCAGCACCAAGGTGGACTACGGGGTGTATCTGCAGTTCTGGAACCGACGGGACGGCAAGGAACGCCCCCTGTGCGCCGCTATGCCCGCCAATGTGCGCATTGAAGGGCTGGACCCGGATTCGGTCATCGGGATTCATACCTATTGCCGGGACGATGCCATTGAGGTCATCGACGCCCGGTATCTGGCCAAGGTTGAGCCTGTACCCAACCGCAAACAGGAGGACTCCAAGTCATGCTGACCATCGCCATTCCCCAGCTGTATTGCGGGGCTTCGGGTAAAAAAGGAGCGTATAACCGTCAGGAAGTGGGTCTGGCCCGGGCCCTGGCGGCCCAGGGCTGCCGCGCCGTGGTGCTCTACCCGGCTGTGGGCGCCGATGCCATCGAGACCGAGGAACCGGCCCCCGGCGTGAAAGTGCTGTACGTCCCCGCCAAGGCCTGGCGGGTGCGCGCTTTTTACTCCACCTGGCAGCCCCTGCTGGATGAGCAGGTGGACGCCGTCCATGTGATGGGGGATAACTCCCTGGGCGTGCCGGGGCTGTACCGTTTCTGCAAGGAACACGGCATCTTCTTTTACAGCCAGCTGGGCGCGGTGCGTTCCGACGCCCACAACCCGGCGGTGCGGGCGGTGATGGACCTGCTCTGCCGCCGCAACCTGGCCATCTACCGCAAGACCCCCACTTACGCCAAGACCCTGGCGGTGCAGAACACTCTGGAAGCGTGCGGCGTGCCCTGCGCCGGGGTGCTGCCCGTGGGCCTGGATACCGCCATCATCCCCGAAGTGCGGGGCACCAAGCCGGAGCTGCGGGCAAAACTGGGTCTGGACCCGGACGCCCAGCTCCTGCTGTTTGTGGGCCGTCTGGATACCTACAAGCGCCCCATGGACCTGGTGCCGCTGCTGGCTGCCCTGCCGGAAAACTGGCAGGCGGTGGTCATCGGCAACGGCGCCCTGGCCGGGGAATTGCGGGGTGAGATGCAGGCCGCCGGGCTGGACCATCGCTGGGTGCACATTCCCAGCGTGCCCAACACCGAAGTACATGCCTATTACCACGCCTGCGACGTGTTTGTGAACTTCAACGACCACGAAATTTTCGGTATGAGCCTGCTGGAAGCCATGTACGCAGGCTGTGTGCCGGTGGCCCGCCATGCCCCCGGCCCCGACCAGATCATTGAGGATGGGGTCAGCGGGTTGTTGCTGGACGGCGACGCCGAAGTCTTTGCCGCCGGGGTGCAGGCGGCCGCCTGCAATGCCGCCATGGGAAAAGCTGCCCGGCGGCGCATCCGGGAACACTTTTTGTGGGACAACAGCGCCCGCACCGTGCTGACCATGCTGCAGCAGGAAGGAGTATACCGGGATGGACAATGACGGCAAGCTGCTGGAACTGGCCCGCAACCTGGTCAAGTCCGCCCGTTTCGGCTGGAAATACCGGGGCGTGACCGTGCTGCCCGCCGCCGAAGGCAATCGCCTGGCAGGGGAGGCCCTGTGCCGGGGTGAACCCTTCTGTTTCGGCCGCTGCGGCGCCACCGAGATGCGCACCGTGGCCGAATACCTGCAAAACGGCGGGCGGAACTTCTCCGACCGTATCCGGCGGGAGATCCGGGACCTGTCCGGGGTCTTTCCCACCGACGACGACACCCTGCGCCGCTTCTGCGAGCTATATACCGACTGCGCCCATCAGGCCGACATGCTGGCTTTGTGGGACGTGGGGGCGGAGCAGGAGGTCATCCGGGGCTGCACCCATACGGCTTTCACCCAGCTGCGGGCCCTGGAACCCTACTATCACGAAAATCCCTGGAGCGCCGCCCTGACCGGCAAAAAAGTCCTGGTGGTGCATCCGTTCAAACAGAGTATCCTCAGCCAGTACCAAAAGCGGGAACAGCTCTTCCCCGGTACCGACATTCTGCCCGAATTCGCCGCTTTGACGGTGGTGCAGGCGGTGCAGGGCCTGGCCGGACAGGACACCGGGTACGATTCCTGGTTCGATGCCCTGGCCGCTATGGAAGCCGAGATGGACGCCGCCGACTATGAGGTGGCCATCATCGGGGCGGGGGCGTACAGCCTGCCCCTGGCCGCCCACGCCAGGGAAACCGGCCATATGGCCGTGCAGATGAGCGGGGCCACCCAGCTGCTGTTCGGCATCAAGGGCCGCCGGTGGGATGACCACCCGGTCATCGGCAAGCTGTACAACGATGCCTGGGTGCGGCCCCTGCCCGAAGAACAGCCCGCCGCCAAGGAAAAGGTGGAGGGCGGCAGTTACTGGTAATACATCCCAAAGGAGAGGTTTATGCGCATCCTGATGATCGGCAACAATCTGGGCATCCAGAGCGGTGTGCAGCGGTATATTCAGAACCTGCTGCTCCACATGGATACCCGGACCTATCAGGTGGACCTGCTGGCCGGACCCTGCCCGCCCAACCAGCAGAGCACCGGCCCGGCCCTGAAAGCCCACGGCGTGCGGTGGTATTCCATCCCGGACGATGATAAAAAGCGTCTGCCCGCCCTGGCCAAGTTCCTGCGCACCCACAAGGGGTATGACATCGTGCATCTGCACACGGCCAGCAAGGTCAACGCTCTGGCCTGCGTGCTCATCCGGCTGTTCTGCCCGGGGGCCAAGCTCATCGTCCACAGCCACATCGTCTACCCGCCCATGACCCTGGTCTGGCGGATGGCCCACGGGCTGTACCAGTGTACCGCCCACTGGTTCCTGGGCTGCGGCGTGGCGGCGGGACGGTTCGTTTTCGGGGACCATATCGACCGGAAAAACAACTTCTCGGTGGCCTGTAACGCCGTGGACCACAGCCGCTTTTATCCCGATGAGGACGCCCGCAAGAGGGTGCGCGCGGAGTATCACATCCCCGAAAACGCCCGCCTGTGCGGGTTTGTGGGGCGGTACAACCACCAGAAAAACCTGCTGTTCCTGCTGGACATCTTTGCCACCATGGCCAAGTCGGACGACCGCTGGCGGCTGATGATGGTGGGCGGGGGAGAGGAGCAGGAGGCCATCGACGAAAAGATCGCCCGCCTGGGGCTCAACGGCAAGGTCACCCAGACCGGCGTGCAGGAGGATATTCCCGCCTTCATGAACGCCTTTGACCTGTTCCTGCTGCCCAGCAACTTTGAGGGCAGTCCCATCACCCTGGTGGAAGCCCAGGGCTGCGGCACGCCCTGCCTGGCCTCCACCAATGTGCCCGATGACGGCGCCGTCACCGACCTGGTGCACTTTCTGCCGCTGGATGCGCCGCTGGAACAGTGGGCAGCTGCCGCGGACAAAGCCGCCGTGGGCGGCCCCCACGCCGACCACTGGGCCGCGCTGGAAGCCGCCGGATATGAGCAGCAGGAAGCCGCCCTGCGCATGCAGGCGCTGTATGAACTGCTGGCGGGGGTGGGGAGCAAATGATTTACGTCGAACTGGCGGGCGGTCTGGGCAACCAGATGTTCATTTACGCCTTCGCCCGGGCCCTGGGCCTGCGGTGCAAAGAACCCGTGACCCTGCTGGACCGGCAGGACTGGCGGGACGGCGCCCCGGCCCACACCCACTGCGCCCTGCAGGCGCTGAATATTTCCCCGGACGTGCGCATCCTCGCCGAACCGGGCTTTGCCAAGGCTCATCTGCCCCGGCAGAACACCGCCAAGGCCCTGATGATCAAATACGAGCAGCGGGGTGGCATGATGGACAGGGACTATACTGCCTTTGAGCGGCGGATGGCGCCTGTTCTCAACGCCCTGGGGCTGCATTTTGCCTCCGACGGGTATCTGCCCGCGCACCGGGGACGCAGTAAGGATTTTCTGGCCTGGGGATACTTCCAGGCGGAAGACTATTTTGCCGATGCCGCCCACACCATCCGCACCGAACTGCGGGCAAAAGGAGACCTGCCGGAAGCCGCTGCGCCCACAGCGCAGGCCATCGCGGCCTCCCCCTGCCCGGTAGCATTGCACTGGCGTTGCGGGGACTACCGCAAGCCGGAGAACGCGGCGCTGCAGGTGTGCGGGCCGCAGTATTACGCCGATGCCTGCCGGGCCGTACAGGAAAATTTGCCCGGTGCACAGCTTTTTGTCTTTTCCGACGAGCCGGACTATGTGCAGGCCCATCTGGACACCGCCGGCCTGCCCGCTGTTTTTGTGCGGGGCAGCTGGCCTGCGGTGTGGGATCTGGACCTGATGGCCCGGTGCCGTCATTTTATCCTCAGCAATTCCACCTTCAGCTGGTGGGGACAGTATCTGGCCGAACCGGCGGGCCGCCGCGTGTTTGCGCCCGACCGCTGGTATGCGAACGGCAAGCACAGCGCGCTGTACGCCGCCGACTGGATACGCCTCCCCACCCGCCGGGGATAAGGGAGGTACGCCATGCGGCGCGACGAACAAACACCCATCCGGTTTTCGGTCATCGTACCGGTGTATAACGTGCAGAATTATCTGTGTGCCTGCGTGAAGAGCGTGGTGGAACAGCCCGGCCCCAAGGACTGGGAGTGCATCCTGGTGGATGACGGTTCCACCGACCAGAGCGGCAAGATGTGCGATGCCTTCGCCGAGACCTGCCCCGGGGTCGTTGCCCTTCACCGGGAAAACGGTGGTCTGGCCGCGGCCCGCAACACCGGGCTGGAAGCGGCAAGAGGGGAGTGGATCCTGTTTCTGGACAGCGACGACCTCTGGCCCGCCGACCTGCTGCAAAACCTGCGGGCAGCCCTGGATGCAGCCCCCGGATATGACTGGTATGTGGGACGGTATCTGGAACTGGACGCTGCTGCGCCCAAATCCGAACCCGCCGCGCCGCCGCTGCCCACCTTTGCACCCGGACCCTTTGAAAGTGCCGACTACGCCGAACGTGTGCAAAAACTCTACGAGAACGGCAACTGGTCGGTGTGGCGGTTCTGCATCCGACGGTCTTTTCTGGAAAAATCCGGCGTGACCTTCTGGCCTCAGGTGGTCTGGGCGGAGGACTATCCCTTTGACCTGCTGCTGCTCCACAGCTGCACCCGGCTGTATTTCCTGGATTTCCCCATCACCATTTACCGGGTCAACCGGGCGGGCAGTCTGCTCAACAGCAACCTGCCCAAGCATTTTGTGGGGATCCTGGCCACCCGCAAGAGGTTCCGCAAACTGTTTGCCAGGCCGGGGGCCGGGGGCTTCACCGCTGCCGAACAGGAGGAGGTCTGGCGCCGGGTGGCCAATGTGTTCTGGCCCCAGGCCCGGGCCGCCGCCGTGAAGGATAAGGAGGTCCGGCACAACTGCGCCGCCCTCATGGCCCGCTGCCGGGACCTGTACAACAAGGGCGAGCAGGCATCCGGCCGGGCGGACTGGGTCCTGTTCCGCTGGATGATCACCCTGCTGGGGCCCCGGGCCGGACTGTGGCTGGCCGCACATCTGAAACACTAAGGAGAACACGCCTTGCGAACCAAACGCACCCTCATCAATCTGGTCTATACGCTGGGGCAGAGCCTGGTGCTGCTGCTGTTGGGCCTTGTCACCCGCAAGCTCTTTGTCACCAACTTCGATGCTTTTATCCCCGGCTATTCGGACACCATCAACAACATCTTCAATTTTTTCTCCATCGCGGAGTTCGGGGTGGGCAGCGTCATCAGCTACCGCCTGTATGAGCAGATCGCCGCCAAGGACGTTGACCGAATCAGCCGGTATATGTCCCTGTACAAGTGGGCCTACCGGGCTATCGGCGCCTTCATTGCCCTCATGGCGGTGGTGTGTGCCTTCTTCCTGCCGCTGCTGGTGGTGCAGGAACAGGAGCCGGACTGGCTCATGGTCTACGGCATCTATGCCATGACCGCCCTGTCCACCTTGTCCAGCTATTTCCTCGTCACCCGGCGCCTGATGTACACCTGTACCCAGCAGGGGTATGTGTGTACCAAGATCGACCTGGGCTTCAACGTGGCCACCAGCCTGGCCAAAATCGCCATTGCCCTGTGGTGCCCCAACTACTTCCTGTATTTCGGCATCCAGATTTTGTTCAACACCCTGGCCAACGTTGTGGTGGCCCGGCGTTACAAGAAGGATTTCCCCGAACTGTACGATGTGAAGGTGGCCCTCTCCGATTTCAAGGAACTGGGCATTTTCCACGATCTGCGGTATTATCTGGTGCATAAGCTGTCCAATACCATCTACGGCTCGTCGGACAACATCGTCATCACCAGCATGCGGGGCGCGGCCCTGGTCACCCAGACCGGCAACTATTCCACCATCTCCACCAGCGTCAACAATATCTGCAACAAGATCCTGGATTCCTTCGCCGCGGCCATCGGCAGCATCGTCTATGACCGGGACGCGGAGGCCGACGGCCACGCCAAATCGGTGTTCTGGGGGCTGGATCTGTTCAGTTATTTCTTCGGCAGCTTTGTGGCGGTGGCCTATTTCTGCCTGTTCCAGCCTTTTATCCGGCTGTGGATGGGGGAGCGTTTTCTGCTGCCCATGGCCTATGTGTTCTGGTTCTGCATGAACGAATACATCGGCTGGAACCATCGTATGCTGGGGTCCTACCGGGCGGTGCTGGGCCACTTTGAGGAGGACCAGTGGTTCATGGTGGCCTCGGCAGCAAGCAACGTGATCCTCAGCTTCGCCCTGGTCATTCCCTTCGGGCTGGCCGGTGTGGTGGCCGCCACCGTCTTTGCCCACTGCCTCATGTGGATCGGCCGGGCCCGGGTGGTCTGCCGCCATTACATGAAAGGCTGCGGCTGGCGGTATCTGGGCCTGCAGCTGCTGCACTGGGTCACCTTGTTCTTTATCATGTTCCTCACCGCCTGGCTGTGCGAACTCTGCGGCCACGGCATCCTGCCTTTTGTGGGCAAGGTGTGCATCGTGGTGGTGGTGCCCAACCTGTGCAACCTGCTGTTTTACGGCTGGACCAGCGACGCTGCCTATCTGCGGGGCAGGGGAATGGACCTGGTCCACAAACTGTCCGGACGCCTGCATAAGGAGGAAAAACCATGAGAGTCGGTATTCTGTACATCTGCACCGGGGCCTACACCGTGTTCTGGCCGGATTTCTTCCAAAGTTTTCAACAGAAATTCCTTCCCGGTGTGGAAAAAACCTACTATGTGTTCACCGATGCCGAGCGCATCGACCACGACGACGACCCTGCCGTGCGGCGCATCTACCAGAAAGCCTATGAATGGCCGTACAGCACCCTGAAACGGTTTGAGATCTTCCTCCAGGCCGAGGAGGAGCTGCGGGGCTGTGATTACCTGTATTTCGCCAACGCCAACCTGCTGTGCACCGAAACCATCACCCCGGAGGACGTTCTGCCCCGGCCCGAAAAAGGGGAGGACCTGGTGGTCGCCTGCCATCTGGGCTACTGGCACAAAAAGCCGTTCTTCCTGCCCTATGACCGCAACCCCCGCAGCCGTGCCTACATGCCCTACAACGCCGGGCAGGTGTATGTGGCGGGGGGATTCAACGGCGGCACGGCCCAGGCGTTCCTCTGGCTGTGCCACACCCTCAGCGACCGCACCGAGGCCGACCTGGCCGACGGGGTCATTGCCCGCTGGCACGATGAAAGCCAGCTCAACCGCCTGGTGGCGGAACAGCCCCGGCGGTTCCGGGTCCTGGACCCTGGCTACTGCATGCCGGAAGATGTGGACCAGCCCTTTGCCCCCCACTTGCTGGTGCGCCAGAAGAGCAACTGGATCAATGTGGGGGCCATCAAACATAACGAAGGCCCCAAGCGCAGTTTTGTGCGCCGCAAATGGGAGGCCGCCTGCGAAAACTACCTGCCCTACCTGCTGTGCGCCCGGGATACCCTGCTGGGCAAGAAGGTGGAGAGCCGGTAACTCCTGCCCGGTGCAGTCCGCCGACATCAAAACAATAAAAAACAGCCCGGATGCTTCTTGCCGAAGTATCCGGGCTGACTTGTTTTATGAAATTACTCTTCGCATTCCTTGGCGAAGTTCTGGATCTCTTCCACGATGGCGTCGGCGGTCAGGCCGTACTCACGCAGCACGTCCCAGGCCGGGCCGGAATGGCCGAAGGCATCCTTCACGCCGATACGGCGCACGGGGGTGGGGCACTTCTCGGACAGCAGGGAGCAGACCGCTTCGCCCAGGCCGCCGATGATGCTGTGCTCTTCCACGGTGACGATCTTCTTGCATTCCTTGGCGGCGCGCAGCACCAGTTCCTCGTCCAGAGGCTTGATGCAGGGCATGTTGATGACCCGCACGCTCAGGGTGCCCTGCTTCTTCAGCTGCAGGGCGGCTTTCAGGGCTTCGCTGGTCATCAGGCCGGTGGAGATCACCGCAATATCGAAACCGTCGGTCAGGGTCTCGCCCTTGCCGATCTCGAAATGATACTTTTCCGGGTCATGGAAGACCGGGGTGGCCAGACGGGACATGCGCAGATACACAGGGCCCGCATGGGCGTAGGCGGCCTTGACGGCAGCTTTGGCTTCCACGTCGTCGGCGGGGCAGATCACGGTCATGCCGGGAATGGCACGCATCAGGGCGAAGTCCTCGCAGCACTGGTGGGAAGCGCCGTCCTCACCCACAGACAGGCCGCCGTGGGTGGCGGCGATCTTCACGTTCAGGTGAGGATAGCCGATGGAGTTGCGCACCTGCTCCCAGGCACGGCCGGCAGCAAACATGGCAAAGGTGGAAACAAACGGCACATAGCCGAAGGTGCTCATACCGGCAGCCACGCCCATCATGTTGGCCTCGGCAATGCCGCAGTTGAAGAAGCGGGCCGGATAGGCCTTGGCGAAGACGGCCGTCTTGGTGGAAGCCGAAAGGTCGGCGTCAAACACGACCAGATCGTCGTGGCCGGCATCCGCCAGCTCGACAAGCGCCGCACCGTAGCTGTCACGGGTGGCGATCTTTTTTACTTCAGCCATTGTTCATACTCCTTCTCCAGCTGGTCATGGGCAGCCTGCAGCTCCGCCATGGCGCGCTGATATTCTTCATCATTGGGGCCCTTGCCGTGCCAGGCAACGGCGTTTTCCATAAAGCTGACGCCCATGCCCTTGGTGGTGTGCAGCAGCATGCAGGTGGGTTTGCCGCTGCCGTGGGAACGGTCAAACAGCACAAAGGCCTGCTCCAGGTCGTTGAACGAGTTGCCGTTGCATACGATGGTGTTGAAGCCGAAAGCATCCATCTTCTGATCCAGCGGTTCGCTGTTCATGATGGCGCTGGTGGCGCCGTCGATCTGCAGGCCGTTGACATCGATCATGATGCACAGGTTGTCCAGCTTGTAGTGGGAGGCAAACATGAAAGCTTCCCAGCATTCGCCCTCTTCGATCTCGCCGTCGCCCATGATGGTGTAGACGTTGATATCCTTCTTCTGGTTATGGGCGGCCAGAGCCATACCGCAGGCCGCCGAAACGCCCTGACCCAGGCTGCCGGTGCTCATATCCACGCCGGGCACGGTGTTCATGTTGGGATGACCTTCCAGATAGCTGCCGCAGTGACGCAGGGTGTGCAGGTCTTCCACCGGGAAGAATCCGCGCTCTGCCAGTACCGAATACAACCCCGGCGCCGCATGGCCCTTGGACAAAACGAACCGGTCACGGTTGGGGTCCTGCGGATTCTCGGGGTCGATCTGCATTTCTTTGAAGTACAGATAGGTCAGCGCATCCGCGGCCGAAAGGCTGCCGCCGGGATGCCCGCTCTTGGCAGCGTGGGTCGCTTCGATGATGCCCATGCGCACGCGGGTTGCAGTCATCTTCAGCTGCAACATATCTTGTTTTAACATAAGTCGCGCTCCTCTTAACAGAAAGATCTCCCGGCCGAACCGGGGAAGGTTTCCGAATCTGTTCCACCTTTATCTTATACCAAACCGTTTTTTCGTGCAATGCCTTTTTTGCCTTTGCGGGTGAAAAATGCGCAAAAAACCGAATCCTGACACCGAAATTCCACGGCAGGTGCGATAATTTCCAATTATAGCACAAAATGCGCTGCCGGAAAAGCCCCCTGTGGGGCCGCGCACAGGGAAACAGCCCGGTTTTTGTGCTTTACTTTCGGTAAAAAATGCCGTACAATAACATATAACACGCCGGCCGTCAGCGTCCGGCAGACATCATCGGGCAAGGCCGGTGTGCGCCGTGCCGCCCGCAGGAAAAGCGAGGGTACAACAGTGTTCAAAATCGTGAAAAGACGCGAACTGAACCCCACGGTGACCGAGCTGGTCATCGAGGCACCGCTGATCGCCAAAAAGGCCAAGGCGGGGCAGTTCATCATCATCCGCGCCAAGGCGGACAGCGAGCGCATCCCGCTGACCATCGCGGGTTATGACCGGGAAGCGGGTACCGTCACCATCATCTTCCAGGTGGTGGGCGCCGGCACCATGGAGCTCAACACCCTGCCCGAAGGGGACTACGTCCACGATTTCGTGGGCCCCCTGGGCAAAGCCACCGAAATTGAGGGCCTGAAGAACGTCTGTGTCGTGGGCGGCGGCGTGGGCTGCGCCATCGCCCTGCCTGTGGCCCAGGCCCTGCATGCCCAGGGCACCAAGGTCACCGGCATCGTGGGCTTCCGCGACAAGGACCTGGTCATTCTGGAAGATGAGTTCCGCGCCTGCTGCGACGAGCTCATCATCATGACCGACGACGGCTCCTACGGCCGCAAGGGCGTTGTCACCGTGCCCCTGGAGGAAAAACTTTCCGGCGGCGAGACCTTCGATGAGGTCATCACCATCGGACCCCTGATCATGATGAAATTCGTGGTCAAGACCACCAAGCCCCACAACGTCAAGACCATCGTTTCCATGAACCCCATCATGGTGGACGGCACCGGCATGTGCGGCGGCTGCCGCCTGACCGTGGGCGGCCAGACCAAGTTCGCCTGTGTGGACGGCCCGGACTTTGACGGCTTTGAGGTGGATTTTGACGAGGCCATGCACCGCGGCACCATGTACAAGGACTTCGAAGCCCATGCCCGTGAAGAGGCCTGCAACCTGTTCAAGAAGGAGGTCGAGTAAGATGCCCAACATGGACCCCAAAAAGTGCCCCATGCCCAGCCAGGACCCCAACGTCCGCAACAAGAACTTCAAGGAAGTGGCTCTGGGCTATACCGCCGAAATGGCCGTGAATGAGGCCAAGCGCTGCCTGCAGTGCAAGAACCATCCCTGCCGTTCCGGCTGCCCCGTGGACATCGACATCCCCGGCTTTATCGCCGAGGTGGCCAAGGGCGATTTTGAAGCCGCCTACCAGGTCATCGCCCAGTCCAGCGCTCTGCCCGCCGTCTGCGGCCGTGTCTGCCCCCAGGAGAACCAGTGCGAGGGCAAGTGTGTCCGCGGCATCAAGGGCGAGCCGGTGGGCATCGGCCGCCTGGAACGCTTTGTGGCCGACTGGCACCGGGAAAACGTGCATACCCCCGCCGTCAAGCCCGAACCCAACGGCCACAAGGTGGCGGTCATCGGCGCCGGTCCTTCCGGCCTGACCGTGGCCGGCGACCTGGCCAAGATGGGCTACAAGGTCACCGTCTATGAGGCCCTGCATGTGGCCGGCGGCGTGCTGATGTACGGCATCCCCGAGTTCCGTCTGCCCAAGGACATCGTCCAGAAAGAAGTGGACGGCCTGAAGGAACTGGGCGTGGACATCGAGTGCAATATGGTCATCGGCAAGGTGCTGACCATCGACGAACTGATGAACGATTACGGCTTTGAGGCCGTGTACATTGCTTCCGGCGCCGGCCTGCCCCGGTTCATGGGCATCCCGGGCGAAAGCCTGAAGGGCGTTTACTCCGCCAATGAGTACCTGACCCGCGTCAACCTGATGAAGGCGTATCTGCCCGATTCCCACACCCCCATCAAGAAGTCCAAGGCTGTGGCCGTCGTGGGCGGCGGCAACGTGGCCATGGACGCCGCCCGCTGCGCCAAGCGCTTGGGCGCCGAGACCGTCTACATCGTCTACCGCCGCGGCATGGCCGAACTGCCCGCCCGTAAGGAGGAAGTGGAGCACGCCGAGGAGGAAGGCATCATCTTCAAGACCCTGACCAACCCGGTGGAAGTTCTCGGCGACGAGGACGGCTGGGTCAAGGGTATGACCTGCGTGGAGATGGAACTGGGTGAGCCGGACGCTTCCGGCCGCCGCCGTCCCATCGTCAAGGAGGGCAGCGAGTTCGAGCTGGATGTGGATACCATGATCATGGCTCTGGGCACCAGCCCCAACCCGCTCATCCGTTCCACCACTCCGGGCCTGGATGCCGACAAGCACGGCTGCATCATCACCAACGGCCCCGACGGCCTGACCAGCCGTCCCTTCGTGTATGCGGGCGGTGACGCCGTCACCGGTGCCGCCACCGTCATTCTGGCCATGGGCGCCGGCAAGGAGGCCGCCAAGGCCATCGACGCCGCCATCAAAGCCAAAAACCAGTAAGCGCGCATACCTGCCGCCAACCGGCGTATACTAACAGCAGGCCGCCGCGCCGCCGTCCGTTCCGGGCGCGGCGCGGCGGTTTTTTGCGCCCTTTTGCCAAGGAAAGGATTTTCTTCCGCCATGTACAACCATTTTATCCAGTTTGTGGTGCCCCGCATCGGGCAGGCACTCGTTGCGCTGGTGCTGTATCTGAATTTTCTTGCCCTGCCCTTCCTGCACCCCCTGGCCGGGATGCCGGTGCTCTTTTTCGGCCTGCCGCTGGTGCTGCTGGCGGTGCTGGTCTGGGTGGCCCGGGACCCGCTGGGTGTGGGGCTGGCCGCCGCGGCCCAGCTGTGCGGGGTGTATGCGGCAGGGGACCTGGTCACCCTGCTGGCCCATCTGGCCGGGGGCATTGCCTGGCAGATCTGGCAGCCGGTGTGGCAGGGCGGTCTGCTGGCCTGGGAGGTCACGGCGGTGCTGCTGTTCTGGGGCTGGCGCAAAGCGGTGAAACTGTGTACCACCCGGTATGCCGTCACCACCGCAAAGCCCCTGCCCGGCGGCCGCCTGCGGGTGGTGCAGCTCAGCGACCTGCATCCCGGCACCGGCGCCATGAACCGCACCCGCATCCCTGAACTGTACGACCGGGTGGAGGAACTGCACCCGGATGTGCTGGTCCTCACCGGGGATATTTTCGATGAGTATACCTCCCGGGAGGACTTCGACGCTTTCTGTGCTCTCTTTGGCCGGTGGCAGGTGCCCGGGGGCAAATGGTTCGTGCAGGGCAACCATGATTTCTTCCACTACTGGCGTACCCCCAGCTATACCCGTGCCGACCTGGAAGAAAAGTTTGCCGCCGCGGGGGTGACCATCCTGGAGGACCGCACCGAACGCCTGACCCTGCCCTGGGATACGGTGCCGGTGCGCATCACCGGCCGCAGGGACTGGCTGGACAGCAAGGGTAGCCGCCTGGCCCCCGCGGAACTGCAGCCCGGCGGCCCGGACGGGGTGTATACCCTCTGGCTGGACCATGAACCCCGGGAACTGCGGGACGCCGCCGACGCCGGGGCGGACCTGATCCTCAGCGGCCACACCCACGGCGGGCAGATCTGGCCTGCGGGACTGGTGGCCCGGCTGTTCCGGTACAACGAGGTCAACTACGGGCTGAAACGTGTGTCCGGCACCTGTACTGCCGTGGTCAGCGGGGGTACCGGCACCTGGGGTTACAAACTGCGCACCGCCGGCCGCACCGAGATCGTCTGTGTGGACATCACGCAGGAAATGTGATATTCTCTTACGGCATCATATCCGTTGCATAAGCAACCGAATACCGCCCGGAAATCGGGTATACTAAATCACAGAAATCAAAAGAGGGAGATTTGTATATGAAGATCGTTTTTTACGGTACCCGCGATTACGACCGCCTGTACTTTGAACTGCTGGCAGCCGACCCGGATTACGGCTGCTCCATCCACTTTCTGGCCGCGAACCTGGACGTGGACACCGCCCCTCTGGCCAAGGGCGGCGACGCCGTCTGCGCATTTGTGAACAGTGACTGCTCCGCTCCCGTGCTGGAAGCCCTGCACGAGGCGGGAATCCGTCTGCTGCTCATGCGCTGCGCCGGCTACAACAACGTGGACCTGGCCGCCGCCAAGCGGCTGGGCATCACGGTGCTGCGCGTGCCCGGATACAGCCCCGAAGCCGTGGCCGAACATGCCATGGCCCTGGCCCAGGCGGCCAACCGCCGCATCTGCAAGGCCTACATCAAGGTGCGCAACAACAACTTTGCCCTGGACGGTCTGCTGGGCTACAACCTGTACGGCTCCTGCGCCGGTATCATCGGCACCGGCCGCATCGGCGCCGCCATGGCCCGCATCTGCCACGGCTACGGTATGACCGTGCTGGCCTACGACCAGTACCACAACCCCGAGCTGGAAGGCATCGTGCGGTATGTGGAGCTGGACGAGCTGCTCCGTGCGGCGGACCTCATCAGCCTGCACTGCCCCCTGACCGCCGAGACCCACCACATCATCAACGCCGAGACCATCGCCAAGATGCGGGACAGTGCCATTCTGGTCAACACCAGCCGCGGCGGCCTCATCGATACCGATGCCCTCATCGCTGCCCTGCGCGCCCGCAAATTTGCCGGCGTGGGCCTG
Organism: Oscillospiraceae bacterium; assembly: GCA_019413245.1. Lineage (GTDB taxonomy): Bacteria > Bacillota > Clostridia > Oscillospirales > Ruminococcaceae > Gemmiger. The sequence goes on from DXNX01000007.1 coordinate 19,481, forward strand.
GACGTGTACGAGGATGAGAACGGCCAGGTGTTCGAGGACTTCTCCGACGACGTGCTGCAGAACGAGGTCGTCCCCGTGCTGCTCAGCTTCCCCAACGTGGTGGTCACCAGCCACCAGGCCTTCTTCACCCGCACGGCGCTGCAGAGCATCGCCATCACCACCATGGAAAATGCCCGTGCCTTTGAGCGGGGCGAAAAACTGGTGAACGAAGTCCGCGAATAAGCATACAACAAAAACAGCCCCTTCCCGCAGGCAAACGCGGGAAGGGGCTGCGTTTATTTGTTTACCAGATGCCGATGATGTGCTGCATGCCCAGGCTCACGCCGGTAATGGCGATCCAGCACACAAAGCCCATGACAATGGCCTTGCCGCCGGTGCGGACCATCTTGATCAGGTCGGTGTTCAGGCCGATGGCCGCCATGGCCATGACGATGAAGAATTTGGACAGTTCCTTCAGCGGCTGGAACAGGGAAGCATCCACGCCCGCGGACACGCAGACGGTGGTGATGACCGAAGCCAGCAGGAAGAAGATGATGAAGAAGGGGAAGACCTTTTTCAGAGAAAAGCCGCCCTGCTGGGCTTCGCCGCTCTTGCGGGCCTTGGCGGCGCCGATGAGAGCCAGCACCAGGGTGATGGGGATGATGGCCAGGGTGCGGGTCAGCTTGACGATGGTGGCGCCTTCCAGGGCGTTGGCGCCGGGGTGCATGCCGTCCCAGGAAGCGGCGGCCGCGGTGACGGAGGAGGTATCGTTGACGGCGGTGCCGGCAAACAGGGCAAAGCCCTCATTGCTCAGGCCCAGCTGGCCGCCCAGCCAGGGAAAGATCAGGGCTGCCAGCACGTTGAACAGGAAAATGACCGAGATGGACTGGGCAATCTCGTCGTCATCGGCGTGGATGACCGGGGCGGTGGCCGCAATGGCGGAACCGCCGCAGATGGAGGAGCCCACACCGATGAGGGTGGAGGTGTTGCCCGGCAGGTGCAGGACCTTCTGCAGCAGGAAGGCCACCACCAGCGAGGTGGTGATGGTGGACACGATGACCGGCAGGCTCTGGGCGCCTACCCGGGCGATCTCGGACAGGTTCAGACCGAAGCCCAGCAGAATGACCGCATACTGCAGAATCTTTTTGGAAGTGTAGGTGATGCCCGGCTGGGTCAGGGTCTTGTTCTTGTAGAACAGCGCAATGACCATACCGATGAGGATGGCGAAGACCGCGCCGCCGATGACCGGGAACAGCTGGCCAAGCAGCCAGGACGGGACTGCGATGGCCAGACAGGCCGCGATGCCCGGCAGCAGTTTCTTTGCATTTTCCATAGATTGGTACTCCTCCCACAGTTGTTGTTTGATTTTCTCCGTCGACCAGTATAGGGCATTTTCTGTATTATGTAAAATTATGATTCTTTATTTATAAATAAGCTTGTGTTATACTGGAGCCGGAAGAAAAATTTGCCGCTTTCTACATATAAGGAGGAACCGCCATGCTGGACCATAAGGTGGAAACATTTCTCACCCTCTGCCAGACCATGAACTATACCCGCGCTGCCGAACAGCTGCACATCACCCAGCCGGCGGTGTCCCAGCATATCCGCGCGCTGGAGGAGGAGTACGGCGCCCGCTTTTTTACCTATGAGGGCAAACAGCTTTCCCTGACCGAGGCGGGCACCCTGTTCCTGCGCACGGCCGCGGCGGCCCGGCACGATGATCTGCACCTGAAGGAGCTGCTGCGGGCGGAGGCCGGGCGGCGTACCCTGCATTTCGGGGCGACCCTGACCATCGGGGAGTATCTGATGCCCGGCCCGCTGTCCCGGCTGCTGCGCACCGACCCGGACCTGCGGCTGCGAATGGTGGTAAACAACACCGACGCCCTGCTGGCCATGCTGGATCGGGGCGAGATCGACTTTGCGGTGATCGAGGGCTTTTATCCCCGGCAGGAATACGACGGCCTGGTCTATGCCCGGGAGGAGATGCTGCCCGTCTGCGCTCCGGGTCACCCCCTGGCCAAAGGGGAGCACGAACTGCGGGAGCTGCTGGGAGAACACCTTCTGGTCCGGGAGGAAGGCTCCGGTACCCGGGAGATGCTCCAGCGCGCCCTGCAGGAGCGGGGACTGTCTCTGGCGGACTTCCCCTACCTGGCGGAACTGGGCAGCCTGAACGCTATCAAGGCGCTGGTGCTGGAAAACTGCGGCATCACCTTCTGCTACCGGTCAGTGGTGGCAAAGGAGCTGGCGGCGGGCACTTTGTGCCTGATCCACCTGTCCGATTTTTCCCTGGCCCATGATTTTACCTTCCTGTGGCAGAAAAACAGCGTTTTTGCGCCTTATTACCGGGAAGTGTTCGATAAATTGCAGCAGTAAAAAAATCCCGCCCGTCCCCAACAGGGACAGGGCGGGATTTGTATGATGGCAAAGAAAAAAGCCGGACCAACTGTCCGGCTTTTGATGTGGTGCGCGGTACAGGACTCGAACCGTTCACGCCGGGCATGATGCGGTGGAGCGGTGCCCGCGCAAGGCTTTGTTACGGCCCGCCGGGCGGTCTGGTGTTTGCGGTGCGGAACGGTGTGGGTTGCCCTAAAAGGGAAAAGTGCGGTCAAAAGTGCGGTATCACTGGGCGTTCTTCAGCACCCGGAGAAACACACCGTTGACGGCCTGGGCGGTGGTTTCATCGTCACCTGTCAGGGCGTGGCCGTAGATGCCGAAGGTGTCCATGTCCTGGCTGTGGCCAACCAGCTGCTTGACTTCCCCGGCTGGCAGCGTCTTGACCACCGACACAAAGGTGTGCCGCAGTTCATACAGCGTGCAGGGCGTCAGGCCGTTGGCGGCGCAGTAGGACTTCCACCGGGCATAGTAGGTCTTTTCCCGCTGGATGCAGAACACGCTTTCCTGACCGCCGGTAATGCTGCGCTGTTCCTCCAGTACCCGCCGGGCCATGTCGGACAGGATGAAGGAGCGGACCGCGTTCTGGTTCTTGCCCTGGGTTTCTTCCCCGTGGACGTTCACCGCCCGGCGGATCTCCACGGTGCAGCCGTGTACATCAGCCCAGCGCAGGCCGAGCAGCTCCCCGGGGCGCAGGCCGGTGAGAACCTGGAAGCGGTAGGCGTTGATATATTCATCCCGGACAACCTTGCCGCGCCACAGCGTGGTGTCCGTATTCAGCAGCTTCAGCAGGTCCCCGGGCTGCAATACCTTCTTGCCTTTGTACCTGGCCCCGGCGGGCACCCGCAGCCCTTCAGGATTGAAGGTGCTGACCTTGCAGGCCCGGCAATACTTGCAGAAGGCCCGCAGGTCTGCACACAGGGACTGCAGCGTCTTTTTGCTGCGCCCGGCGGCGTATGCCTGGTTGACGATGCCCTGCAGGTCCTGTTCGGTAAGGCTGGTGATCCGCTTGCGCCCGATCCGGGGCAGCACCCAGACCTTCCACCGGCTGGCAATGTTCTGGCAGTTGCCGGTCGAGGTGGTTTCCTGCTGGACGGCGTACCATTCCCGGTACAGATCTTCCACCCGGGCACCGCGGGGATTGATGCCCTCATCCAGCCAGGCGTCTGCCTTGGCGTTGGCTTCCCGCTGGCCGGTGCGGCCCGGCTTCGAGCTGTAGAAACTCTTGCGGATACCGTCTTTCTGCACGTCAATGCGCCAGCGGCTGCCGTTCCAGGCGGCGGTATTGGTTCTTCTTCCCATAAAAATAACCTCCTTGTGGGTACACTTTGACAAGCCCACACAGGAGGTTGTATAATAACAGGTGCTAGGGCTGTCTTATACACTCGCTGTGTAAGCTGTTCTATTCAAAACCGTTCCCGGTTGCCGCCGGGGGCGGTTTTTTCTTTTTGTCTGGGCGTGTCCAATATGGACACATTCGCCCGGCGGGTCATTCCATCGCTTGCATCAGTTCCACAAGCCAGGCGGGACGCTTGCTGCCAATGGGCAGGATCTCCCCGTTGCGGTACTCGGCTACCAGGACAAAGCCGTTGTCGTTGTCGAAGAAGCGGGCTTCGTCGCAGTATGGCAGGATCTTCACCACGTCGGAGAACCGCCGGGCAAAACGGGCTTCCACATCCCGCCGGGGGATATCGTGTCCACCCTTGCGGACCCGGTTTTCAATGCGCTGCAGGCTCTCCTGCAGGCTGTCCAGGCCCACATAGTACAGCCGGATGTAATAACCGGCCTCCTTGGCCCGGCGGGCCAGCTTGCGGGCATAGCCGCCGGAAAGGGTGGTTTCCTGGGTGAAGCTGACGCCGTCGGCCAGTGCCCGCTCCAGCTTCTCCACGGCCACCTTGCCGCCCTCATATTCATCCCCACCCAGTTCAGCGGTGATCTTGTCCGGGTCCACGATAATGCCCAGGTCGGTGCGCTCGGCCTTGATGGAGCCGGTCAGGCTGGATTTGCCGCAGCCGTTCACGCCGCCGATGATGGTATAGATCTTCATGTTTTTTTCTCACTTTCAGGTTCCGTGATTTCGTGGATTGTATATAGTGCGTGTTCATCACCTTCGCTTGGTGCATGTTCATCGCTTTCGTTTCTATACTTGGGAATCTGTGTGAGTTCGTTTATGCGCCAAATTGCTGTTTGCTTTCCCAAGTCGTTTAGCATTTTGAATAAAGTTTCTAAAATCTTGAGTTGTTGGCGCTCCTTTGAATTTGCAAGGTCAAAAGAAATTACGTTTTGAATTTGCTGCGCGTTGAGTTTGTCACTTACTGATTTGAAGTATTCGGGGTTTTCGTTGGGGGATGGGATGAGATCGGATATATCGCACTCTAATGCATCAGCTATGTTTTGCAAAGTTTTGAACCTAGGCTCTCGTGACCCGTTTTCATACTGTCTGATTGTTATAGTTGCTAACCCTACTTTTTGAGCGAGTTCGGCCTGTGTCATATCGGAGCATTCACGCATATCTTTAATGGCATCGCCCACGGTACGAATGAACTTGCTATCAACAAACGGCAATTTCAACACCTTCTTTCGGTATTGGTATCAAAATGATTGTATCATGTATTTCAAATGAATTCAATACGAATCGCATAAAGTTATTGACAGATTCGTTATGAATCTATATAATGGATTCATAACGAATCGCTAGGAGGTGCAAAAAGATGAAGTTTGATCGTGAATTGGTAGATATTGCTGTTGCACAGTCTGATTGTGCCAGCTACAGGGAACTTGCCCGGCGGATTGGATGTAGTGCCCAAAATCTCTCTGCGATTTTGAGCCGTGGCAGCTGCAAGCCGGTAACCGCCGGGAAGATCGCAAAGGCACTTGGGGTGCCGGTGGAAAATATTGTCAGGAAGGAGGCTTAACCATGTACATCCCGAAGGAAGAACGGGAAACCATCATCACTTACAACGAAGCGGAGCCGACCGCCAGCGTCTACACCATGAACGGGGCGCTCATCCGCAAGCTGGACGGCCTGGCCCAGAGCCGCCCGGACAATGCCCGGCGGGTCAAAACCTACCCGGACGGGGCGCAGGAATATGAGGTACCCAAGAAGTGGGTGAAGGTGAACGCGGGGTTGATTTTGACGCCGGAAGAGCGTGAACGCAGAATCGAACGCGGGCGGGCCAACAGGTTGGCCCAACTCGGCAAGAACGGCGGGTAAATTTACCAATTTTCAGGCTATAACCCTATTTAGGCGACAAATTACCCGCCAAAGGTAGACCACTCAAAAAAGCCCGGAGAATACCGGGCAAAAAGGCAAAGGAGAGATATACCGCTATGAAACCGTTTTACAATCTGCGCGTCCGTTTTGCGGAATGCGAAATGAGCCAGAACGAAGTGGCCCGGCGGGCCGGTATGGCTCCCAGCACTATGACCGCCCGTATGACCGGGCAGCAGCCCTTTGATGCCTGGCAGATGGATGCCATTGCCGAAGCCTTGGGCATTGATCGCGCCGACTATGGCAAATACTTCTTCCAGCCGAAGAAGGTGGGCGCATGATTGGACGTGCGGTGCATCAGCTGCTGCGGACGGTTGTGGAACTGGCGGCTGTTGGCCTGGGCGTTTGTGCCCTGGCGGCGCTGGCCGCCCTCCATATCCCCGCGCTGCTGGCCTGTGTGCTGGCTGAAAATGCTCTGATGGGACTGTGGTTCTCGCTGAAAGAAGAAAGGCCGCCCCGGTGCTGGAACACCGGAACGGCCAAGGCGGTAAAATAACGACAGATTACCGCCTCCATCATACACGAATCGGAGGAAAAAAGCAATGAAGTTTCAGAAAACCATCAACCTGACTTCCTACATGGTGGAATACATAGACAAGCGGCAGCCCAAGCCGCGCACGATCCGCCGGGAACTGGTGGTATTGGACGGCGGGCGCGTTGACGCTATGCAGCGTCTGGGAATGCGCCCGGCGGGATATATTGCCCAGCAGTTTGAACGTGATGGATACACGGTCACGGACGTGCGCAAAGGAGAAACACTCCGTGCGCAGGTGGATTTGTTCGACCTGTGGAACCAGACCGCGCAGGCCACCGCGCTGGAGCGGACACAGGCCCAGCTGCAGGCAGCTCTGGAAAAGCTGGGAGATAGGGGATTCAGCGAATGAGCGAGGTAAAAGAAAAACACCCGACCTGGTTCAAAATGAAAATCGAAAGGCGACAACTTATAGATCAGCTTCCACCTAAAACAGCGAAGAAAATTCTTCTGGCCTGCTTTGATTATCTTGAAACCAACAACATGCCGGCAAACTTGAATATGACAGAATCCATTGCGTTCAGTGCTATTTTTCCTGATCTGGAAGAAGCCTGGAAAAAATACGAACAGCGGATCAATGCAAAGGCAAAATCAAAATCGGTCGATATCGTATGATATCGTGCGACATCGACCGAGACAGAAGAAGAAACAGAAACAGAAGAAGAAACAGAAGAATATAAATAAAAAGAAAAGAAAGGAAACCCCAGTTATTGCGGAAAAACACGGGTTATTTCCGCAATAACCCATGTTTTTGCTGCAATAATCTTTGCTTCTTCAAGCGTTATATGCCGAAATCGGATAAAAAATGACGGGAGGACGTTGCTTTATGAATGCGGGGGAGGCTATGGAGAAGAGAGTGACCGCCGGGCAACAAGAAGCGAATGCGGCCCTGGCGGCGCTGGCTGCTTCTGGCAACGCTTTTGCCCTGGGGCAGCTATGGGAGATCAACCGGGGGCTGCTGCGCTCCATGTTTTGGAGATGGTATCCAAGCCACCTGGAGCAGGCGGACGCCCACGGTCTGACGGCGGACGATTTCGAGCAGGAAGGGTATTTTGCTGTCCAGTATGCCGCCCAGACTTACGACCCCGGCAAGGGCTTTGCCTTCTCCACTTGGTTGCAACAGGCAATGAAACGTCAGCTCCATCTTGTTCTGATCGGGGAACACAGACGGCAAATAAGGGACAGGGAAGGAAATACCCGCGTCATATCCGCCAATCCCTTGAATCAATCTGTAAGCCTGGACACTCCCTTGGATTCTGACGATCCCGGCGGGGCCACTCTGTGTGATGTGCAAGAGGATCAGGCCGCAGCTTGTGATATTGAGGCGGCGGAGGAAGCCGTATTCACGGAACAGCTGCACGCAGCTATTGAAGAAGCCCTTCAAAAACTGACGGAGCGCGAAGCGGATGTTATCAGACGTCGGTATTATGGGAATCAGGGACAACGGCAGATCGCCCAGGTATACGGTGTTTCCAGCACCCGCGTTCAGCAGCTCGAAAAAACGGCTTTTACAAAGCTGCGCAGAAATCGGCGGCTGATTCAGTGGTGCAATGAAGTTATATTGTCCAGCGCCTGGAGGGGGACCGGCTTTTCTGCCTGGCAATATGGCGGCAGCGTCCAGGAAAGAACTGTAGAATACATAGACGAACACATGGCAGCACACATATAACCGACCTGCCCCGGCGGAATGTGTCCATATTGGACACGGTGCTATCCCCCCGCCCCGGCGGAACGATGCAGACACGTCAAGGGACCGGCGCGGGTAACATTATCCAACTCTGGCGGCATTTGTGCAAAAGGGGGAAGCGGATGCACCTTCATTGCATAGGCCCTCCCCCCCGGCATAAAAAATGCCTGGATGCTTATCATGCTTTATCGTGTGGGTCCCTGACATTCCCGGGGTTTGGCGTGCTTCATGTGGGTGTAGTACCCCAAAAAAGCGGGAATTTGCCAGTATCCGCCGGGAATATCCGAAATTATGAAGAAATGAGCCAGGAAAGGAGAATCTTCTATGAGTGAACAGGGCGGCAGCGTGTTTTCTGTACTCAATGCCGTAAATGTGAATGAGCATGCAGAAAAGAAAAACGGTCTGACCTACCTGTCTTGGGCGTGGGCCTGGGCAGAGGTGAAAAGGGCTTTCCCTGATGCACAATACAAAATCTATGAACGCCCGGCGGATGGGTGTATTTACTGGACCGATGGTCATACATGCTGGGTGAAAACTGGCGTGACTATCAACGGGCTGGAACACATAGAGTACTTGCCCGTGATGGATTACAGGAATAATAGCATTCCTCTTGAAAAGATCACCAGCACCGATGTAAACAAGGCAATCCAACGCAGCCTTACAAAAGCATGCGCCCGGCATGGCCTTGGGCTGTATATCTATGCCGGTGAAGATCTTCCCAATGAAGAGGCCAAGGCGGCAAAAAAATCTACCGGGGCAGCCAGGGCAAAAGAGGAGAAAACCTCCGATGCAGCTGATAGACTGGCGGCGCGGGCAATGTGTCAGAGTGCGGTGCGACTGTATTGCCAGGTGAATAACCGCGAAGAAAAAGAAGTCTGGACGCGTGTGGGGCAGATCATGGGCAAGGCGAGTAAAGACTTTACCACAGACGATTGGCGCCGGGCAAAACAGGCGGTAGAAAGCGGGACGCTTGACGCCGGGTAAGCTCTGCTTTTTCCAAAAAATCCGTTACATACGTGGAGAGGAAAGTTCTTCTCCACCCACCGGTCTCCTGGCGTGGTGTGGTTTATCCGAATAGGGGGGGCGGTTGCATCTCTCACTGGGCGCTGCGTCAGCCGATAACACAAAAAGCCCCGCCGGGGCTTGTAGGATTTACCCGGCGGGGTGATGGGTATTAAACTTCATGTTCTGTTTCTTTGGCAGAGGGGCAATCGCGGGCGCACAAATCCCGCTGCATCTGTTCTCTGATGGCGCGGTTCACAAAGCCGTTGATGCTTTCACCCATTGCGGTAGCATGGGCCTGTACAGTGTCCTTATAGCCTTTCTTTACGACGATGCGCAGACTGTCATAGGCCTTTGCATTGTACTTGTTGCTGGCGACGGTTTGGGGTTTGGCCATGTGCTGCACCTCCTTTTGCAAGATTTCACTTTTCCTAGTCTACAGATATTATACCACACAAGATATACTTGTACAAGTAGAAAAGTGACGAAATAATTGTACAATGTTTATGCAGTATGCCACTATACATAATTGTACAATTATGCTATAATAATACTGTCGAAAGGGACAAGGCCTGGTGAAAACCTCCGGGGAACACTGGTAAGCGTCAGATAACAGACTGCGTAACGTACTTGCATGCAAGGGTTAAACAAGCATCGGGCACTGACCGCCTGTAACCGATCGACAATAGAAAAGGCACCGCGCCGCCGACCAAAGCACACGCGATGCCAACCCAACAAAGGGCAGCGCCATTATAGCACGGGCCGCCCGCCGAATTCAAGGAGGTATCCTATGAAAATCTATGTCTACACCTTCCGCGATGGATACTGCTGCTGGCAGTCTGCTATGAGTGCCGCTGAACGCCGGGCAGAGGAACGCAAGCACGGCCCGCTGATCAGCAAGACACCAGCCTGAAGGGAGGGCGCACCATGAGTAGCACTGAATTACTCTCCCTGGTGGAACAGTACCGCGAAGCGCAGCAGCTGATTGAAGCAGCGCAAGCCGAAATGGACACCATCAAAGCCGCCATTTCGGCGGAGATGGCCCGCCGGGATGTGGAACGCATGGATGTGGGCACCCATAGGGTAACGCTGAAAGCCGTGACCACAAGCCGCCTGGACGGCAAGGCAATCAAGGCGGCCGCCCCGGAACTGGCCGCACGCTTTACCAAAACCACCACGACCACGCGCTTCTGCGTGGCGTAAATCACAAAGCTGCGCTATCAGGCTATACGGGCTTTTAGGGAGGATTGAGCCATGACAAAAGAGGAAGTTCGCCGGATTTTCGACCGAGAGGCAATGCTTATAGGGCATTCCGATGCTGTCCCAGCAGCCAGAGCAGCTATCCATTTCAGCAAAGACGCGTTGCAATTTGCTGAAAGCCTTGGGAGAGAAAAGGCTTGCGGCATGTACGGCATCGGAAAACGCTGTGACATGTTCAAGTACTACACCCTGTTCGGTCTGGAACTTGCTGCAACCTACGATAACATTGCGTTCTCGATTACAAATTAAACGATGCAGCAAGTTCATACAAGGCAAATGCATAGTATGCGCCGGAACGAGAAAAGCCGTTGCCAAGTATACTGCGGTCAAAACTGCGGTAAAACAAAAAGAAAAGACCCAGGAACCTGCGTTCCTGGGTCTTTTGTCGTGGTGCGCGGTACAGGACTCGAACCTGTGACCTCCTGCACGTCAAGCAGATGCTCTACCAGCTGAGCTAACCGCGCATGTCGACTTGCGACTCATTTACTATACCAAACTCGGAACAAAAAATCAAGCCCTTTTTTCAAAAAAATCCGAAAATTCTGTAAAAACGCGCAGAGCACGGAAAAAATACACGGTGCAGCGTTTGTTCAAAAGCGAGCCGACGGCTGTGAAATCTTGCCGCAACAGCGTTTTTGTGGTATACTGTTACGGTTAAAATGGAGAGGTGTAACGAAATGCGCGTTTTGGGCATCGACCCCGGCTATGCCATTGTGGGCTGGGGGGTCGTGGAATATGTGGGCAACCGGTTTGCCCCTGTGGGATACGGTGCGGTGATGACCGACAAGGATACCCCCTTTGAACATCGTCTGGAAGAAGTCTATAACGGAATCCTGGATGTGTGCAAGCGGTATCAGCCGGAGGCCATCTCGCTGGAAAAGCTGTTCTACCAGCACAACCAGACTACCGTCATCGGGGTGGCGGAAGCCCGCGGGGTCATTCTGCTGGCCGCCGCCCAGTGCGGCATCCCCATCTACGAATATACCCCCATGCAGGTCAAGCAGGCGGTCACCGGCTACGGCAAGGCGGTGAAAAAGCAGATCCAGGAGATGACCCGGATGCTGCTGCATCTGCCGGAGATCCCCAAACCTGACGACACTGCCGACGCCCTGGCTATGGCGGTGGCCCACTGCCACTGCAGCCGCAGCCGCCTGATGGGTACCCAGCCCCGCTGAACGGTTTACACCTTATTGATAATAGAGACAGAGAGAAAAGGGAAGCACCATGATCTATTGCCTGAACGGAAAAGTCCTGAAAAAGACCCTGGACACCGTTGTCATCAGCTGCGCGGGGGTGGGATACCTGGCCCAGGTGCCCCTGTCCACCGCCGAAGCCCTGCCCGCTCCGGGCAAGGAAGCCACCCTGTACACGGTCATGTCGGTGAGTGAAAACGACGTGGCTCTGTACGGTTTTGCCACCGAGGACCAGCGCGCCTGCTTCAAGATGCTCACCGGCGTGTCCGGCGTGGGCCCCAAGGCGGCGCTGGCCATCCTCTCCACCGGCACGCCGGACGCCCTGGCCATGGCCATCATCACCGGGGACGAAAAGACGCTGACGGCGGCGCCGGGCATCGGCAAGAAGATCGCCCAGCGGATCATCCTGGAACTCAAGGACAAGCTGGCCAAGGAGTCTGCTGCCACGGGTCTGGACTTCTCTGGCGGTGCTGGAGCTGTCAGTGTGCCTGCCTTTACAAGCAAAGCCACAGAGGCGGCTCAGGCCCTGGCGGTGCTGGGCTATACCAGCGCCGAGGTGGCCCAGGCCCTCAAGGGCGTGGACGTGGAGAACCTGCCGCTGGAGGAGATCATCCGCCAGAGCCTCAAGAAGATGGTGAAGTGAGGCGTCGTCGGCCCGCCTGAGAGCGGGACGGAAAGGAGACCTCTATGGCAAAATTCGAGCGTACCATTACCGGCGATTTTGACGACGTGCTGGATCGGCTCCATCAGGGGGTGCTGGAGGGCAGTTC
>DXNX01000070.1 GCA_019413245.1 Oscillospiraceae bacterium
TCCAGCGGATTAGCCCTTGATGGCAGCGGCGACTTCAGCAGCGAAGTCCTCGTTGCGCTTCTCCAGGCCCTCGCCCTTGACGAAGTGGGTGTAATCGACGATCTTGATATCGCCGCCCAGTTCCTTGGCGGTAGCAGCAACATACTTGTTGACATCCATGTTGCCGTCCTTGATGAAGGCCTGATCCACCAGGCAGTTCTCCTTGTAGAACTTGCCCAGCTTGCCGATGGCCATCTTTTCCTTGATGGCATCGGGCTTGTTGGCGGTCTTCGGATCGTTGGCCATCTGAGCCAGGATGATTTCCTTTTCCTTGTCGATGACAGAAGCCGGAACAGCAGCCTCGTTCAGGTAGCTGGGGTTGGCAGCAGCGATCTGCATAGCAATGTCCTTGCCGAAAGCAGCAAAGCCTTCCTTGGCAGCAACTTCGTCGCTGGTTTCAAACTTCACAATGACACCGTGAGTGCCACCGCCATGGACATAGGCAGCGCAATGGCCCTCATAGCGGGCAAAACGGCGAACCTTGATGTTCTCCTTGATGACCAGGATCAAAGCCTTGAGGGCTTCGTCAACAGTGCTGTCGCCCATCTTGCAGGCCATCAGAGCCTCGACATCGGCCGGGTTGGACTCGGCGACGACATTGGCCAGGTTCTTGGTGAACTCAACGAACTTTTCGTTCTTGGCAACGAAGTCGGTCTCGGCATTGACCTCGACGACAACGGCGCAGTTGGGATAAGAAACAGCATAAACCATGCCCTCGGCGGCAATACGGCCAGCCTTCTTGGTAGCGGTGGCCAGGCCCTGCTCGCGCAGAATCTCAATAGCCTTGGCGAAATCGCCGTCAGCCTGGGTCAGAGCCTTCTTGCACTCCATCATGCCGCAGTCGGTCTGCTTACGCAGTTCCATAACGTCCTTAGCAGAAATAGCCATAACGTATCGTCCTTTCTTTGAAAAAAGTCAGCGTTGAATCGGATCGTACTGCTTCAGATCAAGCCTCGGCAGTCTCAGCAGCGGCAGGAGCATCCTGCACACCCTGCTTGCCTTCCAGGGCGGCATCAGCCATGGCGGCGGAGATCAGCTTGACAGCGCGGATAGCGTCGTCGTTGCCGGGGATGACGTAGTCGATCTCATCGGGATCGCAGTTGGTATCGACAATGGCCACGATGGGGATGTGCAGCTTGCGAGCCTCGGAAACAGCAATGCGTTCCTTGTGGGGGTCGACAATGAACAGAGCCTTCGGCAGAGTCTTCATGTCCTTAACGCCGCCCAGGTACTTGTCCAGCTTTTCCATCTCCAGTTCCAGCTTGACAACTTCCTTCTTCGGCAGCAGGTCGAAAGTGCCATCTTCCTGCATGGTCTTCAGCTGCTCCATGCGGTCGATGCGCTTGCGGATGGTGCGGAAGTTGGTCAGCATGCCGCCCAGCCAACGAGCGTTGACGAAGTGCATGCCGCAGCGGGTAGCCTCGTCACGGATGGATTCCTGAGCCTGCTTCTTGGTGCCGACGAACAGGATCTCGCCGCCGTTAGCAGCGGTATCGCGCACGAAGTTGTAAGCCTCATCCAGCTTCTTCACGGTCTTCTGCAGGTCAATGATGTAGATACCATTGCGCTCGGTGAAGATGTACTTAGCCATCTTGGGGTTCCAGCGACGGGTCTGGTGACCGAAGTGGACACCGGCTTCGAGAAGCTGCTTCATAGAAACGACTGCCATAGTAATTTTCCTCCAAAAATTTAGTTTTACCCTCCGCACCGCGTAATTGTTTTCTAACCTTTCCCTTCCAGTATGGGCCGTTCAGGCACAAAAAAACAACGCAATGCGTGTGTATTGCCGAAATATAATACCACAATCCCTAAAGGATTGCAAGTACTTTTTTGAAAAAGAACGCTGTCTCAGGTAAAGATACCTGCTTCACGTCTTTCTTTTATACAAAATGCTGGCACAAAAAACACGAAGCCGGACAAACCGCCGGCCTCGTGTATGGAGCCTTTACGATCAGATCGAGATGGAGTTAGCCACATCGATCTCGCTGGAATCGATGGTCTTGTGCATGGACAGCGCCACGTTGACGTCATAGTCCACGATCTTGCCGCCGGACACACCTACAACGCGGTTATAGATACCCTTGTCCAGCAGGTCAATGGCATGATAGCCCATCAGGGAGGCATTCACACGATCACGGACCGTGGGAGAACCACCGCGCTGGATATGGCCCAGAACCGTAGCACGGGAGTCGACACCCGTGGCTGCCTGAATCTGGTTAGCCAGCTCCTGGGCACTGATAACACCTTCGGACACGATAATGATGAAATGCTTTTTGCCCGTAAACTGGGTCTGACGCATACGCTGCAGAATATCGCGTTCAAAGTCGAACGGACGTTCCGGCAGAAGGACCGCCAGCGCACCGGTAGCGATGCCCACGTTCAGAGCGATGTAACCGGCATGATGGCCCATAACCTCAACCACGCTGCAGCGGTCATGGCTCTGGGTGGTATCACGCAGTTTATCGATGGCTTCCACGGCAGTGTTCATGGCCGTGTCATACCCGATGGTATATTCACTGCAGGCAATATCATTATCAATGGTGCCGGGAATACCAATGCAGGGAATGCCCTGGTTTGCCAGCGCACGAGCGCCCATGAAAGAGCCGTCGCCGCCAATTACAACCAGTGCGTCAATGCCCAGTTCCTTGCAGCGGGCCAGACCCTTGGCCTGGCCTTCCTTGGTCTTGAATTCCAGGCAGCGGGCCGTATACAGGATCGTACCGCCGCGGTGGATGATTTCCGACACACTGCGGACGTTCATCTCATAACATTCGCCGTTGATCAGGCCATTGTAGCCGCGCTGAATGCCCATCATGCGGTAACCGCGGGTAATGCCGGTGCGCACGATGGCACGGACAGCAGCGTTCATGCCAGGCGCGTCGCCGCCGCTGGTCAAGACGCCGATGGTTTTAATCTCCTTAGCCATAGATTTCCCTCCCGTTAAATCAAAGGCTTGGCGTTTTGTATTCCGTCTCACGGATTTTCGCCAACTGGGGGCCAGCCGCTTCGGGCCATGTGTTAAAGCTGTAACAATCCCCCGTAGGTATTATACCATATGTATGCCCTGCCAATTATGGACAATTCTTGCAAAAGATATGGATTTATTTTGCCGTTTGTTCTTTGACGTGGTCGGCTCCTAAAATTCGCTCCAGCTCCTTGCGCAAAACAGGCACATCATTGGCCCAAAGGCTCTGCGGTGCTCTCATACGCTGGCCGGTATCTTCGAATTTGAAGTAAACCGGCGTGGGGCCGTCAAATATATTTCGCAGCAGATTTTCGATTTTTTCCATTTCCCGACTCTGGCGGGACGGAACCAGCAGCCACAGTCCCACCACCTTGTTGCGGGGAACTGTTCCCTGCACCTGCCCCGCCGGGGTTGCGAATCCGCGCGACGGGTCATATTCATCTACCGGGGCAATCTGTTCCGCCACCAGGCGGGTGCCTTCTTCCTCTTTATAAGAGACCCGGCCGGAGACAACCACAACGGCATTTTCCTGCAGGTAAGCACGATACGAAGAAAACACCCTCGGGAATACCAGCAGTTCCATGGTCCCGGTCAGATCTTCCACCGTTGTAAAGGCCATCAGGGTGTTGGACTTGGTGGTCATCACCTTGCTTTTAACAACAGTGCACAACAACGTCACGGTCTTGTTATCGAAATCTTTGGCATCGTCACCACTGAGCTGGGAGATCATGCAGGTGGACACCTTTTGAATCTTTTCCCGGTAAGCGTCCAGCGGATGTCCGGACAAATACAACCCGGAAACCTCTTTTTCCATCTTGAGAAGTTCCGAGGTCGGATATTCCGGCAGGTTCGGCACCTTGTAATCCTCAGTTGCCGCATCGGCGTTGTTTCCTGCCATGGCGCTGAACAGATCCAGCTGCCCTTCTAGATTCTGCCGTGCATCTGTCTCCACGCTCTTCAGAATTCCTTCCACGCTCTGCAGCATGCCGTGACGGCTGGGCTCCAGCGCGTCAAAGGCACCGGCACGGATCAGGTTTTCCAGGGCGCGGCGATTCAGTTCGGCACCGCGCATTCGCTTACAGAAGTCGTACAGACTGCGGAAGGGCCGTTCCTTACGTTCCCGGATGACGCCTTCAATCAGGTTGCGCCCCACGCTCTTGACCGCATTCAGACCAAAGCGGATGCTGTTGCCGTCAGCCGTAAAGCCGCCGCGAGATACATTGATATCCGGCGGCAGGACCTTGATGCCAAGGCGCTGACACTCAGTGGAATATTCAATCACCTTGGAGGTGTTGTCCAGTACGCTGGTGAGCAGCGCAGCCATAAATTCCTGAGGATAATGACATTTCAGATAGGCAGTCTGGAACGCCACATAGGCATAGCAGGCTGCATGGGACTTATTGAACGCATAAGAAGCGAAACTGCTCATGTCATCGTAAATGGCATTGGCCGCCTCTTCCGAAATGCCATTATTGATGCAGCCCGGGCACTCTTTGCCGGGTTCTGTACAGCCGTACACAAAGTGGGCGCGTTCCGCTTCCATAACTTTGTGCTTTTTCTTGCTCATGGCACGGCGGACGTTGTCTGCCTGTCCGAAGCTGAAACCCGCCAGTTCCCGGCAGATCTGCATAACCTGCTCCTGATAGACAATGCAGCCATTGGTCACGTCCAGAATGTGCGCCAGCTGCGGCGTGCGGTAGCTGATCTTGTCCGGCTCGCGCCGGTTGCGCAGATATGTGGGAATGGAATCCATGGGTCCCGGACGATACAGCGAGATCAGAGCGATAATATCTTCCAGGTCTTTTGGTTTCAGGCCGGTCAGCACCTGCTTCATGCCGGTAGATTCCAGCTGGAACACGCCCTCCGTCTCGCCATTGGTCAGCATGGCGTAGGTAGCCTGGTCATCATAATCGATGGACTCGTGAGTAAACGACGGTTCCCGGCGCTGCACGGCCACTTCGGTGTCATGGATGACAGTCAGGGTCCGCAAACCCAAGAAGTCCATTTTCAGCAGGCCGAGGCGTTCGATCTCGGTCATGTTGAACTGGGTTACAGGCAGGCCGTCATTTGTGGAAAGGGGCACATATTCGGTGGCCGCTTCCCGGGTAATAACAACACCGGCTGCATGGGTCGACGCGTGCCGCGGCATGCCTTCCACCTTCAGTGAGGTATCAATCAGTTCGTGTACCTGCGGGTCTGCCTCATAGAGATTTTTCAGATCAGGGGAAACTTCCAGCGCATGCTGCAGGGTCATCTTGAGTTCCATGGGAATCAGCTTGGCCACCCGGTCCACGTCCTGGTAGGACATTCCCATAACGCGGCCCACATCGCGCACCGCGGCGCGAGCTGCCATGGTCCCGAAGGTCACGATCTGTGCCACATGGTCCCGGCCATACTTCTCATTGACGTAGTCGATGACCTCCTGCCGCCGTTCATAGCAGAAGTCCACATCAAAGTCCGGCATGGAAACACGTTCCGGATTCAGGAAGCGTTCAAAAATCAGGTTGTAGCGGATGGGATCAATATCCGTAATACCTACGCAGTAGGCCGCCAGGCTGCCCGCACCGGAACCACGTCCCGGCCCCACCGGAATACCACGGTTCTTGGCATAATTGATGAAGTCAAACACAATGAGGTAATAGTTGGTATACCCCATCTTGGAGATCACGCCGATCTCGTATTGCAGACGGTCCCGCAGATCCTGCGTGACACGGCCGGGATACCGGCGTTCCAGACCGTCCCAGCACAGTTTTTCGAAGTACGCCTGGTTTTCCATTCCATCCGGCGCTTTGAAATACGGCAGCTTTGTCTCGCCATAATGGAAATCGAAGTGACACTGTTCCGCAATGCGATTGGTATTTTCACAGGCTTCCGGCACCATGGAGAACAGGTCGTACATTTCATCGGTGCTCTTGACATAAAATTCATCGGTCTGGAATTCCATTCGGTCAGCATCCGCAATGGTCTTGCCCGTCTGGATGCAAAGCAGGATACTCTGCATCTTGGAGTCCTCTTTTGTCAGATAGTGGGCATCATTTGTGGCCACCAGCGGGATTCCCGTTTCTCGGGACAGACGAATCAGCTGCGGCAGAACAATATTGTCCTCCTCCAGACCGTGATCCTGTAACTCAATATAATAGTTGCCTTCGCCAAACAGGTCCTGGTAGTACAATGCCACCTGTTTGGCCCGCTCATAATCCCCTGCCAGAATTGCCTGCGGAACTTCACCGGCCAGGCAGGCAGACAGGCAAATCAAACCATCATGGTACTGCTCCAGTAATTCCTTGTCCACACGGGGTTTGGAATAAAAGCCTTCCAGGAATCCGGCACTGACCAGCTTGATCAGGTTTTTGTAGCCGGTTTCATCCTTGCACAGCAGAACCAGATGGTTATTACCGTCGATGCGGTTTACTTTGTCAAAACGTGTACGGGTTGCCACATACACTTCACATCCGATGATCGGGCGGATTCCCGCCGCCACGGCTGCATCGTAAAACTGCACGCAACCATACATAACGCCGTGGTCTGTGATGGCCACGGCGGTCTGGCCCAGCTCCTTGATGCGGTCGAACAGTTTATCGATTCGGCACGCACCATCCAGCAGGCTGTATTCGGTATGCAAATGCAGATGGGCGAACTGTCGTTTTGTTTGCTCAGGCATGTTGTTCCTTTCCTTCAGTTTCCGCGGGCTTATTCAGCCTCTGTGCTGCCTGTTGAATCCGTTTGAACCGATGAGACAGTCCGGCTTTGCTGACCGGCGGATTGAATTTTTCCGCCAGGCGGGCCAACGGCAGATCGGGATACTGCATCCGCATTTTTGCTGTGGTCAGCAACGGTTCCGGCAAGGTTTCCAGGGCACCGGCATCCTCCAATGCCCGAATTGCCATCTGTACCTGCACAGCTGCTTGTACGCTCTTGCCCAGATTTGCCGTTTCACAGTTGGACAAACGGTTTGTTTTGTTGCGCATTTCATTATACATCCGCTGCTCCATAATGCGCATGGCCGCATTGCCGGCCCCCATAAAGGTCAGCAGATCCTCAATATGGTCGCCGGCCTTGATGTACACGGTATTGGCACCCTTGCGCAATGCCCGGTGCGGATGAAATTCATGTTCGGCCAGAATAGCCTCCAGCTGCTGAGAGAGCTGGTAACGGGTCGAGAGGAATTCAATGTTATACCCTTTTTCGGGGTCGGTGGCTGTGCCGCAGCACAAAAAAGCAGCCGCCACAAAATGGGACACACACTGCTGGCATTTGAAGCACCCCGGCTTGATACGCAGCGCCGTTTCCCGGCCAGTGTGGCCGAACAGTTCCAGCATCTTGCGGACTTCCTCCGGGTCCTTGACGCTGAATTCATAGACCACCGACCCGGCGGTCCGTTCCTTGCGCAGGATCTGTCCTGTAATGCCACAGCGCCCGTACATCTTCTGGGCAAAATTTGCAACACCTTCTGTCTCAGTCTGCAGAACGATGCCGCGGTCGTCAAAATATTTGCCAAAGCAGGCCACCGCATAGGCTGCCGCCGTGCAGCAGCACGGGCGGCTTACCTTGCGGCGCAGGATTTCTGCCTTGACATCCTGGGAAAAGCTCATCTTGTGGATGCCTCTTTCTGTTTAAGGTCACATTGTCCGTTTTGCGTCCCGATGCAAAACGGCAGGGGTATAGCCAAGATTGCTGCAGAATTCTGCCAGTTTACGGGCAAATGTGATGGACCGGTGCTTGCCGCCGGTACACCCGATAGCCACTACAAGCTGGCTTTTTCCTTCTTTCACATACAGCGGCAACGAATACTCCAGCATGCTTTCATACCGGCGCAGCAATTCCTGCGATTCGGGTGCCGCCATCACATAATCCACAACCGGCTGATCAAGGCCGGTCAGTTCTTTCAGTTCCGGGACATAGAACGGATTGGGCAGGCAGCGCACATCCAGAACGATGTCCGCCTCCTGAGGCAGTCCGTACTTAAAGCCAAAAGACATGATGTTCAAGGACATGGCACATTGACCACGGTCCAGGAACAGACCGCAGATCCGTTCCTTGGTCTGCGCAGTGGAGAGCTGGGTGGTATCGATCACATACCGAGCACGATCACGCAGCGGCTGAAGAATGGCCCGCTCCCGGCGAATGGCCTCGTCAATCGGCAGCTGTCCGTTGAGGGTCATGGGATGCACACGGCGCGTTTCCTTATACCGTCGGCGAATCACCGGATCAGCCGCATCCAGAAACAGGATGTCATAATCCATTCTTTTTTCATCCAGCGCCGACAACGCCGTCTTGACTTCTTCCACGGAACGAAGTCCCCGGATGTCCATGACAACCGCCACACGGGTCAGCTGGTTTTCGCCCTGCAGAGCAAAGTCCACAATGCGGGGCAGCAACCCGGCCGGAATATTATCGATGCAAAAGAACCCAATATCTTCCAGCGCATTGGCTGCCATTGACTTACCCGCACCGGAAAGCCCGGTCACCACCAGAAACTTCATACTGTTCCTCACTTCCCTGCCGCACTCAGAATCGTATCATCGTACTACCCGGATTTCGCGCTCCAGCACATGGCCGGTCTTTTCCTGCACGATCTCACGAATTTTATCTGTCAGTTCCACCACATCAGCACAGGTTGCGCCGCCGGTATTCACCACAAAACCGCAATGTTTCCGGCTGACGGCGGCGCCGCCTACCGAGAACCCTCGCAGGCCGCACTGTTCGATCAGCTGACCGGCAAAGCAGCCTGCAGGCCGTTTGAAGGTACTGCCGGCAGAAGGCATATCCAAAGGCTGCTTTGCCCGACGCCGGGACATAAAGTCCTGCATTTTGGCATTGATTTCCTCGTGTACGCCCGGCCGCAAAACAAGCTCTGCTTCCAGAATGCACCACGGATTCTTTTCAAAAGCACTGGTACGGTAGCCAAATGCCAGTTCTTCGGCTGGAAGCGTCTGCAGCTTCAGGTTCTCATCCAGGAAGGTAACCTGATTCACCACATCTTTTATTTCACCGCTATAAGCGCCGGCGTTCATGTAGACAGCGCCTCCCACCGTGCCCGGGATTCCGAAAGCAAATTCCAGCCCGGTCAGATTCAGTTCCAGCGCCTTGTTGCAGACGGTAACCAGCAGTGTCCCGGCACCGACCGTAAGCCTGGTACTGCCATCCGGCTGTACCTCGGCTGTGGAATTGGTTTTCAGATCGGTCAGGCAGATCACGGCGCCTTCATACCCTTCATCGGCAAAAAGCGTATTGGACCCGTTGCCCAACAAATAAGTACGCACATCGTTCTGGCGGCAGAGTTCCAGCGTCCGGGTCAATTCCACCACGGTGCGCGGTTTGCAGAAAACCGTAGCCGGACCACCAATGCGGAACGTCGTATGACGGTCCAACGGTTCATTATGAATACAGGGCAGTGCCTGAGCGCCCATCGCATCCAGCAGATCGGCAATCGGCTT
Organism: Oscillospiraceae bacterium; assembly: GCA_019413245.1. Classification (GTDB taxonomy): domain Bacteria; phylum Bacillota; class Clostridia; order Oscillospirales; family Ruminococcaceae; genus Gemmiger. Next base: position 9,442 of record DXNX01000070.1, read on the forward strand.
TTGCATCATGCTTGCCCTCCCCCTCTGATTTGTGTTATAGGGCAGATTCATCAGATGGAATCTGCCAGTTCGGCGGCCCCGATCACGCCGGCATCATTACGAAGCACGCATGCAGTAATGACCGGGTTGCGGCCGGTGGTAATATTATGGGTTTCCCGTTCCACATATTCGCGGACCGGTGCCAGCAGGACCTCGCCCTGATTGGACACCCCGCCGCCGATGCAGATCACTTCCGGCTGGAAAGTGTTGACCACATTGGCCACGCCGCAGGCAACGTATTCCATCCAGTTTTCGACCACGCGCTTGCCGCAGGCATCCCCTGCCGCCATGGCGTCAAACGCCGTCTTTGCGTTGACATGGTCCAGATCACCGGCAATCTTCCACATCATGGTATCCGGGTCGTTTTTCATAGCTTCTTTGGTATCCTCGCTCAAAGCGCGGGCCGAAGCATAACGTTCCCAACAGCCGCGGCGGCCGCAATTGCAGGGACGGCCATCCTTGACGATAACAGTATGGCCCATTTCGCCGGCCGCAAAATTGAAGCCGCGCAGAATTTTGCCGCCCAGAATAATGCCGCTGCCGATACCGGTTCCCAGTGTCACGATCACTGCATCATGATACCCTTTGGCGCCGCCGGCCAGATATTCACCGAAAGCGGCGGCGTTGGCGTCATTCTCCACATACACCTTGCAGCCCAGCAGCTTCTCCATATCGGGCCCCAGGTTCCAGTCATAGTAACCGAAATTGGTGTTGTAGCCCACAAAGCCCGTGGTGAAATTCACGCTGCCGGGCGTACCGATGCCCACATAAGCGATCTGGGAAAAGTCTATTTTTCCTTCTTTGGCAACGGCACGGCACAGATCTGCCAGCGCGCGCTCCAGATCATCCGCCGGACGCGGCAACCGGGTCGCACGGGTCAGCTTGGCCACGATCTCATATTTTTCGTTCACAAGGCCGGCGGTCATGGTGGTTCCGCCAAGGTCGATACCAATGGTGTACTGGCTCATAGCAAAATGCCTCCTATTTCCTGCGCACAACCGCGGTTGTGGCGCTTCAATTCCGCAACCAGATTTTCCGTGCTGGCATTCACGATCAGTTCCTGCGGAAAGTCGATCTCTTCCACCAGGGTAAACAGTGCGCTCATGTTTTCGCGAAGCTGCCGGATACTGTGTGCATCGGTATCCAGAGAGATGCGGCATCCGTTTTTAAGGCAGGCTTTGAGCAGGGCCTGCATGTTAGGAATGCCATCCTGCCGAACCTGAAACGAATTGCCGTTCAGTTCCACAACCTTGTTATTTCTGGCAAACGCCTTGGTCACAAGGTCATAATCATACCGATAATGCTGCTGCTCGGAATGGCCGATGCAGTCCACATACGGATTTTCCGCCACGCCCAGCCACAACCGGTTGGCTTCCTTCTCGGTCAGCAATCCGGGGATGCAGGGGCTGTGAATGGAAGCGACCACCCAATCCTGTGTCGCCAGCATACGGTCCGGCAGGTCCAGATTGCCCTTGGTGTCCATGACGTTCGCTTCCACACCATACAGCATGGCCACCTTTCCGATGGTCCGGGGCATGGTGCTCCAGTTCCCGAAATGCCAGATATGCGGAGAATCCGGCATAGCCGGAGCGTGGTCGGTCAACGCCATAGCACGGTAACCGAGCTTTTCCGCTTCGGCCGCCATTTCCAGCGCCGTATGGAAGGCGTGGCTGGCGCAAAGGGTATGGGTATGCAGATCAGCAATCACTTGCATGCAGAACAGTTCCTCACTTCATTTTATCAATCAAAATCCGGTAATATCATTTTGCAGGCCAAGGCTGTTCAGCAGGTCCTGCGCAGCATTGTAGCCCATCTCTTTCTGACGGTTGTTGATAGCGGCGGTTTCCAGAATCACCGCCAAATTTCGTCCGGGCATCACGGGAATCAGCATGCTGGGCACGCTCACTCCCAGAATGTCGTAGCTGTCATGCTCCAGGCCGGTACGATCATAGTTCTTGGTCCGCTCCCACGGTTCCAGTTCCACGACCATTTCCACTTCCACGCTGTTCTTGACCGCGCCGGCACCAAACAGACGAGCCACATTGATGATACCGATACCCCGCAGTTCGATGAAGTGACGGATATTTTCGGGGGCCATGCCCATGATCTTGCGGCTGGATACCTTGCGCAGTTCCACTGCGTCATCCGCGATCAGGCGGTGTCCGCGCTTGACCAGTTCAATGGCGGTCTCGCTCTTACCCACACCGGAATCGCCCAGAATCAGAATTCCTTCGCCATACACCTCCACCAGAACACCGTGGCGGGTAATGCGGGGTGCCAGCTCCGTGTTCAAGGTGGTAATCAGGGTGATCATC
>DXNX01000071.1 GCA_019413245.1 Oscillospiraceae bacterium
ATGCAGGAGCTGGGGCTGCCTTTCCACCTGGACGGGGACCGGCTCTGCGCCGAAGGGCTCACCGCCCATGCCAAGAATCCCTGGAAAGGCGTCAGCGCCAACCTGAATCTATTGCGCGCCCTGCGCAAGGCGGGCTATGAGCACGATGCCATCACCTTTGCCTGCGAAGCACTGGATGGCAAGTTCCGGTTTGAAGGCTTCACCGACAAGGATCTGTCCGATTTTTCCGGTCCGGTCACCGTCAACCTGGGCAAGTTTACCCTGGATGAGCACGGGGCCGTGCTGGGCCTGGACCTGCGCCTGCCTGTGACCCGGGAGAAAGAGGAGATCCTGGCTCTGGTCCAGGAAAAGGCAGCCGCCTGCCACCTGACGGTGGAGGAATTTGACTGGCTGCGGCCCATCCATGTGCCGCTGGACAGCCCGCTGGTCAGCAAGCTGCTGAAAGCCTACCGGGAAGTGACCGGCGACGCGGAAACGGAGCCGTACATTTCCGCCGGCGCCACCTTTGCCCGGGCCTTTGACAACTGTGTGGCTTTCGGCGCCAACATGCCCGGCAGCCCCACCAGTGAACACCAGCCCAATGAACGAGTTTTCATTCCCGACCTGATGAAAGCCGCCGAAGTGTACCGCCGCGCATTCTCTTACCTGGTCATTTCCGAATAAATATAGAAAGCCCGCCGCAGAAAGAAGTCCGCGGCGGGCTTTTTGTTTGCGTATGAAGCATACAAATAAAAACGCCCCGGTCAACGACCGAGGCGCTGTCTTGGTGGAGGATGGGGGACTCGAACCCTCGACCTCTGCGATGTGAACGCAGCGCTCTAACCAGCTGAGCTAATCATCCGTAACGACAAGAGTTATTATAGCGCATTGCCGGAGGTTTGTCAAGCCGGTAGAGCAGATTTTTTCTCTATGCAAACAAAAGCCCCCGCCGGCGCACAGGCAAGGACGCAGGCAGGGGCAGGAAATGGCTTTGTACCGCCGGATTCATTCCGGCAGATAGATGTGATGGGGTAGGCCTTCCACATAGATGGGGGTCAGTTCGGCCTGGATCAGGGGCATGGCGTAGGAGATGAATTCCGGCATCATGTCGGTGTGGTCGGCGTTGATCCATTCCAGCGGGACCTTCTTTTCCAGGTTGGCCACTTCACTGATGGGATGCAGCTCGGTGGTGGACTGGTACGGCGCGTTGGAAATGCGCTTGATGGCGACCATCTCGCCGGTATGGCCCTCAAAGGCAGCCTTGACAGCAGCACCGCCCACCTGATAGGCTTCGGTGATGTCGGTACGGCTGGTCAGGTGACCGGCACAGCGCTGCAGGGTGGAGAGTTCGATGCAGCGGGTCTTGGTATCCAGGCGGCGTGCCACCGTGTTGGCCAGGAAGCGGGCGGTGCCGGTCAGGGCCTTATGGCCGAAGGCGTCCACCGCATGCACATCGTCGGCCAGCTCACAGACATAACGGCCATCTTCCAGCTTGACGCCCTCGGACACCGCAATGACGATGCTGGGCTTTTTGGCCTGCATCCGTTCCACCTTTTCCACAAAGTGGTCCACGTTGAAAGGAATTTCAGGCAGGCAGATCATGTCCACACCCTCGCAGTCCTCGGCGCGGGCCAGGGCCGCGGCAGCAGTCAGCCAGCCGGCATTACGGCCCATGATCTCCACGATGGTGACGTATTTGGTACCGTACACGGTGGCATCGCGGATAATTTCCTTCATGACCACACCAATGTACTTGGCGGCGCTGCCGTAGCCCGGGGTATGGTCGGTGACCATCAGGTCATTGTCGATGGTTTTGGGCACACCCATAAAGCGAATTTCGCTGCCGATGTGGCTGCCGTAATCAGCCAGCTTGCCGATGGTATCCATGCTGTCGTTGCCGCCGATATAGAAGAAGTAGCCGATATCCAGCTCTTTCAGGATCTCGAACAGCTGCTGGTACACCTTCTCGCCTTCCGGCGTATGCCAGTCGGGCAGCTTATAACGGCAGCTGCCCAGATAGCTGGACGGCGTGCGCTTGAGCAGTTCAATGTCCATGGCGCAGGTCAGCTTGTCGTCCAGTATGCAGACGCGGCGTTCCAGCAGACCGGCCACGCCGTGCATCATGCCGTACACCTTTTCCGCCCCACGGCGTTTGCAGCTTTCAAACACCCCCGCCAGGCTTGCATTGATCACCGAAGTAGGACCGCCAGACTGGCCCACGATCGCATTTTTTGCCATATTGAACCTCCCGAAACTCTTTCCGGCGCCACATCGCTGCCGCGCTTGTTTTGTCTATCTCAGTGTAGCATTTCTGCATGTGGTTGGCCATTGTCGGAGTTGACAACCGCTTTTTGCCGCTTCTGCAGCATTATTGTTCCGCTTTATGGAACCGTGTTCCGCATGTCGAATTTTTGCTTTCTTTTTCGTTCCGCTCAGCGGAACAGGATTGCGCTTCCTGACCCTGTATTCGCTCAAAATCAGCCTTGTAAAAATTGCTTTTCTGGCTGGTATAAACACAGGCTGTCCGCGATATACTCCGCAAGGTACAAAAATGCCCGCCTCCGTGCAAAACTGCGCAGAGGCGGGCATTTTTATGTCAGGCAGCCGGATTCAAGGCGCTCAGACCTTCGATCATTTTTTGTGTATACAAGGCAGCACCTTCCGTATTCAGGTGGTTGTTGCTGTCGTAAAACAGGTCGGCATCCATAACGGCGTCCGGGTAGTCCACCAGCACGGGAAGTCCCAGCTGCTCCCGCACTGCATCGGCATATCCGGCGCTCTCCTCGGCGCTGCTGGTCACGCACAGCGCATTGAGGGGCGCATGGCTGAACAGCACCATCACGCCGCGCTGCTCCATCCTGTCCGCAAACTTCCGGATGGCCCGCAGGTTATCCTGATCCAGCACATCAGCACTCAGGGACACCATATCCTGGGTGTTGTACTTATGTTCCAGGATGTTGGTGCGCGGAGCGGTCACATCCCCCAGCGGCCCGAAATCATCGCTGTGCGGTGTCTGACCGGGGGCGTAGTCATAGCTTGTCCAGTGCATCCCCTGCAGAGGGGTCCAATCGGTGGGCCAACGCTGGGCCAGGTAGCGCCCTGCACTGGCCGCCGCCCCCAGCCACAAATCCGGAGGAACACAGGCCCAGGCATCCGGGTCAGTGCCGCAGGACTGCCACAGCACCAGATAATCCACCCCGGTGTCCCGCAGCATCAGGTGTTCCAGCATCAGAATGACCGTATCGCCGGGTTCCGCGTAGCGGTCCAGCATGTTCAGGTACATCTGGATGCCCAGGTAGGCAGTCACCCCCACACAGTAGGTGGGGCGGCCGGTGGCATCGGCAATGGTCTGGCAGTCGGTGCCGTATTCTGTGGAAGAGCCTCCAGCAATAAGGATGCGGTTGCCGCCGGGGGTGTCCCGTAAAAGATCCAGTTTATAATGCAGGGTATACAGCAGGCTTTGCTGGGTGGTTTCGGGCACAAAGCCTATGAAACCGATGAGCAGCGCAAAGGGCACGCACAGCGCCAGCAGGAAGGCCAGCAGTTTAGCCATATATTTTGCAAAGGCTTTTCTTGTCATGGTCGGCCCCCTTAAAACTGGAAGTAGATAAAGTCCGCCGTGGCGCCGAAGGGACGGGAGCACAGCGCCGCCAGCACCCCAAAGCACAGCACATAATAAAAGGTATAGCGCTGCCAGGGGCGGGCGCGGCAGATGGCGCGCAGCGGGTCGGTGCGATAGGTGGCGTACCAGTCATACACCAGCAAGGCAGCGATCAAGGCGAACGCCAGGCCCAGCAGCACCGGGGTCAGGCCGGCTGCCTGCGCATAGGCCAGCAGGTGGACCGGGCTTAGGCCCTGGCCCAGATGGGTCAGCACATACATCAGGTCGGAAAGGTCATTGGCGCGGAAGAAAATCCACCCGAAGCCCACCACGCAGCAGGTGAGCGCAGTGCGCAGAGTGGCAAAGGCCGTGCCGCGGACACCCTGCAGGCGGTTCTGCAGCGCCTCCACCCGGGGCAGGTAAAAGGTTTCGGCACACAGCCACAGGCCGTGATACAATCCCCACAGCACAAAGGTCCAGCTGGCCCCGTGCCACAATCCGCTGAGCAGAAACGTCACCACCAGGTTGCGCAGATGCTTCCAGCGGCTGCACCGGCTGCCTCCCAGGGGGATATACACATAATCGGTGAACCAGCGGGTCAGGCTGATGTGCCAGCGGCGCCAGAAGTCCTTGACGCTGCGGGCCATATAGGGGCTGCGGAAGTTTTCCATCAGGTCGATGCCCAGCAGCCGGGCACTGCCCACCGCAATATCCGAGTAGCCGGAGAAATCGCAGTAGATCTGCACGCTGAACAGCATGGTGGCCAGAATCAGGGTCAGGCCGCCCTTCCCTGCCAGGTCATTGTAAACGTTATTGACGTAAGTGGCGACAAAATCCGCAATGACCACTTTTTTGAACATGCCCACGCAGATCTTGCGCAGACCGGCGCTGAAATTGGCCAGATCCGGGTCATGCTTTTCATGGAGCTGCGGCAGAAGATTGCCGGCACGCTCGATAGGCCCCGCCACCAGCTGCGGGAAAAAGCTGACATACAAGGCATAATATCCGAAGTGGTGCTCGGCTTTCAGGTCGCCCCGGTACACGTCCACCACATAGCTCAAAGTCTGGAAAGTGTAAAAGCTGATGCCCACCGGCAACACCAGTTCCAGGGTAGTGGGCTGAAGCGGCAGTCCCACCGCCTGCAGCAAGGCAGTGACATTCTGAGAGAAGAAATTGAAGTATTTGAAGAAGAACAAACAGGCCAGGCACAGCCCTACCCCACCCCACAGGGCAGCTTTGCGCAGAGCGGGGCGCCTGGTCCGTTCCACCGCCAGAGCCGCCAGCCAGCTGACTACTGTGGTGAACAGGATCAGCACAATGAGTTCGGGGTTCCAGCTCATATAGAAATAATAACTGAATCCCAGCAAAGCCCCCCAGCGCCAGCGCTGAGGAAGCAAAAAGTAAACCAGTACGGCCAGCGGCAGGAATACCGCGTAAGCCAGTGAATTAAACAGCATGAAACAGTCCCCTGTTGTGATGACAAAAAGGTGTCCCCGCCGGAGAACCGGCGAGGACAGCATTCGGAACGCAACGGATGATCAAAGTCGGGCCGGTTCACAACGACGATGCAGCTGCCAGACCAGAGCTGCCACCAGCAGCACCAGAACCAGCGTGGCCAGCTCGGTGGGCCAGACGGTCAGAACACCGGCCTGATACAGCATGGCCGGCAGATTGGACACCGCATGCAGGCAGATGGCCAGAGGATAGCCCCAAATGGGCAGGCGCTTGGTGACCACCATCCAGATCAGCATGGACAGAACCAGATGCAGGCCGATGGCGCATACACGCTCAAGCCCGGCAGCCAGCCACTGGGTGGCCGGGATGGCTGCCAGCTGAGCCAGCTGGTCCTGGGCCAGCGTGAGCTGCTCCCCTTCCACACCGGCCAGCAGGTCGTCGGTGTTACCGCTGTTGATGGCGTACATGACCATCAGGTTGTTCAGCATGGTCAGACCGGCCAGAAGAATGGCTTCGATGCCGCCGTGGCCCACACCGTAGGCAAATCCGATAGCCGGGGATTTGTCATTCTTGCACAGGGTACGCAGCCCGAGGAACCGGGCGGTTTCCTCAAACACACCGGCCGCCAGGCAGCCATACAGGCAGAAAACCACGAGATTCTGACGGATGTCCGGCCAGACGGTAAACACCAGACTGTGCAGGATCTGTTCCAGCACATAGGCACTGACAATGTAGCAGAACGCACCGATCATAATGGCACGGCCCGCGTTCTTGTTTTTGCGGCACACCGCAATGCCAAGACCGACCGGAAGGCCAACAATGACAATCAGGCTGAACATGGCACTGGCCACCGATACAAACGGAACCGATGTGGGCATACAAAACACCTCTTTTTCAATCAAGCAGAGGCCGCCGCCCGCGAAAGGGTTCCATTTAGACGATCCTCTAAATATGAATCTCATTATACCCCACCGCATCGGGACTGTCAATTACGGCAAAATTGCTTGCAAACGTCTGAATTTCGTGTTGACAGATAAACAGTTTTATGATATGATAATTAGGCTGTAAAGCAAAACAGCTATTTGTGCCCGTAGCTCAGTTGGTAGAGCATCTGACTTTTAATCAGAGGGTCCAGGATTCGAGTTCCTGCGGGCGCACCAAAACCTCACGTTCCGACGTGAGGTTTTTTTGTTTTGTCCGTAAAGTTTCTGTCCCTCTCACAGATGGCAAAAAAGTCATGGAGCCGCCTGCCTTTACAGGTACTCCATGACTTTTTGTGATATAATTTTAGTGAATGATTCTGGGCGGTCCGTACCTTACATTGCCGCGTTAATGGCTGCAATGGCACCGTCGGATACGGCCGTGGCTACCTGACGCACCTGCTTGACCCGGATGTCACCGGCCGCATAGACGCCGGGAATGGCGGTTTCCATCTTCTCGTTGGTGGGGATATACCCGTCCTGCAGTTTCAGTTCCGTATAAAGTTCGGTGTTCGGCGTAACACCGGCATAGACAAAGATGCCGCAGCCAGGGTCCGTAATGCGCTGCACGCGGCCGTCACGCTCGTTGACGATTTCCAGGCTTTCCACCTCGCCCTGACCGTAAACAGCGTGCAGCCGGGAGTCCAGGCACAGGGAGATATTTTCGGCCTCGCCCACCTTCTGCCGGAATTCCGCAATGCAGCCCAGATGCTCCTCAAAATGGATGATGGTCAGGTGCCTGGCAAACTGGGCCAGATACAGAGCTTCCTTCACCGCACCGTCTGCACCGCCGACCACATAGATGTTCTTGCCGGCATAGGCAGCGCCATCCCGGGCCGCATTCATCCCCATACCTTTGCCGGCCAGCTCCTGTTCCCCGGGAATGCCCAGCTTGCGCGGGGTACCGCCGTTGGCCAGAATGACCCGCTTGGCTTCATAGGTTCCATTGTCGGTGGTGATGCGTTTGATTTCTCCGGTCAGGGTCACGCCCGTGACGGTGGCTTTGACAATCTCCACGCCAGCCTGGAGTGCCTGCTCCTTCATACGGGCGGCAAAGGTGGCACCGGTTTCCTGCTGCTGAATGGCCGTGTAGTGGGTGACGGTAGATACCTTGCCGATGATACCGCCCACCTGTGCTTTTTCCAGAACCAGGGTGCGCTTTCCACGGCTCACCGCGTAAATGCCGGCGCTGATGCCTGCAGGGCCCGCTCCGATAATGATAATGTCATACATAGAAATCCGCATCCTTTCTTTTTCTGCCACAGAGCCGGTCAAGGTGTACACGGCCCATTAAACAGCTGATATATAAAAGAGGAAAAACAGTGTTTACCATTTCTTGCGTTTGTTTTTCCCTGGGACTGCTATGATTATAGCGCGGTTCAGCCATAAAGAAAAATTAAGATTTTTAATGTATCTATAAGCCAGAAAAATAGTTGATTTTCCATAAAAATGCCCCCGCAGACTTGTCATCTGCGGGGGCGTTGTTTTTCCTTATTGATAACCGGCGTTCAGGAACATTGGCTTGATGGCCACGACCTCGTCATATTCTTCCTGCGAAACCTGCACATCGGAGTTCAATGCTTTGAGGTCCTTCTTTACAACATCCAGCGCCTCAGCCACCGAAGATGCCTTGCCGTCCTCCACAGCGCGCTGCATGCGCTGCAGCACCACCGGGTGGGCATACCGGGCAGGCAGCGGGAACATCGGCCGGGCAGCCAGGTACTGTTCCATATCTCCCTTGGCTTTTTCCTCTTGTTTGAGGATGCTGCGGCGGTTGTTGCGGGCGGTGGGAAGCACGCTGAACCCGGCGAAGGTAAACACGGCGGCCAGTCCGAACAGGGCAAAGTAAATACCGAATCCGCCTTTGCCCATCACCAGCGACCATACGCCGTACACTATGCCGACGATGCCCAGCGCCGTGATAGCCATGGCCACCCAGCGGTAGCTGGGGCTGCTGCACTCATACGCGCGCTTGTGCTGGGCCGCACGGCTGAGAGCGGTGCTGAGTTCAGGCTTTTCCTCCAGGTAGTCAATGGCCTGCTGCAGTTCCTCCACCACTTTTTTGTTGTGGGGTGTCAGCGGCGGGCGGTTGCGCTCAGCTTCCTCCCGCTCAGCCTGCCGTTTGGCCAGACGCTCTTCGGCCGCGGCACTGACCCGCTTGATCTGCGGCTGTTCCTTTGCCAGCAGTGCCAGGAAATCATCGACCTGTTCTTCATACTTGAAGTTGCACTGCTTCTGCTGCCCGTCGTCGTACACCACAACCAGATAGGCCATGCTGGCAAAAATGCCCTTGCCGGTATAGCCGCCGCGGCTCATGGCCACGCGCTTGAAGACGCGCCGCACCGCCGAGATGGGCACATAGTACCGGCGGTCAATAAAGAAGCTGTTCAGATACAGCGCTTTTTTGCCCAGACCACAGGGGCCGATTTTGCGGCAATTCTTTTTGTCCAGTTCCAGTTCGTAGTTTTCCAGGCGGGACGTGCTCAAAGGAAAAGGTTTGAAGATCATGGCGGTAAACCTCGCTTGTGTGGAATATGCGCCAACGCAAAAGCCGGCCGCTTTTGAACAGCGGCCGGCTTTCAGTTGTACGTTGCCGGCTCAGCCGCGCAAGCCTCAGGCCTGCGCTTTCGCCGAATGTCTCTTGGTAGCCATCAGGAAGATGACCAGCATCGCGATGGCGAAGATGATGCCGATGGGATACGCAACCGCGGTGTTGTACACGGTGGTGCCCTCCGCGGTCTTGCTGTTGACCAGACCGCCCAGGCATTCAGGAGCCAAGATGAAGTAAGTGCTGGAAACAGCGCTCATGAAGGTAGCGGGCACAGCGGTGATCCAGAAGTTCTTCTTCTCAACGAACAGGAACATGGAAGCAGCCCACAGAACGATCATAGCCAGAGTCTGGTTGGTCCAGCTGAAGTAACGCCAGATAACGGTGTAGTCGATGTAACCCAGCGCGTTGCCGATACCCAGCACAGCGCCGACGCCCAGGACGGGGATGCAGAGCTTCAGACGGTTGGCGTAAGAGCCCTGATCGATCTTGAACCAGTCGGACAGGGTCAGACGAGCGGAACGGAAAGCGGTATCGCCGGAGGTGATGGGGCAGACAACCACGCCGATCATGGCCAGTGCGGTGCCCACACCGCCCATGGTGCGGGAGCAGACGTCATAGATAGCGGCGGACTGGCCTTCTGCCAGAGCAGCGGACAGGCCGGTGTTCAGGCCGCCGGTGACTTCGTACAGGGAGCAGCCGGCTGCGGCCCAGATCAGAGCGATGATACCTTCAGCGACCATAGCGCCGTAGAAGACGAAGTGGCCCTGCTTCTCGCTCTTCATGCAGCGCGCCATCAGAGGCGACTGGGTGGAGTGGAAGCCGGAAATGGCGCCGCAGGCAACCGTGATGAACATGAAGCTCCAGATCGGGGTTCCGTCCGGATGCATGTTGTACATATGGGACCAGATTTCGGGGATGGTGAATTCGGGGTTGGTGTAGATACCGATGATAACACCGATAGCCATGATGATCAGGCAGATACCGAACAGGGGGTAGATCTTGCCGATGATCTTATCGATAGAGATAAAGGTCGCAATGAAGTAGTAAATGAGGATCAGGACCAGCCAGAACAGGGTGGTGGCCAGGAAGCCGGTGGCACCGAAGTTCTTGCACAGAGTAACGATCAGACCTGCAGGGCCGACCGCAAAGACGGTACCGACCATGATCAGCAGCACGACCGAGAACACACGCATGACGTTCTGCATGGTGTGGCCCAGGTACTTGCCGGTGACTTCGGCGATGGAACCGCCCTCGTTACGTTCACTGATCATACCGGAGAAGTAGTCGTGAACGCCGCCCGCAAAGATGGTGCCGAAGGTGATCCACAGGAACACGATGGGTCCCCACAGAGCGCCCTGCATGGCGCCGAAGATCGGTCCCAGACCGGCGATGTTCAGCAGCTGTACCAGGAACAGCTTCCACTGCGGCATTACGACGTAGTCAACGCCGTCGTTGATGCGCACAGCAGGCGTTTCGCGGTCATCCGGGCCGAAGGTGTTGTCGACGACTTTACCGTAAGTAAAGTAGCCGATCACCAGAATGGCTAGGCAGATGATAAAACTTACCATAAAGATTCCTCCCTTTATCATTAGGCACCGCTGCCTGCGGAGCCTTTTGTAACGATGCTAGAAATGGTCTCCTATGGACTCACCTGAAATCCCCGTCTGTTATTATAGCACTCTGTCACAATAATTCAATATTTTTTTAATTATTTTGTCTTATTTTGCTAATATTTTCGTTTTTTGTCCGCACAGCGTCGGTTTGGGGGTCCGATTAACCTTCTTGTATTTTTTCAAAATATAGATGCATAAAAATAAAAACCTCACGCCGGAACGTAAGGTTTTGAAAAAGCAGGGTATTAAACGGGAGCGCTGGTCCTTCAGGGATTTTCCCTGTCCCGGCCGCCGGAAATGGTACGCACGCCAAACCAGAAGTACAGGATATGGAATACCCACACGCACCCCAGAACGATACGTCCCACCGGCACTGCGTGCATCATGATGAAGCCGATGCTCATGAGAATCGTGACCACCACCATGATGCGTACCTTGGTGCGGGTGGTCATCCCCTGCCCCGCCACATAGGATTCCAGGTTATCCTTGTACAGCCGAGTACCGCGGAACCAGCGGTCCAGCTTTTCCGAACTTTTGCCGAAGCATACCGCCGCCAGCAACAGAAACGGAAAGGCAGGGAGCAGTGGAAGGACTGCCCCCACCGCGCCCAAGGCCAGGCCCAGAAAGCCCAGCGCCAGATACAGCCATTTTTTCAGTTTCATTGGGAACTCTCCTTCCGACATTTTTGCCGCAAAGTTTCGGCCATATGATGCAGGGCCATGACCGGGTGCACCAGCAGCATCCGCGGCCCGGCAAACCGCATGACCTGCCGGATCTTTTCCCTCATTTCGGGTTGATAACAGTGTACCTTGCACTGGGAGCAGAAGGTTTTCTGCTCCATGAACGGGCAACGTTCGCTGCGTGCTTGGGCATAGTCCCGCAGGGCGGCACATTCCGGGCACAGTTTCCCATTGGTACGGTGTTTTTTGCGGCAGTAAAGTTCGATCATGCAGGTGACCACCTGCTGTTCTCGCTGCCGTTTGTCCTGCACGGTCATCAGCTGCACCTCCCCGCATCCACATGAAGTACCTGATCGGCAATGCGCATGGTGGACTGCCGGTGGGAAACAAGCACCACCGTGCGGCCCGATTTTTCCCGGCGCAGCGAGCGCAGAATGACTGCCTCGTTCAGGCTGTCCAGGTTGCTGGTGGGTTCATCCAGCAGCATAAAGGGCGCATCGTGCAGAAAGGCCCGGGCCAGCCCCAACCGCTGCCGCTCCCCGCCGGAGAGAGTATCCCCCAGTTCCCCTACCTGGGTATCGTACCCCTTGGGCAGGGACAGGATGAAGTCATGGACGGATGCCTTGCGGCAGGCTTCCTCGATTTCAGCATCGGTGGCATCCAGCCTGGCGATACGCAGGTTGTTGCGGATGGTATCGTGGAACAGATGGGTCTGCTGGGTGACATAGCTTTCCATGCGGCGCAGGTCGGCGGTGTTGATTTTGCCCACCGGCTTGCCGGACAGGCGGATCTCGCCGCTGTCCGCTTCCCAGAAGCGCATGAACAGTTTGAGCCGGGTGCCTTTGCCGCTGCCGCTGCGCCCCACAATGCCCAGAATCCGATTCTGCGGCACCTG
>DXNX01000072.1:0-9904 GCA_019413245.1 Oscillospiraceae bacterium
GGGTGGGGGTGGGCTGCAGGGTGCTGGTGTTGGTAAAAGCAACGGTGGTGCCGCCTGCGGGCAGGGTCACGGTAAGTTTATTTGTTTCTTGCGGGGGTTCGGTATTGAGCTGCACGGTGGTACGGTAGTTTTCCGCCGGGGCCTCGGTGACGGTGAAGACGGTGCCCGGTTCCAGTTCCTCAAACACCAGGCGCTCTTTGTCCCGCAGGGCGGTTTCGGCTTTGCCCTCGGCGTCAAATGTCAGCCCGCCATACTCGCCGGTCAGAGGGGTGCCGTCCGGGGCGGTGAGGGTCAGGGTGAAGGCAAACTCCCGCTGCGTGTCACTGAGAAATCCGGTGACCGTCTTGGTCACGGTGAGCCGGGTGGGGTCGTTGCGGTAGCGCACGATGGTACTGCGGGAGAACAGGTTGCTCAGGTCCTGGCTGCCCAGGTTGATTTTCAGGTCCTGGTCGGTGCCGGCGGCGTAGTTCTGGGTAATTTTGAGCCGGGACCATCCCGCATTGACGAGGAAATACACCGGGCCCCCGGGGGTGGTGGGGCCGTATTCCAGGATCTGGTTATTGCTGTAATAGGAAAGATCCAGGGGCGCCGTGGCGGCGGGTGTCCACACGGCCCAGTTGTTGCCGGTGCCGGGGGTGTAGCTGCCCGCGGTGTACAGAGCGGCTTTGATGTCGGTGAGGGTGGCGTTGATGTCGTCAGGCACCGCAAATTGCAGCATGCTGCGTACCACCTTGCCCACACCCCGCAGAACGGACACATCGTCGGTGAGGGTGCCTGCGTCGGCATAGATGCCTGTATTGTCCACCACCACCTGGGTGAGCTGGCCGGAGGGCGCGTATCCCGCCGGGGCGCTGAGTTCCTTCAGGTAGTAGGTGCCGTCGGGCAGGACGGTCTTGGTATTGGGGAAGGTCCCGGCACCGTTCAGCGTGATGATGTCTCCCCTGTCCTGGCTCAGGTCAGCGGTAGTGACGGTGTCATAGGGCTGGGCCCCGGGATTCACCTGGCCGTCGGTGACATCGGCGGCCTGGTACAGAGCAAACACCGCCCCGTTGAGAGGTGCCGCGTTGTCCTCCCCCACCTTCTGCACAAAGATGTAGTTTTTGATGTTCGGCACGAACAGACGCACCGAGAATTCCCGCTGGAAGCTGCCGTACTGGCTGGTGAGGTCATCATTGAGGCGGACGGTGTTCTGGGGGGTAGCTCCGGCCAGGTTGGGGGCGCTGGTGCGGTAGAATCCCACCGTGTACTGGGCGTTGTCCCCGCTGAGTTCCCCGTTGGTAGCCAGCACATAGTAGTAGGTCAGGATATCCCCGGGCAGATTGTCGATGGTGGTTTTATAGGCGCCGCTGCTGTCCAGGGTAAAAAGATAGGGGTTGGCCCGGGCCGCGGTGAGCACATCCTGCAAAGAGGTGCCGGGCTGCACCGTCCAGCCGGTGATGGGGTCGCCGGAGACCGGATACCACTGGCTTTCGGTGCTGCTGCCGCTGCCCGGAGCGTTCTGCCGTTTGAGCACCACCGCAAAGTAGGTGCCGTCATCGGCGGAATAGGTGGTACCGGACAGGTCCTCGGGGTCCTCGGGCAAAGTGGTGGTGACCACCGGGCTGGCGTAGGCGCCGGTGTCCCAGGGATTGGCCGAGAGCAGGGTGGCCAGTTCGTCGTAGCCTGCCGGGAAGAAAAGCTGCATCGGCGGAGGCGAGCGGTAGCCTTCCGGGGTGACGCTTTCCACCAGCACAAACTTGCCGGTCTGCCCGGGGCCGCCGTACTCGTTTTTCAGGTTGTTCAGGCTCAGCAGGGTGCCGTCCGGGTTCTGGAACACAAAATACCCGTTGGCCCCGGTGGTACCGGTGGCAATGAGGTCCTGCGGGTCGTAGGAATAGTCCTCGTCGGCGTAATACAGCCGGAATTCCGCCCCGGACACCGGGTCTCCGATCTGGTCTACCTTGATGAGGTCGCTCTGGGGGATGGAGACCAGATTGAACTTCAGCTTCATGTTGGAGTCGTAGTTGCCCCGCTCCAGGTAGAAGAATTTCAGGGTGTGGTAGGTATCGTCCGCAAAGGTATCCGACCCGGTGTTGGTCCATGGCCCCCCGGCAGCCAGGAACTTGTCCCGGATGGTGCCATCCTGGCTGCCGTTGATGAACACCTGCCCGTTCTGGAAGTCGATTTTCAGGGAGGCAGCATCATGGATACCACCCAGGTCCCCCACCAGCACGTTGTCGATGAAGACCCAAACATCATCGTCACCGGTGAACTCGTAGGTCACGGGGGTCCCCCCGGCAGTGCCGTCCACCGTACCGTAGGGCTGCTGCACAAAGCGGGTAGTCATGGTGACACCGAAATAATGGTTGAGTGCCGGGTTGTTGGAACGCAGGTTTTTGACCTGACTGTACACGTTGAAGGGAAAGAACTGCCCCGCCTGACCTGAGGACCCGCCCGAAAGCACGCCGGGAGCATCGTACAGGATAAAGGAATTGGTTCCCTGGTCATACTGGGCGAAGTTGAGGGCGCTGTCGTAGTAATAGTAGCCCTGATCGTCAATCTGCAGCAGGTCCCGCACGTTGGGGTAGGACGCCTTGCCCGGGTTGGCCTGGGTGGGGTTAAACAGGTAATCCAGGGACTGGTCCCCCTGGCTGAGGATGGGGTAATTGTTCTGCAGCAGGTCCTGCACGATGCCGGTGCGGGGTTTGGCACTGCCAGTGTAATCGTTGATGCCGCCGTTGGGTCTGTTGGGGGCGGCGGCTGTAAACTGCAGCAGCTTACCCTGGTTGATGCCCTGGTCCATATCGGGCGGGTTGGTGGTGTCGGGGGCGTCCTGGGTGGTGATCCAGTAGTCAAACAGGTTGATGGTGGTTCCCACCGGGGAGACCGCATCGGTAAGTACTGCATCCGACACCAGAAGTTCCGGCGCCCCGTTCGCCGCCGGCCGGGCCGTTTCGGGGCTTGCAGCGGGCGGTTCGGCGGCGGTTTCCCCGGTGGCAGGGACAGCGGTTTCCGCCGTGGCCGCCTGTGCCCCGATGGACACCGGCAGCAGGATCCCCAGCAGGCCGGCCAGGGCCAAAGCCCACAGCCGCCTTTTTCTATGTAGATTTTTCCTCGTGTTGCTCTCCACCTTCCGCTTGGTCTTTGCGGGGCACCCCCGCCATGTCTGCCATTATAGCGGCGGCGGGGTGCGGATTGTGGCGGGTCGTGTCGCGGTGGTCCGGGTTTTGGGCAAAAGGCCCCGGAAATGCAGAAATGCCGCAGCTTTCGCTGCGGCATTTCCTGTATCGGAAGAGAGAAACGCGATTATTCTTCGGGCTTGACCATGCCCACCAGGTCAAACTTTTCGGTGGAGATGACCACATCGTAGTCATCCTTGGCCGGTTTGGGATACTTGACCCAGATGGTGCGGTCGGACATGTTGTAGTACCAGGCGCAGTCGGCGGCGTCGAAGGCTTCCCGCACGATGGTGCGCTGCACCGGCTTGCCGTCCACCGTGACCCAGTAGGCGCCCTTGGCCTTGCTGACCAGGCGCAGGGTCAGGCTGTCCACCGTGTCGGCATAGGAGCCGGTCTTGCGGAAGGCGACGGCGGTACGGTCACCGGCGGTGACGGTGATGGCGGTGCGGGAATAGTTGCCCTGCTTGTACTGCTCGGTGTGGCCGTCGTCGTCATACAGCACGAAAGAGGTATCGGTCTCGGCGGCGATGAGCAGGTCCAGATGACGCAGGGTGTCGCTCTCGATGTGCTTCACATCCTCACTGGTGACAAAGATGCCGGAGCCTCGCAGGAACATGGGGATGGAGCCCAGGTCCACCGGCACTTCGATGGTCTGACCGCCCGCGTAGGCGCGCAGGTTGTCGTTCATATCGTACCAGGTGCAGCCGGCGGGCAGGTAGATGGTGCGGGTCTTGGCACCCTTTTCCACCACGTTGGCCACCAGCACCGCAGGGCCGAACATAAAGGTCAGGTTCTCATCGGAGTAGCAGGCCGGGTCATCCGGGAATTCCAGGAAGAGCGGGCGCATGGCGGGCATGCCGTCCTGGTTGGCCTCGTACATCAGGGAGTACAGGTAGGGCAGCATCCGGTAGCGCAGGGCGTAGGCAGCGCGGATGTAATCGTTGTTTTCCTCATACATCCAGGGCTGGGTGACGGTGTTGTCGTCGTTGGCGGAGTTCAGGCAGAACCGGGGCTGGAAGATGCCGCTCTGGATCCAGCGCAGCAGCAGCTCGGCTTCCGGGGCGCCGCCCGCAAAGCCGCCGATGTCACAGCCCATGTTGGCACAGCCGGACAGGCCCATGCCCAGGATGGTGGCGATGTTGAACTTGACGGTGCGCCAGTCGGTGAGGTTGTCCCCGCCCCAGACCTGAGCATACCGCTGGATGCCCGCAAAGCCTGCCCGGTTGATGATGTAGGGACGCTCCCCGGGATAGACTTCGGCCAGGGCCTGCTTGCCCACATAGGCCATCAGGTTGGAGTGCATGATCTTCAGCTCGGCCATAGTGCCCTTTTCGCCTTCAAAGTCGCACTGGGCCTCCCGGTCCTCCACGCCGTCCATCTCGCAGTTGTCGTTCCAGACGGTCTTGGCACCCAGTTCCAGCACGTTCTTTTTCAGCAGCGCTTTCCAGGTGTTGCGGCCCTTCTCCCCGGTGAAGTCGAAGAAGCGGCCTTCCCCGCCCCACCAGCGGCCGTAGTAGTCACCGTTGCCGTCGGGATTCTTGATAAAGACGTCGTTCTTCTCGAACAGGTCCCGGTAAGGGTGGTTTTTCAGGATGCCGGGCTTGAGGTTGGGGATGACGTTGATGCCCATGGCGTTCATTTTGGCAAAGAAGCCCGCCGGGTCAGGGAAGCGGCGATGGTTCCAGTTGAACACATAGCGCAGGTTGTCTTCCTCCCCGCTGGTGTAGCCGGAAGCCAGCCAGAAGTTGTCGATGAGGACCCCTTCCTTTTTGTGCTTGTCGATGACCTTGTAGATCTCCTCGTCGCAGTCCTTTTCCAGCTCGGCATAGTACATGGTGGAAGCGCAGTAGCCCAGGGACTGTTTGGTGGGCAGGGCGCTGCGGCCGGTGAGCAGGGTGTAGTGGTCCAGCACCGCCGCCATGGAAGGTCCGTTGAGCAGGAACAGGTCAATGTCGCCGCCGTCGGTCTGGTAGTAGCAGTAGCGGTCCCAGTAGCCGGAGATCTCCTGGCCCATATCAAAGACGCTGTCGTAGGAGTTGTGGTAGAACAGGCCCAGGGCGTGGCGCTGTTCGTCGTTCACCCGGATGTAGAACGGGATATGTTTATACATGGGATCGCCGTTTTCCGGGTCATGGCCGATGGCATCCTTGGGGGACATGCGCAGGCGGCGGCCCTTCTTGTCCAGATGGCCGGTCTTTTCCCCGAAGCCATAGAAATGGTCATGGGCCCGGTCCATACGGGAATAGTGGGACAGACGGCCCAGCTGGTCCTTCTCAAAGGCACGCTCCCGCAGGTCCTGGTAGATCAGTTCCCCGTCGGCGGTGTACAGCAGCATGGAGAAGGGGCATTTGCGGAACACCAGTTTGAGGGTGGCGGTGCGGAAGGTCAGGGTCTTGTCGGTCTCCTCACAGGGGATGTCCAGGGCCGTGATGCGGGTGCGCTCCCCTGCCAGCATCTTGTCCATGCGGTCGGGCCAGGCGGTGGTCACCAGGGTGTAGGATTCCTCCTTGAAACGGCGGTCAAAGGAGACACGCACACGGATGATGTCGTCGGTCATGAACACCAGCATCACGTCGGCGTTGTCGCCGTGGATGCGGTAGCCGTTTTCGGTCTTTTCCACCGACTGGAAGTGTTTGAGCAGCATAAAAATCCTTTCCGGCGTTTTACATGCCGATGAGGTCGAAATCTTCAAAAGAAACGGTCAGGACCAGGTCCTTGCGGGGGTTGGGATACTTGATGAGCACAGCCTTCTTGGTCTGGCTGTAATACCAGCCGGACTCGGCGGCTTCGAACTTGCGACGGTTGAGGAAATGTTCCAGCCTGGTATCGCCCAGGGCCACCCAGAAGGGGCTGCGGTCCTTGCGGATCATCTCCACAGTGACCCGCTCCACGGAATCGGCGTAGCTGCCGGTGGCGGCAAAGTCTACCTTGACCACGTCGGTGCCGGTCATGGAAATTTCGGTCTTGCGGAATACGCCCTTCTTGTAGTCGTTGGTCACACCGTCGTCGTCGTACAGGGTATAGGTGCTATCCTTGCCGGGGGCCAGGATCAGATGCAGGTCAGTCATGTGGTCGTTGGCCATGCTCATGAGCTGGTTGTCCGCCATGGGGATGACGGCGCCTTCCCGGATGAACATGGGGATGGTGGTGATGTCCACCGGCACCTCGATGGTCTGGCCGCCCTCATAGCAGGCAAAGTTGTTGTTCCAGTCGTACCACTTGCAGCCCGCGGGCAGGTAGACCTTCCAGGTCTTGACGCCGGGTTCGATGACGTTGGCCACCAGGATATCCCGGCCGAACATGAACTCGAAGCTCTCGTCATAGACCTTCGGGTCATCCTGGAACTCATACACCAGGGGGCGCATGATGGGCGCACCGGTCTGGTTGGCCTCATACTCGGCGGAGTAGAGGTACGGCGTCATGCGGTAGCGCAGCAGGATGGCGTCCCGGATGATGTCGGCAGAGCCGCGGTACATCCAGGGCTCGGTGACGGTGTTGTCGTTGCTGGCCGAATGGATGGAGAACCGGGCCTGGAAGATGCCGTTCTGCACCCA
Source organism: Oscillospiraceae bacterium (assembly GCA_019413245.1). Taxonomy (GTDB): domain Bacteria; phylum Bacillota; class Clostridia; order Oscillospirales; family Ruminococcaceae; genus Gemmiger. Next base: position 6,713 of record DXNX01000072.1, read on the forward strand.
GCGCACAAACAGTTCCTCCTCCGGAGCGGGGCCGTGGAAACCGCCGATGTCGGCACCTTCATTGGGCTGGCCGGACAGGCCCATGCCGGTGATGATGGGAATGTTGTAGCGCAGGGTCTTCCAGCTGGTGAAGTTATCGCCGCACCAGGTCTGGGCATACTTCTGGATGCCGGCGGAACCGCTGCGGCAGACGATGTAGGGGCGGGCATCGGGGTTGTGCTCCACCACCGCTTCGGCGCCGATCTTGCACATGAGGGTGCTCATGATGGGCTTGAGCTGGCCGATGGTGCCGCCCTTGCCGTCAAAATCGCAGCGGCAGTCCTTGTCCAGCAGGCTGTCGTACTCGCAGTTGTCGTCCCAGATGGAATCGGTGCCCACGTCGATGATGTTCTCGGTGAGGTATTCCTTCCAGACCTTGCGGCCCACCGGGCTGGTGTAGTCCCAGAAAGCACCATCGCCGCCCCACCATTTGCCGACGCCATAGGTATCCTTTTCGGAGTCCTTGACGAACACGCCCTTGGCGTTGAACTCATCGAACCAGGGATGGCAGAGCAGCACGCCGGGCTTGACGTTGGGCACGTTCTGGGCGCCCTTCTCGTTCATGGCATGGAAGTAGGCGCGGGGGTCCTTGAACCGGTCGGTGTTCCAGGTAAAGACACAGCGCTTGTTGTTGTAGCTGGTATAGCCGGAGGACAGGTGGAAGCCGTCGATGGGGAAGCCTTCCTCCTTGATGGTGTCGATAAATTCCAGAACGGCGTCGTCACTGTCCTTTTCCAGCTCGGGGTAGTACATGCTGGACCCCTGGTAGCCCAGGGCACGCTTGGGCAGCAGGGCCGGGCGGCCGGTCAGGCGGGTGTAGTTATCCAGCACCCGGCGCAGGGTATCGCCGGCCAGCAGGAACATGTCGATGTCGCCGCCGTCGGCCTGCCAGTAGGTGTAGCGGGACCAGTAGTTGCTCTTCTCACAGCCCATATTGAAAACGGACTCATAGAAGTTGTTGTAGTACACGCCCACGGCCTTGGCGGTGGCCCGGTTCAGCCGGATGTAGAACGGGATATGCTTGTACAGCGTATCCATGATGTCGGCGTCATAGCCCATGGCGTCGGTGGCGCGCTCCCGCAGGAAGTGCTTGTTCTTGTTCAGCTCGCCGGTCTTTTCGCCGAAGCCGTAGAAGCAGTCGTCCTCATTCATGGCGCTGTAATGGGTGATGCGGCGGTTGGCGTCCAGGGTGTAGGGGGTGCCGGCCAGGTCGCTGTACAGCAGGTCGCCGTCCTTGTTGTACAACTGGAAGCCCAGGGGGTCCTTGCAGAACTCCAGGCGCACGGCGGCGGTGGTGAAGGTGATGCTGGCGTCCGTTTCGGTGACGGCAGGTTCCACCGGCTGCAGGCGGGTACGCTCACCCTCAAACAGGCCGTCCAGGCGGTCCTCCCAGGCGGTGGTGGCCAGCACATAGGATTCCTCGGCCAGTTCCTTGTCGAAGGAAACACGCACGCGGACGATCTCGTCGGTGACAAAGCAGACCTTGATGTCCGCGCAGTTGGTATGGATCAGGAAGCAGCCGTCCAGACGGTCCATCCCGCGAAATTCATTGCATAGATACATGGAGTACTCCTCTCTCCGTTGATGGTTTGCAGGTTCCACACAAACGGCAGAAGCCTCCGACCCGGAATCGTATACAGTCGGAGGCTCTGCGCCCGCGGCCGCTTACGCCGCCGCGGAAAGGGGGTTCTTGGCTCAGGCCCACCAGAAAGTGTCCACCAGACCGCACAGATACGGTACGATCATGGGGATGGCGGGGATGAAGGTGATGAGGAGCAGGGCCACCACCATACCGCAGAACAGCGGGATGATGTACTTGGTAACGCCCTCGATCTTGACTTTGGCCACGCCGCAGCCCACGAACAGGCAGGAGCCGACGGGCGGGGTGACGGAACCGATGCCCAGGTTGGTGATGAGCATGAGGCCGAAGTGGACCGGGCTCATACCGATGCTGGTAGCAATGGGCAGGAAGATGGGGGTGAAGATCAGAACGGCAGGGGTCAGGTCCAGGAACATGCCCATGATCAGCAGGAAGATGTTCATGATGAGCAGGATCACATAGCGGTTGTCGGAGATGCTCATGAGGCCTTCGCTGATGGCAGCGGGGATGCCGGAGTAGGACATGACATAGGACATGATGGAGGAAGCCGCGATCAGGAACAGGATGGTAGCGGAACTCTTCATGGTGTCGGCCAGCATGTCATAGTAGGCCTTGACCGACAGTTCCCGGTACAGGATGCCCAGCAGGGTGCAGTACAGGCACATGACCACACCGGCTTCGGTGGCGGTGAAGAAGCCGCCCAGGATGCCGCCCATGACGATGATGACGGCCAGCAGGGACGGGATGGCGTCGATCCAGATGCGCACAGCGGAGGCGTCCTCCTTGACGGTGGAAGCCTTATAGCCCTTCTTGACGGCCAGGAAGATGGCCAGCGCAGCCACGCACAGGCCCAGCAGGATGCCGGTGAGGTAGCCGCCCATGAACAGGGCTGCCACAGAAACGCCGCCGGCGGTGATGGAGTAAAGGATCAGGGGACCGGACGGGGGGATCAGGATGCCGGTGGGCGCCGCGCAGATGTTGACGGCAGCGGAGTAGTTGGGGTCGTAGCCTTCCTCATCTTCCAGGGGGCTCAGGATGGAGCCCATAGCGGAAGTAGCGGCCACGGAGGAGCCGGACACGGCGCCGAAGAACATGCTGGCCAGCACGTTGGTGGCAGCCAGGTAGCCGGGGATCTTGCCCACCAGCAGGCGGGCCAGACGGATGAGGCGGCGGGCAATGCCGCCCTTGTTCATGATGTTGCCGCCCAGAGTGAAGAAGGGCAGCGCCAACAGGGCGAAGGAGTCAAGGCCGGAGAAGCAGCGCTGGGCCGCGATCAGGGCAAAGATGTCTGCGGGCATGCTGAACAGGGCGGTGACGATGGACGCAATGCCGATACCGGCGGAAATGGGCACACCTGCCAGCAGCAGGACGAAGAACGAGCCGAACAGGCACAGAGTGGCTTGGACTACCATCAGTTGTTGCCTCCCTTCTTGTCAATGTAGAGCTGAACGTACTTGAGCACCCGGGCCAGCACGATGAACGCGCCGGAGATGGGCAGCACCGAGTACAGGAAGGAGTACGGCAGATGCATGACCGAGGAAACGTTCAGGGCG
>DXNX01000072.1:9914-11673 GCA_019413245.1 Oscillospiraceae bacterium
ACGTAGCAGACAAAGAACAGGATCATCGCTTCGATGAAGATGTTCAGCAGCACCGCAGCCACGCCCTTGACACGGTCCTTGACCAGGTCCAGGGCCAGGTGTTCATCGCGGTAGAAGCAGTACGCAGAGCCGATCAGGGCCGCCCAGATCAGAACATAGCGCAAAAATTCATCGGTGACGGTGGAGGGGTCATTGAGGACCATACGGGTGAAGATCTGCCAGGTACCACCCAGCAGCAGAGCAAACATGGACAGCGCCAGCAAAAAACGCATGACGGTATCCAGGATCTTATCGAATTTTTTCACAAGCTCATCTCCTCTCACAGGATACAGGCCGGTACAATGCCGCACGGCCTGCACGAACGAAACGCACAGGGAACTCAGCCTTCGGCCTGAATGCGTTCCACATACTCATAGACTTCGGGGGATTCGGTCTTCAGGTCCTCATAAATGGACTGGCAGGCTTCCTGGAAAGCAGCCGTATCCACATCACGGACCAGTTCCACGCCCTTGGCCTCGGCGTCGGCCAGCACTTCGTTCTCGAAGTCGGTCCAGGCGGTCTTGTAATCCTCGGTCATCTTCTTAGCGCATTCGGTCATGATCTGGCGCTGGTTGTCGGACATGGCGTTCCAGGTCTTGGTGGAGATGAGCAGGATGTCGGGGATGCGGGTGTGCTCGTCGAAGCAGTAGTACTTGGTGACATCGGCATGGTCGCGCATGGCGGTGACGTTGTTTTCGGCACCGTCAATAACGCCCTGCTGCATGCCGGTGTAGATATCGGAATACCCCATGACCGTGGCGGAACCGCCCAGGGCGTCCATCATGTCAATGGCCATCTGGGAGTCCATGGTGCGGATGCGCAGGCCCTTCAGGTCCGCCGGGGTGCGGATGGCCTTGTCGGCGGTGTAGAAGGAGCGGGCGCCGGAATCCAGCCAGGTCAGGCCCATGAAGCCCTTGTCGGCAGTGAGCTGGTACAGGTCCTGAGCGATGTCGCCGTCCATGACCTTGTAGTAATGCTGCTGGTCATTGAAGACGTACGGCACAGACAGAACGTTCCATTCGCTCTGGAAGTTGCCCAGCGTGGAAGCGGATACCTTGGCCATATCCAGGGCGCCGGCGCGGATCTGGGTGATGTTGTCGGTCTCGCTGCCCAGAACGGCGTTGGGGAAAATTTCAATGTTGATGGTGCCGTTGGACTTTTCCTTCACGTCCTCGGCAAAGGCGGTCAGGGCGATATGCACCGCGTGGTCCTCAGCCAGACCGTGGGACAGCGTCAGGTTGAGCACTTTTTCCTCTCCGCCGTCGGTGGACGTTCCGGCCGTTTCGGTGCTGCCGCAGCCTGTCAGCGCCAGGCAAAGCGCAGCTGCGACTGCCGCCAGGCGCAGTCCAAAACGCTTCTTTCTCATGATATACAATTCCTCCTTTTGCTTGCTTCTCCCGGTTACGGGAGTGCCTGTGGTAAAAAAATGACCTGCCCGTGTGCCTCCTTTCCTGCAAACTTCTATTCGCAGCCGGAACGGTGCGGACCTTTTGTCCCGCACCGGCCGGTAGTTGCCGTTGTTACGCCTTCTTTTTGCGTTTGCGCCGGTCGTGGGCGCGCAGCAGGTCGGCCAGGTTCATGGTCAGCAGCGAGACCGGGGCTTCCCACCGTTTGCCGCTGCGCTTGGCCACCAGGTCCATCACATCCTGGGCCGTGCCCGGGGTGATTTTTTCCTTATCCACCATGATGACCGACTGAGGACCGAGAAACAGGTACAGAT
>DXNX01000073.1:0-8290 GCA_019413245.1 Oscillospiraceae bacterium
TCCCAGAACAAAGCTGAACAAAGCAGCGCAAAGTTTCAGCAGCCAGGACAGGCATCTGGAAAACAGTGCTGCGGCTTCCGCAATACCGGCATTTCCCCACACCGCCGCCGATACACCAAAGCAGAAATAGATCTGCATAACAGGCACTAAAATCGTCCGGATTGCTCCGGACAAAAAAGCCGACATGGTATAAAACATGGTGCTGTAAACAGCAGCTCCACTGGTTTGTCCACCGGCGATGGCCGCCGCACTGTAAACCGGGATAAATCCAACCAGATATGTCTGACACTGCTGTGCGGTCTGCCCCACCAGCGCGACCAGTTCCATCATACCGGCGAGGCTGATGGCACCGAATCCCAGCACAGAAACAGCATCAATGCACTTTTTCCAGCCTCCCTGCCCGGCTGTCAGCCCCGCCAGGCAGGAAAGTACCAGAAATGCAACAGACTGCACCGCCAGACGCACCGGTGCTTCCAATGCCTGTTGTGCCGCCGCCATCATCCACTCCACGATGGAGGACAAGTCCCATTGCAAGGCTTTGGAGACCTCTTCCATTCCGGCGCTCACATTTTTCTCGGCCGCCCGCGCATTCGTAGACGCCAGTAGAAATATCACCATCATCGCAAAAAAGAAGACAGCGAGCCGACAAGGCTTTGCAAAAGTGGCAGTGCCTGCAGCATGGCCAGCATCCGTCCACATAATTCCACGGCCCCGGCGGCAGCACTCATACCCGATTCCCGGCACAGATCGGCGGCAAGCTGCGCCACCAGGGCAATTCCCAGTACCTGAAGCACACACCCGATACCTTGCCCGCCGGGGAAGGTCGTATAGGAGGTCAGTTCCTCGAGCAGACCAAGAAGAGGCTCTATCTGCCGAAAGGTCAGGAGCAGAACGGCTCCCGCCCCACAGACCGAGACCAGGAACGAAAACGAGGGCTGGTCTTTTTTGAGCGTCAGAACCAGCAGCCCCGCCGCCAGAACCAGAGCGGCTATTTTGATAATCAGCATAGTTCATATCACAAATCAAACAGCGCCTTGATCAGCACAAACAAATCACTGATCTGACGCACCAGCATTGTAAGTACTACGATCAGACCCGCCAGCGTCGTCATCATGGCCTGGTCCTCCCGTCCGGAACGAATCAGCAATTGGTTCAGCACCGCCACAATAATGCCGATTGCCGCTATCTTGAATACCAGATCAATGTCCATCGGATTTCCTCCAATATGGCACTCATACCAATACAATGGCAGCCAATAATCCCAGGCATGCGCCCATGCGAGGGTACAGGCACTGTGCCTGCTCCGCTGCCTCCTGTGCCTGCTTTCCCGCGCCGCGGCATAAGTCACGCATATGATCCAAAACGTCGCAGGCGCTTTGGCGGGAGGCCGTTTCCAATGTATTCAATCCTTCTCGCAGTTCATTGCCCACATTCTCTTCCAGACAATCCGGAAACACAATCTGCGAAAACGTCATTGTTCCGCCGGGGCAAAACTCTGTAAAGTCTTTGTGCTTTGCAGCCATTTCCAGCACAATCATTCCCGGCAGACATCGAAACCGTACCGCCTCCTGTACATACTGCAGAAACCGGACGAACGCTTCGATACGGCGTGCCGCTTCTTTCTTGCGGCAGGCCGATGTCCATCCGATACCACCACCGCAAAGGACCAGAAGGCTGCCGCCGATAAATTTCAGAAACAGAGTCGTCATGTCAGATTCACCATTCGCGTCACCTGCCCGGGATGTTCCCGCCCGGACAAAAACACTGCCATCGAAAACGCTCCCGTTTTCAGCAGCCGGACCAACTGCGGTTTCCGATACAGGTTTTCCGGTGTGTCGCAGTGGACTGACGCCAGAAAAACAACGCCGGATGCCAACCCTGCTTCCAGGGCCGCAGCGTCGGCAGCCGTTCCCAGTTCATCACACACAATCGCCTGCGGATTCATGCAGCGCAAGGCCATGTTGATTCCGGCGGCCCGCTCTACCCGGGTGTACACATCACAGTTCAGATCCGGCCCGTTCGGCCCGAAACAGGCACTTTGCGGCACAAGCTCTCCCCGTTCATCCTCCACGCAGAAAATACAGTCTTCCCCCGCCAATTGCATGATCATACTGCGCAAAAAGGTAGTTTTGCCACTGCCCGGAACCCCCGCCACCAGAATCCCGCCGTCCAGACATCGCAGAGCCTGCTGCACTCTTGGGGGGATCGGGCAAGTGATCCATCGCGCCACCCGCAGATTCAGTGCCCGAACCGACGCGAACCCATCTGTGGTACACAACCCGGCCACGCCGATCCGGCTTCCGTTGTCTGCCGTAAAATACCCTTGCGACAGCTCTTTTTCGTATGCATAGGCACTGTGTCCGCAAAGAGACAAAAAGCTTTGCTGTATCATATCATCCGAAAGGTTGTCCAAGAGCGATGTCTGCGGCAGAAGTCCTTTGGCTCTGACAAGCCTTCCATGCATCGTGAATTGCAAAGGCTGATTCCTGCGAAGACGGATTTCCTGTACTTCTCTGGCGTGGATGGGCTTCAACTTTGCCAGAATCTCATGCAGGGGTTTCGGCAGGCATTCAATAACGGTATAGTACTCGTCCATCTCGGTCACCTCACACCAACACTGTATGTCAGCCTCCCGCGCATTAGAACTCAACCGTGCCGCCCTATCCTCATATAGAAAAAGAGTCGGATTTGCTGCATAAAATACAGTGCGAACCCAGAATAATGCAGCTTCCGGTTCGGCACACTACAAAGACAGCCGACTTTCTTGCCTTTAGAGGATGCCGCCATGAGACGTTTTGCATATCTGCTCCTTTTACTATGCCTGCTGGCTACAATCGTAGTCGGCAGTTTTTCCATCTACCTGTACAGCTTCCGGAACACCAATGCTGTACCATCCTCTTATTTGGCCGGTTTTCTTTCCATGGTACCTTATGAAGTTCACTATGCCGTATCGGAAAGCGACGCATCCTGTTTGCAGGCCTACCAATATATAAAACAAACGACCCGCGTCAATTTCATCCAGGATAAGGCTGACAGCCGGTACAGTCTGCAGGACAATCTCGTCTATCTGACGGACTCCGCTGTTCTGTACGACTCTGTGGAAGCAGCGCACGAATACGGACATGCGTTGGACCGGTATCTGTACGGGCAGGACTTTGGATACTTTTCCAGGCAGCCTTCTTTTACCCAGGCGTATGCCTCCGATTGCCGGAACATGCAGGCGTCCTTTTCCATAGATGGCCTTTTCCGGACCAAAGCCTACCGAAACCTGGCCGTCAGCGATATTCTGTTTGCGGTCTTCTACGATGATTCCGAACGTACCGATGCCCTGATTGCCAGTTACACCATAGCCGGAAGCCCTTATTGGCGCCACGAGGATGACTATATGGCCGGGCTGACAAACCGCCAGACCGAAGTTTTTGCCAACATCTTTTCCATCCTGCTGTCCGATGATGAAGCCGCCAAAAATTTTCTTGAAACCTGCTTTCCAACGTGCAAAGAAGAAATTCTTTGCAGCATTAAAGCTAAAAAGTGGTAAAGTACCGCTTCAAGGGGTTGCATCCTTTTGAACGTGCTGTATAATAAAGTCAACAGTTCCAAAAATGACGTTATCGACCGCAAATGGAAAGCAAATCATAAAATGTAAGTCAAAAGGGCGACTTGTTTTTAGATAAGCCGCTTTTCTTTTGTTATGGAATTTTTTGGCTGCACTGCATTTGCCGGAATCGCCTTTTCCTCCGGCCGGTTCTACGGGCGTACTGAAAATGGAAAGAAGTCTGACAGAAGAGAGGACCCACCATGGCATTTTTTAAAGCGATTTACAACATTCTCTGGGGTGATCTTATCAAGATTCCCTTGCCGGGAGGCAGCACACTTGGTCTTTCGCTGCTTGTGTTGATCCTGGTTCCCGCCGGAATCTACTTTACAGTGCGGACACGGTTTCTCCCGTTCCGCATGTTTCCGGAAATGATGAAGGTCACCTTGGAAAGCAACAAAAAGGGAGAGCACGAGGGGCTATCCGGTGTACAGGCTCTGATTGTGTCCACCGCCTGCCGCGTGGGAATGGGCAATCTGGTCGGTGTTGTTGCCGCAATCTCGGCCGGCGGTGCCGGTGCGGTATTTTGGATGTGGGTTCTTGCCCTTCTGGGGTCCTCAACTGCCTTTATTGAATCAACCCTGGCACAGCTGTACAAAGAAAAGGACCCGCTGTACGGCGGATACCGCGGCGGCCCTGCTTACTATCTGCATCATCTGTTCATCAAGGAAGGCAGCAAGCGGAAGCACTCGATTATTGCCTCGCTGTTTGCACTTTCCGGCCTGGTCTGCTGGTGCGGTATCAGCCAAGTGACCAGCAACTCCATTACATCCTCCTTTGAAAACGCGTTCCATATTCCTCCGCTCTACTCGGCAATTGCGCTCGTTGTCGTAGCTGCCGTTATCGTTCTGCGCAAGAACGCTACCGTCAAGGTTCTGGATATCATGGTCCCGATCATGGCGGCTTGTTATTTCTTCATCACCTTGTTTATCATTGTAAAAAATGCCGGGCAGCTGCCTTCTGTATTCGTCCGCATTTTTTCTGAGGCCTTCGGATTCCGTCAGGTTGTAGGCGGAGGCATCGGCGCCGTGATCATGAATGGTGCCAAACGCGGTCTCTTTTCCAACGAAGCCGGTTCCGGCTCCTCTCCCTGTGCCGCTGCCGCTGCCCACACAAGTCACCCCGCCAAGGTTGGTCTTCTGCAGGCATTGGGTGTTTTTATTGACACCATCGTCATTTGCAACTGTTCCGCTATGATCATGCTGCTTACCCCTGAAGAGCTGACCAACGGTCTGGAAGGCATGGATCTCCTGCAAACAGCCATGCAGTATCATCTGGGCGAATTCGGCGTAATTTTCATCGCCGTGATTCTGCTCTTGTTCAGTCTTTCTACCTTCCTGGGAATTCTTTTCTACGCCCGCTCCAATGTGGCGTATTTGTTCGGTGACAACTGGCTTTCTCAGACTCTGTACAAGGTTTTGGCCCTGATTATGCTTTTCATCGGCGGTCTGGCTGCTTACCAGTTTGTTTGGGACCTGGGCGATGTCGGCGTTGGGCTGATGACCATTTTCAATATGATCGCGCTGTTCCCACTTGCTCCCAAAGCCTTGGCCGCATTGCGCGACTATGAGGAAAACGTCATCGGTAAAGAGTAAACTTGCAAAAAAAGAAACCCTTATTCAGGGTTTCTCACTTTCAATATCTATCAAAACAGGTTTTATCAGACATGAAAAAATCCGAAAGAGTAACCAAAATACTATTTGTGTGCCACGGCAATATATGCCGCAGCCCCATGGCAGAATTCATTCTGAAAGACATGGTCCGCAAAGCCGGTATCTCTGAGCAGTTTGAAATCGCTTCCGCTGCAACCAGCACCGAGGAAATCGGCAACCCGCTGTATTATGCCGCACGTCAGATTCTGATACAACATGGCATTGCATGCAGCGGACACCAGGCTCGCCAGCTGACAAGAGTCGATGGTGACCAATACGATTTACTGATCGGTATGGACAATGCGAATATCCGGAACATGCGCCGTATCTGCCCGCAGGCAATCAATAAGATTCAGTTGCTGCTCTCCTACACCTCCCGTCCCGGGGAAGTGGATGATCCCTGGTACAGCGGAGATTTCACCACTGCCTGGAATGACATTCAGGCAGGCTGCGAAGGTCTTCTTGCAAGCCTGCGTAAATAAAAGTCATAGCATTCGGCACTCTACTCGGGGCAGCAGCGCTTCGATCTGCTGTCGGTCGGCCGCCTGCGTTCCACTACACATCACATTGGCAGCACCAGTCGCCACAGCCAGCCGCAGCGTTTCCTTATCTGACATTTTCTGTTCCTCCGCCAAGGCCAAGGCCGCCACAACACTGTCCCCTGCCCCCACGGTACTGCCAACCGGCACGGACAGTGCCGGTGCATACAGACAAACGTCGTTCGTCATATACAAGGCACCCTCTGCGCCCAGACTGACTACGACCTTTCGAATGCCGAAATCCACCAGACATGCTGCCGCCGCCTTGATTTCCTGCAAAGACCGCAAAGGATGCCCGACAAAACGACCGAGTTCATCCTGGTTCGGCTTGACCAGATACGGCTTGGCCTGAATTCCTTCCGAAAAAAGTGCACTGTCTGCATCCAGAAAAGCCTTTGCCCCAACCTTATGGCATGCCGTAATATATTCGGCATAGACGGTTTCAGGCACACCGGCAGGCACACTGCCTGCCAGCACCACAATGTCGCCAGGGTTCAGCTGCGCTGTAAAATGAGCAAATACACGTTCTCTTTCTTCTGCTGTAAGCGCAACCCCCGGTTCGTTGATATCAGTGTTTGTTTTCAGGACAGGGTCAATAACCTTCAAATTTGTCCGGGTCTGCCCTGGTACATTCACGCAGTCAACGTCCACACCTTGCCGCTGCAGCATTTCCAGAATCATTTGCCCGGTACTGCCGCCCAACAATGCTGTGGCCCGGCTGGAACCCCCTATTTCCTGCAGCACTTTACTGACGTTGATTCCCTTTCCGCCCGGGTCAAGGCGAACAGAAGAAATGCGATTTACCGAATTTACCTGGAACTGTGGAATCGCGACCGTCTTGTCCAAAGCCGGGTTCAGGGTAAGTGTATGAATCATGTTTTTGCTCGTTCCCTTCCGTATCTATGCTGACTCTTGTTTCTGTTCCAACAATAGCAGAGCCATCCTGTCTTGTCAAATGCTCTGGGCATCTCTTGACTTTTTTCTGGTCGGGGAATATCCTTTATTGGGATTTGAGTTAAAAATAGTTGTTTTTTATAAGAGAAAGAAAGGATTCTACCACCATGGAGGCAAACGCCAACACCGTATTAAAAGGGATCCAGCAACAGCTGACCCCGGAAAACGCCCGCAAAAATCTTACTTTTTTTGTTCTGCTGAACGCCGGTCTTTTTGCGACCGCCGCCGGCATCCACTTTTTCAAGACGCCGAACCACTTTGCTTTCGGCGGCACTTCCGGCCTTTCGATCATCCTGTCCACGCTGTTTCCCACCTTCCCGGTCGGCACGTTTATGTGGATCGTCAACGCCATTCTGGTCATCCTGGGCTTTATCTTTTTGGGGGTCCGGGCCATGGGCTGGACCATTTATTCTTCCTTTGCCCTTTCCTTTTTCGTCAGTCTGTGTGAGGCGGTCTTTCCGCTGCAGTCTCCCCTGACAAACGATACGTTCCTTGAGTTGTGTTTTGCCGTGATTCTGCCCGCAGTCGGCAGCGCCATTGTTTTTAATATCGGCGCTTCCACCGGCGGTACCGACATTGTGGCCATGATCCTGAACAAATACACGAGCCTGGAAATAGGACGTGCGCTGCTGGTCAGCGATCTCGGCATTGTGCTCGTAGCTGCCTACCTGTATGGCCCCAAGACCGGTCTTTACTGTATTCTCGGTATGATCATGAAATCAACCGTGGTAGACAGCGCTATTGAAAGTTTGAACCTGCGTAAGGTCTGCACCGTTGTGACCCACTCTCCCGAACCGGTACGCGATTTTATCGTAAAAGACCTGAACCGTTCGGCTACGGAACAGCTCGCCTGCGGTGCCTATACCCACGAGCAGGTCCACGTCCTGATGACCGTCCTGACCCGCCACCAGGCTGCCATGCTGCGTAACTTCCTGCGCTCTACCGATCCGCACGCCTTCATCACCATTGTGAACAGCAGTGAGATCATCGGCAAAGGCTTCCGCTCCATCTGAACCATATGAAAAGCAAGACCCGTCCCAGGCAAGACAGCCTGCGGCGGGTCTTTGTTTATTCATATTTTTTCCCAACAATGTAAACGGGCAGAAACAGACCACCCAGGCTCAGAAACAGGCAGATACACGAAACAATGATCGACGAAACGGGTAACAAATGCAGCACCAGATGCACCCAAGGAAACAGGATCAAGGAAACAATACACCAGATCTGTCCCGTCCGCAAAATATAAGGCCAATTTCGATTATTAAAGTGAACCCCCGGCAGATTCATCCGCACAACGCCATCACTCATAAAAGAAATAGCCGCTTTATCGTAAATATCAGGGAGATACTGCCGCGCGAACAGACAAAAATAGGCGCCAAAACCAGCAAACAAGCCGAGATATACAAAAAGGTCTTCATTGCCGAATCCGCATTGCATGTTGACAGCACCGCCGACTGCCGCGGCCAACAGAGATACCAGATACCAGGCAAGAATCGGCCTGCCGGATTTCCATACGCGTGCCGACGGGCTGTTTTCATAGCCGATAGCGG
>DXNX01000073.1:8300-11628 GCA_019413245.1 Oscillospiraceae bacterium
TCTGTACCGCCTGCTCAACTTCGGCAGTTGACATGGCGTCTGCCGTGTTTTTCCGGCACAAAAGCAGTTCCGTCACCGTAACGCCCAGCAGTTCGGCCAGCGGGACCAAAAGTGCCGTATCCGGAATGCTGGCACCAGTTTCCCATTTACTGACGGCTTTATCAGAAACAAACAGCTGAGCGGCCAGATTCTTCTGCGTGTATCCCTTTTCTTTTCTCAGCTGGGCCACAAAAGAACCAAACTGCTTTTTGTCAATCGTGTACATAGCGGCCGCCCCTTTCTCCTGGCCTTTATCATACAAGGAAAGCCGGGAACATGCAACCGAGCAGCAGTAGAACTTCGATAGATCGCTATTTATAGAAGCAGCAAAAAGAGCCCGACCGGGCGAAGAAATGCCGGCCGGGCTCTTTGATAAAATGAAAGCTTACTGGTCGTCTTCGCAGAAAGCCTTGAAGGTCAGATAAGCCATGTAAACATCCGCCTTGGAAACGACTTCAAACGGAGAGTGCATGGAAAGCACCGGAACACCGATGTCAATGGTGTCGATATCCTGGTTGGCCACATACTTGGCCACCGTTCCGCCGCCGCCGAGGTCAATCTTGCCCATTTCGCCGATCTGCCACACGACGTTGTTGCGGTTCATCAGACCGGGCAGGTAGTTGACCAGTTCTGCGCTGGCATCGCTGGTGGAAGACTTGCCGCGGGAACCGGTGTACTTGTAGATGGCAACACCGCGGCCGGCATAAGTACCGTTATCCGGCTCAAACGCATCAGCATAGGTGGGATCATAAGCAGCGGTCACATCGGCAGACAGGCACTTGGAAGCCTTGCAGGCGGTGATGTAATCCACGCCCTGGGCTTCGCACAGCTGCTGCAGGAAGTGGAAGGTGTACATGCTGTTCAGGCCGGTGACACCGTCGGAGCCCACTTCCTCCTTATCGGTCAGGACACAGACCGTGGTATAAGCCGGGGACACGGTAGTGAGTTCCGCCATCAGAGCGGGGTACGCATCTACGCGGTCGTCATGGCCGTAAGCACCGATCATGGAGCGATCCAGGCCCACGTCACGGGCGGTAAAAGCAGGAACGATCTCGATCTCAGCGCGGGTGAAATCCTTTTCGGTAACGCCGTAGGTTTCATTGAGCATGCCCAGCACGTTCAGCTTGACACGGTTTTCCACGTCCTTGTCCTCGATAGGATCAGAGCCGAACAGGATGTTCAGGTTCTCGCCGGTGATGCCTTCGGGCAGCTTCTTCTCGTTCTGCTTGGCGGCCAGGTGCGGCAGCAGGTCCGTGATGCAGAAGACGGGATCGCTGGGATTCTCACCAATGCAAATCTCGGCACAGCTGCCGTCGTCACGGTACATCACACCATGGATGGACAGCGGAATGGTTGCCCACTGGTACTTGCGTACGCCGCCATAGTAATGGGTGCGCAGATAAGCCAGACCGGTCTTTTCAAACAGGGGTACCGGGCGCAGGTCCAGACGGGGTGCATCCACATGAGCAATGTTCAGATGGAAGCCTTCTGCCAGACTCTTCTGGCCGATAGTGGCAGCCAGTACGCACTTTTTGCGGTTGATGACATAGACCTTATCACCGGGGTTCAGCTTCTGACCGGGGACAAACGGCTTGTAGCCGGCGCCACGCAGAAGTTCTTCACTGTAAGCGACAACCTCGCGCTCGGTCTTGTCTGCATTCAGAAACTGCTTGTAGCCCTCACAAAATTCATGCGCAGCCGCCATCTGATCAGGCATGCTGTCGGCAACCGTTTCATTTTTGTAAAGGAGCTTTTCCAGTTCCTTCCCAGATTTCTTTCCCATAAGTTTGGTACGTCCTTTCACAAAAATTATCTATTTTCGATGCCGCCGAGCGGCACCGGCCTCTTGTCAGGAGGTATAGATCTCTTGATATCGCTCGTAACTCGTAGTGATCTTGTGTACATACTGACGCATCTGCGGGTACGGAAACTCGTCCAACGTCTTGCCGTCGGAGGAATATTCACTGTCCTTCAGCAGATTGCTCACGGCAGTTACCCCGTTATGATAGGCCGCAGCCGCTGTGGACAAATCACCGAATTTCAAAAGGCAATACGCCACAAAATAACTGCCGAAGCGGATGTTCGTTTCCGGGTCGTACAGACCATCAAAGGTCAGCTGTTCGGTGGGTGCAATTTTGGTTTTGATCCAGTCGAAGGTCACTTCCGTGATCTGCATCAGCCCACGCGCTCCCACATCGGACTCTGCATTCGGGTTAAAGTTGCTTTCTGTCCGGATGAACGCATACAGTGTCAATGGGTCAAGATCGTATTTGTCGGCATAGTACTCGACATATTCCTGGTATTTGCGCGGATAGCGCAGTTCCTCAATCTCGCTGTGCCATACGGAAAAGATCAGACTCCCCGCCACCAGCAATATTGCCAGCAGCCAGGCCAGCCGGACCAGCATACGGGGGCGACGACGTACGACATCAGCACGCGTCTGTCTTTTCTTCATAAGCCTCCTTTCCGGAACAGAAACTTATACATTCTGCTCCAGGCAATGTAAAAGGGTCAACGCCTTTTCCTGCAGGCTTTCCACTGACCCGTCATTTTCCAGTACATAGTCCGCCGCATCCCGCAGCGTCTGTTCCGGTGTCTGGGCATCCAGCCGCCGGCGTGCCATGGCGGGTTCGATTCCATCGCGGGTACAGATTCGGGCGACGCTCTGTTCATATGGCGCCACTACTACGAGAAGCCGGTCACAGCGCGCTGCAAAGGGCGTTCCCACAATAACGGCACCATCCACAAAAGCAAGCTTTGCCCCAACCTGTTCCGCCGCCTGCAGCCCCGCATCAATGCGGCGCAGGATTTCGGGATGTGTAATGGCAGTCAGCTTGGCAGTTCCTTCCGGCGTTGCAAAGGCACGGTCTGCCAGCAGGTGCCGACACAGGTTTCCCGACTCATCTACAATATCAGAACCAAAGGCATTTTGCAACTGCTTTATGCAGACAGAACTCGGTTCCAGCACCTCCCGTGCAACGGCGTCCGCGTCGATGCAGGGGTATCCTTTTTCAGAAAACAGCCGTGTCACGCTGGATTTTCCGCAGCCGGAACGTCCGGTGATTCCGATAACTTTCATAATTCCTCCACGCGGAACGCCGCTGCGCGCAGCAGACGGTTATAGACGGCCATGGAAACACCATCACTCAGCGGGCAGCGGGCATAAACCACCTGCGCCCCCTCCTTGTCACACTCACGCAATGCGGTGAACAGATGGTGCGCCTGGGAAGCGCCATCCCCGTTGATGCCATATTCGATAGCCGGAACAGGCAGTGCTTTTCCTTCACCA
>DXNX01000074.1 GCA_019413245.1 Oscillospiraceae bacterium
CGACCACACCGTGACCATCGGCCAGACCTGCGAGAGCAACGGCCTTTCCATGACGCTGGAGAGCGTTTCCATGGATACCGCCGCCATGAACCTGTTCCTGACCATCCGCAAGGACAACCTGATTCCCGACCTGCTGGACCGTCCGGGGGGCAGCGACTATTCCGGCCAGAGCGAGCTGAGCGCCCTGATGGGCTGGATGCCCACCTTCGACGGAAAGGAGATGGAAGGTCCTCTCATCAACGGCCAGGCGGTCTGCTCGGCCAGCTACCATGTACAGGACTTCTACCGGGTGGATGACGACACCCTGCAGGTCTGGCTGCACTACAACCTCACCGACCTGCCGGAGGGCGACACCCTGACCGTGAATCTGGACGAATGCTACGGTGCTTTTAATGTGGACGGCAGCTGGTCCTTCACCTTCACCCTGGATGCCGCCCAGGTGCGGGCCCAGAGCCTGAGCGCCCAGCCCGGCATCTACGATATAGGGCAGACCTACACCGCAGACCTGGATGGCAAGGTGGTCGTGGATGCTCCCCTGCGCCTGCAGCGCCTGGCTTTCGGCCCGGTGGGCGGCGTGATGGTGGTGGACTTCGGGGATGACCCGCTCCAGACTCAGCCGGACAACACTCTGACCGGCTCCACCTGGGGATTCAGCCCCGAACTCATGCTGATGACCGACAATACTGGCAAGGAGCTGTATGCCATCTACGGCAGAGGTTCTTACAGCGGCAGCCAGCCCGCCGTCTATGACATCACCTCTCCCGCAGACGGCGCCACCGAACTGACCCTGACCCCGGTGGTGCACAAAGGAGAATATGATCCCCAGGAACGCACCCTGACCACCGAGGAGATGAAACAGGGCGTGACCGTGGCCACCACCGATGTAAGCGGCTTCACCGTGCGCAACTACAAGGTGGAAAACGGCTCCATCACCTATGAACTGGTGCCCTACGGTTTGTCCCAAGCCACCGAAATCATCCCCGACGATGATGACCTGATCACCATGCTCAACGGCCACAGTGCCTTGTCCAGCGCCACCGTAGACCCCAAGACCGGCGTATGGAGCTGCCGCCTGGACTACTACGCCGCCACCGACGAGGAGCTGGAATCCATTCCCACCTGGCGCTATTACTTTGAGCCCGGCTACGAGGCGGACACCGCCCACAGCCTGACCCTGCCCCTGACCGCCGAAAACTGACAACAAATCTTTCTTTTCGGGATTCTGCGCATAGGAAAAGCCGCCGCCCCGCACTGCGCGGGACGGCGGCTTTTTGCATAAAAAACCAACAGTCTGGTTTTATTTCCAAATATTGACAAATCTTCCAAAATATCGTATACTATCCACAAGAAGTTGCGGCCGATGTCAGAATACGACAGCAAATATAGTTTTTCGGCCCAATAAAAAAGCCCGGCCCGCCTTCTGGCGCGGCGGGCATGGAGCGGGAGGGAACCCAACATGAAATCGACAGGCATCATCCGCAATGTGGACGGTCTGGGGCGCATCGTGCTGCCCAAAGACCTGCGCAAACAATACGGCATCACGCCGGATACCCCTTTGGAGATCATGACCGATTCGGACTGCATCATCCTGCGCAAGTATCGCCCCGCAGGCTGCTGCGAATTCTGCGGCGATGTGTCCGACGACGTGGTGGTGTTCCACGGAAAGCCCGTCTGCGGGGCCTGCCGCCGGGCGCTGGCCTCGATGTAAAAGGAATCAGTGCTGCTTGCCGCGCACAACTTCCTCGCTGTTCTTGACCAGATTCATCAGGCTGGTGGCATGGCGGGGGTATTCCCGGGCCAGACTCTCGGTGGTCATGTTGAACACCGCCGGGTTGGGTGCGGGACCGCCCTCATCCTCCCCGGCCAGCACCGCGGCCAGTTCCCCTTTCTGGGTGGCCATAGCGGCTTCGGTGGCGTGCTGCCAGCGGGCCGGGCTGACCCGGAACAGGCTGGCCACGTTCTTGGGGGCAGACTGATACAGCTGGCGGAACATCCCGTAGACTGCCAGCATCAGATAGTTGCTGACCGCCGTGACCACCCGCTTATCGCGGCACTGGTCCAGCTTGTCGAACAGGATGTCCAACGAATTTTCGATGAGTTTTTTATACATGGTGGGCAGCACGCTGCCGTGGTAGACGCTGCCGGAGGTGGCACTGCCTTCGGGCAGGTCCTCCACCTTGATGGTCTGACCGCTGCGCTCCGCACTGCGGCCCAGCAGATAATCACACGAAACACCGTAATAATCGGCCACCTGCACCACGAATTCCAGGCCGCATTCCCGGATGCCTTTTTCGTAATGGGATAACTGCGCCTGGCTGATGCCCAGGTCGCTGGCCGCCTGTTTCTGGGTGATGCCACGCTCTTTCCGCAGCAGGGTAATGATTCGGTTGAATTCCATTGCCATGTCGTTGCCGTCCTTCACACTCTTTACATAGTGTTGATTATATCTGCGAAAAAACGCTTTGTAAAGACCAAATTCGCCAAGTTTTTTGCATTTTTTTCGGCAGTTTGTGCAAAAGAGTGCCGTCCCAACTAGATATTGGACCTGTGTACAAGTTCAGGGTACAAATATTGTGTCCCCAAATTCTGGTAAGGACGGTATATTTTGCAAATTGTAATAATTTTGTAATCTTTTATTTTGCGTTTTGCAGCGCTATTTTTCCCACAGGAGGGACGTATTTTGAAATACTTTAAATTGCACCTGATCCGCCACGGCCTGACTTCCGCCAATCTGGAAGGCCGTTACATCGGCAGCGGCACCGACCTGCCCCTGTGTGAGGAGGGCCGCGCCGGGCTGCTGGAGCTGAAGCAGCAGTTTGAATATCCCCAGGTGGGGCTGGTGTTCACCTCTCCCCTGCTGCGCGCCAAGGAAACCGCCGAGATCCTGTATCCGGGGGTGCGCACCATCGCGCTGCAGGACCTGCGGGAGATGGGCTTCGGCGTGTTTGAGAACCGCCTGCTCACCGACCTGGCCAAGGACCCGGATTTTGCCGCCTGGATGGACCCCACCAGCGAGAAAGTCCCCGAAGGGGCCGAAAGCCGGCAGGCCTTTGCCGACCGGTCGGGCAGCATGCTCATGAAGCTGTTTGAGTTCATGATCAAGACCCACACCGAGGAAGCCGCCTGCGTGACCCACGGCGGGGTGATCCTGAACATGCTGGCCCGCCATGCCCTGCCCCAGCGCCATCCCGAAGAGTGGATGACCGACCCGGGCTGCGGGTATAGCCTGCGTCTGGACACCGCCATGTGGATGCGGGACCATCTGGCCGAAGCCTACGATGTGGTGCCCCGCGGGTATCTGGATTGATGTACCACCTTTTTATAAAGGCATAAAATTCCCCGGCAGTGTGCATGCTGCCGGGGCTTTTTTATTGGATACGGAGATTATTCTGCCGCGGGTTCGCTGGAAGCCGCCTCCCCTTCCGGGGCGGCATCCGTTTCCGGCGCCGGGGTCGGCGTGCCGAAAACCGCATCATAAGCGGCCTGGGCCGTGGCCAGGGCGTCGTTGGCCGCGGTCAGGCGCTGGGCGGCGGCCTCATCGTCGGCGGGGTCCTCGGTGGCGGCCGCATCGGTCACTGCCTGCTGGGCGGCGGCCAGCTCGGACTGGGCTGCCAGCAGATTGTTCTGGATATCCTGGTTCTGCTTGGCCGCTTCCGCCGCTTCATCCGAAACGCCGCTTTCCAGCAGCGCCGGTTTTTCCGGCAGGGTCTGTTCGGTCCCGTCGGCGGCAAACAACTGCAGGTTCTGGCCATAGTAACCGCCCCAGACAGCCAGATAGGTCTTGCCCGGGTTGACGGACAGCGTGGCACCGGAGGCATCGGTCAGGGACAGCGGCGCCGCAGCGTCGCCCTTGGTCCAGCTGATCTGCTCCCAGGCGCCGTCGGTCAGGTACAGGCCGGTACCGCCGGACAGGTCATACTGGCGGGTGTAGCCATCATCCTTGATGCCGCTGGAAGCGTACAGGACCAGCACATTTTTAAAGGAAGCCTGCGCCCCGGTATCGGCATCCATGGTGGGGGTCCCGTCCATATTGTGGCGCAGATACACCCCGTTGGCGGCGTCATACTTCAGTTCGGCGCCCGCCGTATCGGAGAAAGTGATATACAGATTGGCACCGTTCTGGGTTTCCGGTGCAGTGCGTTCCTCAAAATGGAACAGAGGCATGTTGGCGCCGGTGGTATCCATGCTGTAATTGGCCAGCCCCGAAGTGACCTGGTCGGCGGTGGTGTACCAACAGTTTTCTTCCCGATAGCCGCTGGTGTAGCGGTCCGTATCAAAGGTGAAACCGGAGGTGCCCACGTTCAGACCGTCCATATCCTGGTAGGTCAGCACATTGAGCAGGTTGGAGGCATAGATGGTCTTGCCGATGTGGACCGGCACCGCATTGAGAGGCAGCACAAACTGCAGTCCCAGGTCGGTGGCTTTTCCCACCGGGCCTGCCTTGCTGATGTCGCCCCGGGTGGCAAACACGGCGGTCAGGCTGGTGTCATACCCCTCACTGACGCCTTCCACCAGCAGGTCGGCCTTTCCGATGCCCCACTGGGGGGTGGAACCGTCGCCGGTGCGCAGGGTCACAGCCACCGGACGCTGATTGTTATAGTCGGTCTCGGTGGTCTGCCCGGTCAGCGGGTTGGTGTTGTTGACCGGTGCCACCGGAGTGGCAGTGGGTTCCGCCGTCGGTTCTGCAGTCGCCTGCACGGATTCGGAAGAACCCGGTGCCGAACAGGCAGCCAGCATCATAACAGACAGCGCGGCCGCCGCCAGACGGATGGATTTTTTCATAGGTTTTCCCTCTATACAAAACGGGGCACACACCCCGGATGACAGCCGCAAAGGCGCACGGCCTGTCCAGGAAAGCCGGACAGAGGCTGTGCGCCTTTTCGGTGTTGTTTTGTGTCAGAATCAGCCGTTGATCTCATCGAGAGTCTGGCCCAGCTCTTCGCCTTCGCCTGCCTCGACATCCTCTTCATTCACAACGGCCTCGCTGGTGGCCTCATCACTGGCAGCCAGGTCAAACTGCGCCAGGGTACCGGTCTCCAGGTTGGCAGCTTCTTCAATGTCCACCACGGTGACATAGCTCTTGCCGATGTTCACGTCCAGCTGCTGGTCACTGCACTGGCCGTCCGGCGTCAGGTAGTACAGGCGCAGCGCCTCCAGCGGGGTACCCTTCTGCCAGTAGATCTTCTCGATCTTGCCGCCGTAGCAGTAGTAGCCGATACCGCCGTTGCCGTAGTCCACGTTCTGGATATCGTGGCTGTCGCCGGGATAGGCGGCCATATCGGTGTACAGGATGACCAGGTTGGTGAAGTTCAGCTGCTGGTCATACTCTTCATCGATGGTATCACGCCAAGAACCGTCGGTGGAATAATACTGCTGCATCTTGTAGGTGGTGGAAGCAGCATCATACAGGAAGCGGGTCTTGTAGCTCTGGGAATGGGTGATGGCCACATACTCGCCGTCCTGCACCACCGGGCCGTACTTGTCGCTGTACGCGCTGTCCAAGCTGTTGGACAGGTCGCGCACTTCGTTGGTGCGGTAGTCCACGAAGTTGAAGAAGGTGGAGTTGTAATCGCGGTTCATATCCACATCGTTGTCTTCGATGTATTTCTTGATATTTTCACCGCTGGTGTACATGGTGTGTTCCAGAGCCAGACCGTTGCCGTAGCTCAGGCCCTGCCAGTTCACACGGTTATAATCGCGGTAGCCGTTGGCACCGTCGCAGTTGTTCAGGTTGCCGTACTCATATTCCTTGGCGTACTGGCGCATGAAAACGCTCTCGCCTTCGTGGATATACAGGGCCTGCCAGGGCAGGATCAGCTGGAAGAACTGGTCACGGCCGGAACGGACAGGTCCGATCTCTTCAATATCATTGTAGTCATTGAACAGGGCCATAAAGCGGGTGATGCCGCCTTCCACCTTGATCTCAAACAGCATCTGGGCACGGGAAAGGCCGCGCTGGGGACGGGCCACCGTGATGTTGTTGATCATGATGCCGGTCATGCGCTGTCCGGCAGGATAGTTTTCATCCTGGGCTTCACCGGTCAGGACGTTGGCTTTGTACGGAGGCAGGGTCGGCTCCGGAGTGGCCTCAGTCTCCTGCGTGGAGGAGGGAGTCTCCGCAGTGGCCGCATCGTTCCCCGACTTTTTGCAGGCCACCAGCATGGTACAAGCTGCCAGAATGGCCAGCACGCAAAGGAGGGTTCGTTTCATAGGCTTGATCCTCTTTTCCTGATTTCTTTCCGCGGGATTTCGGTACGCCCGCGTCCCGGTTAATTTGTAACCGGAATGTCATAGTTCTTATTGTACTTTTTTTTGCCCGGTTTGTAAAGGCGCCCGGGGGAATTTTACAACCCCGCAATGCATCATGACAAGAAATGGTTGTACAAAACTGCGGATTCTGTTACAATAGAGCAAGATTCATCCGTAAAGGAGACAAATACAGTATGTCCATTTTTTCTTCGTTTTTCGGTTCCTACAATCGTCCGGGGCCCGGCGTCCGCCCAGACGAGCCGCGCAAGAAGGGATTCATGCGTCTGCTGGAAATTCTGGGCCGGGATTTCTGGTCCTTTTTCAAAGCCGGTTTTCTGGCCTATGTCAGCATGCTGCCGTTCCTGGTTTGCATGATCCTGGCCATTGAGACCCACGCCCTGATCTTTGTATTGGCGGGCGGGCTGATCGGCGGTATGATCGCCGCCCCGCAGCTGTGCGGCCTGGCCGATACTATCCTGCGCAGCCTGCGGGACGAACCCGGCTACTGGTGGGTCACCTACCGCCGCGCCTGGAAGCGCAACGCCCGGTCCTGCCTGGTGCCCGGCGCTGTGTTCGGCCTGATTCTGGGCATGCAGATTTTTACCCTGTTCCACATGAACATGCTGGGGTCTTCGGTGGTCAGCTGGGCCATCCTGATTGCCGGTCTGGTGCTGGTGCTCGGCCTGGTCACCTACATCATCCCGCAGCTGGCCCTGCTGGATATGCCGCTTTCCGGTATCCTGAAAAACTCTGTTTTGCTGTTCCTGGGGTATCTGCCCCGCAGTGTGGGCGCCATTGCGGTACAGGCCGTCTACTGGGGTCTGTTCCTGCTGTTCTTCCCGCTTTCCATGTACATTCTGCCTTTTACCAACCTGTGGCTGCCCATGGTGCCCAGCCTGCTGATCGTGTACGCTCCCATGGAAAAGAACTTCAATCTGGAAGCTACCATCAAGCAGATGCGCGATTCGCAGCTGGAAAATGACGGTGCCGACAACCAGTAAACCTGCTTTACCGCTGTTTTTTGTCTTTATGCCGGGATTCCCCATGGCGGGGTATCCCGGCTTTTGTTATATGTCTTTTCTGTACCGGGCGCGTCCTGCTTTCCAAAGCTCCCGCAAGGGCGCAGTCTCCTTCCCCGTTTTTATGTATGTGCATGCAAAAAGCCCCTCCGGCCGTTTCGGTCGGAGGGGCTTGTGCTTGGTAAGGCAGGATTTACTTGGCGTACTCGGTGGCACGGCTTTCGCGGATCACGCTGACCTTGATCTGGCCGGGATAATCCAGTTCGTCCTCGATCTTCTTGGCAATGCTGCGGGCCAGCAGGATGACCTGATCGTCGCTGATCTTGTCGGGCTGGACCAGGATGCGGACCTCGCGGCCGGCCTGGACAGCGTAGGAGCTTTCCACGCCTTCAAAGCTGTTGCACAGGTTTTCCAGGGTTTCCAGACGCTTGATATAGCTTTCCATGTTCTCACGCCGGGCGCCGGGACGGGCCGCGCTGATGGCGTCGGCCGCCATGATGACGAAGGCCAGCGGCGTCTTGGGCTCCACGTCGCCGTGGTGCGCCTCGATGGCATGGATGACAGCGGGATTTTCGCGGTACTTCTTGCAGATGTCCACGCCGATCTGGACATGGCTGCCTTCGATCTCGTGGTCCAGAGCCTTGCCGATGTCATGCAGCAGACCGGCACGGCGGGCCTGCTGAACGTTCAGGCCCAGTTCGCCTGCCATCAGGCCGGCCAGCCAAGCCACTTCCAGGCTGTGGCTGAGCACATTCTGGCCGTAGCTGGTGCGGTATTTCAGGCGGCCGATGAGCTTGACCAGGTCGGGATGCAGGCTGTGGATGCCCAGATCCATGACGGCCTTCTCGCCTTCCCGCTTCATCTGCAGTTCCAGTTCACGGCGGCACTTGTCCACGGTTTCCTCGATGCGGGCGGGATGGATACGTCCGTCAGCGATCAGGCGCTCCAGAGCCAGACGGGCGATCTCGCGGCGGGTCTGATCAAAGCTGGACAGGGTGATGGCTTCGGGGGTATCGTCGATGATGAGGTCGCAGCCGGTGGCGGTCTCCAGCGCACGGATATTGCGGCCTTCACGGCCGATGATGCGGCCCTTCATCTCATCGCTGGGCAGCGGCACCACCGAAACGGTGGCTTCGCTGGTGGCATCGGCGGCACAACGGGCGATGGCCTGGCCGATCATATCCCGGGCCAGATTGTCGCATTCGTCCTTCATGTTGGCCTGGAAGGCGGCAACACGCATGGCCTTTTCGTGGGTGAGTTCATCGTCGATCTGCTTGAGCAGGACGGCCCGGGCATCTTCCTGGGTCATGGCGGCGATGGTTTCCAGCTTTTCGGTCTGGCGCAGCTTGAGCTGTTCCAGTTCATCCAGGCGGGCTTCCACCAGCTCGGAACGCTTTTTCAGGTCTTCTTCCTTGCGTTCCACAGCGGCAGTGCGCTTGTCCAGGGCTTCTTCCTTCTGGTCCATGCGGCGTTCCTGGCGGCTGACTTCGGCACGGCGGTCCTTGATCTCCTTGTCCGCTTCGCTCTTCAGCTTGAAGGCTTCGTCCTTGGCCTCGATGATGGTTTCTTTCCGTTTCTGCTCGGCAGCCTTGATGGCGTCGTTGACAATGCGCTTGGCCTCTTCTTCCGCTGAGCCCAGTTTGGCCTCTGCGGTGCGCTTGCGGTAGGTCATGCCGATATAAAAACCGGCGACCCCGCACACGGCGGCGATGACAACGACCACCAGCACCGTAATGATGGTGGGCATTCGTTTCAACTCCTCAAATTTATTCAGAAAAATGCGTGTAAACCTGAGGGTCGCAGCCGGAAGCGGGGCCTTACTTTTATTCGATGCTGTTGTCTGTTCAGATGCCGTCAAAGGGTACGCCGAAACATACCTGCCGCCAGGCGGCAGGGACAGTGATTCCCTGAGACAAGCTCTATAAAAAGCAACGAAAGCATGTTTATTTCAATGCAAACCTGCGTGCATGCCATACCAAATAAAATACAGTGCCCGCCGCGACGGCGGCCCTTCGGCGATGCTGTGCCGCCCGAATCGCGCGGTCTAACTGCATACACCGTTGTATACTGATTATAGTTTATATTCATTTGAAACGGTTGTCAAGAAATTGTTACGGAATCATAAAGCCCTGTGTAAGGCTTGACTTTTGAAAACCGCCGCGCTACAATAGCGGTAACTTCATCCTGATGAATGCGATGATGCGGACAAACGGAAAGGCTGACCGGCGTTTTCAGAGAGAGCCGCCGCCGTGCAAACGGCGTGCTGCAAGCGGCTTGGCGAACGGCGCTTTTCTTACCACCGCAGAGCGCGGGGGCGAACCCCCGCCGGGTCAGCCCGTTACAGCTGATACGAGAGGCAGGCGCTTGCCTGCAATTCGGGTGGAACCGTGGAGCATTGACCGCTTCACCCCGTGTTTGAATGGGGTGGAGCGTTTTTTTATTTCGTTTTGGCGGCCGTGGGCCGCCGCAACTAGGGAGGTTGCAAGTATGAAAGTCATCTACAATGACGGCACCGTCAAGGAATGCCCGCAGGAAGAAGAACTGCACGTCATCCGTCACACCGCCGCCCACATCATGGCGCAGGCCATCAAGCGCCTGTGGCCGGAAGCCGATTTTGCCTTCGGCCCCGCCACCGACAACGGCTTCTATTATGACGTGGACCTGGGCGACACCAAGCTCACCGATGAAGACCTGGAAAAGATCGAAAAAGAGATGAAGAAGATCTGCAAGGAGAACCTGCCGATCAAGGCCTTCACTCTGCCCCGGGAAGAGGCCGTCAAGCTCATGCAGGAGCGCGGCGAAAAGTACAAGGTGGAACACATCGGCGATCTGCCTGAAGATGCCACCATCAGCTTCTATCAGCAGGGCGAATACATCGACATGTGCGTCGGTCCTCACCTGACCTACACCAAGGCCCTGAAAGCCTTCAAGATCACCCAGCAGTCCGGCGCGTACTGGCGCGGCGACAAGAACAACAAGATGCTGACCCGCATCAACGGCATTGCCTTCCACAACCAGGAAGAGCTGGATGCCCACCTGAAGCTGCTGGAGGAGGCCGCCCGCCGCGACCACCGCAAGATCGGCAAGGAAATGAACCTGTTCATGTTCTGCGACGAAGGCCCCGGCTTCCCCTTCTTCCTGCCCAACGGCATGGTGCTGAAGAACACCCTGATCGACTACTGGCGTGAGATCCACCGCAAGGCGGGCTATGTGGAAGTTTCCACCCCCATGATCATGAACCGCCACCTGTGGGAGACCAGCGGCCACTGGGATCACTACAAAGACAACATGTACTCCACCGTCATCGACGGCGAAGACTACTGCATCAAGCCCATGAACTGCCCGGGCGGCGTTCTGGTCTACCGCAGCCAGCCCCACAGCTACCGTGAACTGCCCCTGCGCGTGGGCGAACTGGGTCTGGTGCACCGCCACGAGCTGCGCGGCGCCCTGCACGGCCTGTTCCGCGTGCGCTGCTTCACCCAGGACGATGCCCACATCTTCATGCGCCGCGACCAGATCTCCGACGAGATCGCCAACGTGGTCCATCTGATCAACTCGGTGTACGACAAGTTCGGCTTCAAGTACTTTGTGGAACTGAGCACCCGTCCTGAGGACTCCATGGGTTCCGATGAGGACTGGGAGGACGCTACCAACGGCCTGAAGAACGCCCTGGAAAAGCTGAACATGCCCTACATCGTCAACGAAGGCGACGGCGCCTTCTACGGCCCGAAGATCGACTTCCACCTGGAAGACAGCCTGGGACGTACCTGGCAGTGCGGCACCATCCAGCTGGACTTCCAGATGCCGCTGAACTTCCATCTGGAGTACGTCAACGAGGCCGGCGAGAAGGAACGCCCGATCATGATCCACCGCGTCTGCTTCGGTTCCATCGAGCGCTTCATCGGCATTCTGACCGAGCATTACGCCGGCAAGTTCCCCACCTGGCTGGCTCCTGTCCAGGTCAAGGTGCTGCCCGTCAGCGAAAAGACCCTGGACTACGCC
>DXNX01000075.1 GCA_019413245.1 Oscillospiraceae bacterium
CTGGGGGTGGACCCCAAGGTGGCGGAGGAGGACGCCTGCAAGATCGAGCACGACCTGAGCCCCGAGACCTTCGACCGTCTGGCCGAATATGCCCGGAAGCATTTTCCTGAAGAGTAAGTTTTTTAAAAAAACAAACAAAACCGGCGCCCGCACGGAGAGTCCACGGGCGCCGGTTTTGCTGATTCGGAATGCCTTTGTCAAAGAACGGCAGATGGCTGTGTGCCGTCTTTTTCAGGCAGGAAGAAAATCGAAGTATAGCTCACGCAGCCACGGTGAGGCGGGCCGGTGTGAAGCCGCTGCGGTAACAGCGCAGGTACACGTCGGTACATTTACGGTAGCTGGCAAATCGGGCCCGGGCAGCGTCCGGGTCTCCGTACGCCTTCCAATAGCCTTTGCAGGTGTAGTTTTGGCCTTTGTGTTCCACAAATCCCACCACATCCTCCAGCGGATAGCCGAGGAAGATTCCGATTTCATGGGGAAATTCTGCCTCGGTACACAGGCGCCGGGAAAGATGATCCAGCTGCTTCCTCAATGTTCCCTGCGGGTAGCCGGTCTGTTCCAGATACGTCTGCACCGCCGGGCTGCGCAGAATGTCCCGCAGGCGGTTTGCCCGGTAGACATAAATGAGAAACGCAGACGTGTGCGGGCAGGCTTTGAGCACTTCAATCTGCAAGCCCCGGGGATGGAGCTGTACCTGCCAGGAAGCAATTGCCGCTTCCATGGTATGCTTGTCAGGTTCGACCCAACGGAACAGGTTAGCCGCTTTCAAACCGGCCATCACCGGTGCGCACTGGGTGATAAATGCAATTCCAAAATCTCTGCGCATGGCAGGGTCCTCCCGTATCGGCTCATTTGTTAGTTAAAACTAACCTTTATTGAAAAAAAACAACCGCTTTTTCCGTCAAATCCGGTTTTGCGGCCCCATAAGTTAGCTATTTCTAACTTGCTGATACTATATCACATTCCAGTTTTTATGTCAAGCCTGTTTTTCCTGTTTTTTCTTTGCAGACCCGTTATTGTCCCACCATAACAGAAATCCGATATTGCGTATGGCAATTCCTATATTGGTATGGTATACTGAATTCAATTCGTCAGCACAGAATGATTCATCTTCAACACAGAGGAGGTGCGGCATGGATCATATTCTGTATGTCGAGATCAATCTGATCTGTATTCTGATCGTTGTCCTGGAAGTGATACAGCTGGTGCGGGATATTGACCAGTCCCCGCGTGTCCGGCTGTTCACCGGGCTGATGATTTGTGCTTTATTCAATTTCGGCTTTGACTTGTTATGGGGATTTCTGCACGCTTCGGGAGCCCCGGAACCGTTCAGCTGGGCCGTTAATCAGTTGTATTTTCTGGCTCTCAACATGACATCGGTATTCTGGATGCTGTACGCCGAGACCTGCCTGGAATCTCCCTGGCTGAAAAAACGAAGGTGGTTCTGGCTCTCCCTCTCCCCTGCCATTCTGCTGCAGCTCGTCACTCTTGCAGGGCTGGTCTTCCACATCGGTCCGGACGGCTATCAGCGCGGCCCAATGCACTGGTTTCAGGTGCTGGTTTCCTACTTGTACATAGCCTGGCCTGCCTTGGAAGCCTTTTTCAAATCCACCCAGCGCCGGTATTATGCACAGCGTTCCCAATACCGCATGCTGGCATCCTTTGTGGTTTTTCCGCTGATTTTCTCCGTTTTGCAGCTGTTTTTGGGCGGAGATGCCCCTATGCTGTGCGTGGGTATCACGCTCTCCATCATTTTGCTGTATCAGAACCGGCAGGCACGGCTGATTTCCCGCGACCCCCTGACTGGTCTGAACAACCGAACCCAGTTGATCCTGTATCTTTCGGACCGCATCAAGAACCACGACAAGACCTTGTATCTGCTGATGATGGACGCCAACCGCTTCAAGACCATCAACGATACCTACGGGCACACCGCCGGGGACCGCGCGCTGGTGCAGATTGCGACCGCCCTGAAAAAAGCGGTGCCGCCCCGCTTCCTGATCGCGCGGTACGGTGGCGATGAGTTCATCGTGGCAGGAGAGGCTGACAGTGACCTGGAGATTATCCAGCTGCGGGAAAACATCATCCAGACGCTGGCTGAAGAAAACTCCGTAAGCGGTGAGCCGTTCCACGTTTCCCTGTGCATCGGATACGCAGCGTACAGCGATGATATGAACACCATCCCGGACCTGATTGAAGCAGCTGACCGGGAACTGTACAAAGCCAAGAAACGTTTGAGCCAATAAAAAAACGTCCTTCACCTTGCGGTGGAGGGCGTTTTTTTATTGCGTGTTACAGCTGGTGCTGTTCGATCCAGGATTCCACTTCCCGGGCCAGATCAGTCAGGCTGCCGGGGGTGAACGGTACCTTCATGCCTGCGGCCTGGGCCAGTTCCGCATAGGAGGCGGTCCCGGCCAAGCGGGTCAGCTTCAAGTAGCGCTGCCAGGCATCCTCGTGGTCATGCAGGGCTGCAATGAAGAACTGCAGCGCAATGACGGTGGCCAGGCAGTAGTCGATGTAATAGAACGGGCACTCATAGATGTGCAGCTGACGCTGCCAGCCGGCACCGCGGCCATAGAACGGCAGGTCACCGAACTCGTTCCAGGGACGATACTTGTGCTCCAGTTTGAGCCATTCGGCATTGCGCTGTTCCGGGGTCAGGTCCGGGTTCTGGTAGACAATGTGCTGGAACTCATCCACCATGCAGCCATAGGGCAGGAACACGAAGCTGTCCTCGGCGTGATACAGCTCATACTTGTCGGTATCAGGGCCGAAGAACAGGTTATGCCAGGGCGCGGTGAGGAATTCCATGGACATGGAGTGGATCTCGGCGCTTTCCATGCCGGGGCACTGCAGTTCCTGGGGAATGTCGGTGCGGGCGGCCAGGTAAGATTCCAGCGCGTGGCCAGCCTCGTGGGTCAGCACATCCACGTCGCCGGAAGTCCCGTTCCAGTTGGCAAAGATGAAGGGAGCCTTATAGTCGGGGATGATTTCCTCATAGCCGCCGGTCATCTTGCCGGGACGGCTCATGACATCGAACATCTCGTTGTCCTGCATGAAGTCGATGAACTCACCGGTGACGGGGCTCAGCTCATGATACATCTTGCGGGCACCGGCCATCAGCTCCTCATATGTGCCATGCGGTGCCGGGTTGCCGTCCGCAAAGCAGACGCCGGAATCCCAGAACATGGGATGCTCGATACCGGTACGCTTGGCGCGCAGATCCAGCATGCGGCGCAGCAGCGGCACCACCTGCTCTTCCACTTCCTTGCGGAAGGCCGCGACCTCTTTCTGGCCGTAACCGATGCGGTTCATGCGGATGTAGCTCAGTTCGCTGTAATCCTTGTATCCCAGGATGTGAGCCTGCTCGGTGCGGTTTTTCACCAGGCGGTCATACAGGTCATCGAACTCGGCACGGTGGGCGTCAAAGTAGGAAGCCTCCGCTTCATAAGCAGCCCGGCGCATGGTGGGGTCCAGGCTCTGCTTGTAAGGCGTCAGCTGGGGAATGGTCAGCTGCTTGCCGTCCAGTTCCACCAGGGCACCGCCGTACAGGCGCTGATAAGCGCTGGTCAGGGCATTTTCTTCCTTCTGCAGGTTGATGATCCGCTCATCCATGGACAGCACCCGGTTTTTCAGGGTAGGCAGCACGGTAGAGCCGAAGGCCTTTTCCAGAGCCTGCGCGTGGGGGTTGGACAGAATAGCCCGGGCAATATCGGTCTCGGCATTGGCCACAGCCGGTCCGTTGGCGTCAAACCAATCCTGTTCCGCCGCCCAGATCTTGTCCCGGGTATCCAGGGTATAGTGGATATTGGCCAGAATCTGGGCGGTACGGTAATGGGCCAGGAAATCATTTTCCTCCCGGTAGAGATGAATCAGCTCTTCCCCGCTTTCGGCCGCGGCCAGGCGAGCAGCCAGGCCCTTGCAGCCAGTGAGAACAGCGTCCAGATCCGGGCGCTGATAGGTCATTTCAGAAAATTTCATGAATCAGGTTTCTCCTTTCATGGGGCGTTTGCGCTTGTCTTTTAGAATAGCACACTTGCCGGAAAAAGGAAAGTGTGCGCGGTGCTTGCGTTTGCCCGGGAAAAGGGGTAGTATAAAAACAGGTGAAAACCATACCTGAAAGGGAGATGTTTGGCAATGACATATCAGGATATTGCAGAACAGGCACGGGGTCAGATGGGCCTGTGCAAGGCCTGCCCCGTCTGTGACGGCCGGGCCTGCCGCGGGACCATGCCCGGGCCAGGTGCCAAAGGCGTGGGTGACTGCGCCATCCGCAACTATGCGGCCTGGCAGGCTGTCCGTGTAAACATGGATACGCTGTGTGAGCCCGGCACGCCGGACACCAGCTGCACCATGCTGGGGCATACCTTCAAGGTTCCGGTATTTGCCGGTCCTGTGGGGGCGGTTCAGCTGCACTACGGCAACAAATACGATGACATGGCTTACAACGACATCCTGGTACCAGCCTGCCGCGATGCCGGGATTCTGGCCTTTACCGGCGACGGCACCAACCCTGCCGTGATGGAAGCGGCTTGCCGCGCCATTGGGCAGAGCAACGGGTTCGGTATTCCCACCGTCAAGCCCTGGGATTCCGCCACCGTGGCCAAGAAGATGGATATGGTCCGCCAGTCCGGCGCCTTTGCGGTTGCCATGGACATTGATGCGGCAGGCCTGCCCTTCCTGAAGAATCTGGACCCGCCCGCCGGTGGCAAGACGGTGGAACAGCTGCGGGAAATCATTCGGGATGCCGGTGTCCCCTTCATTGTCAAAGGCATCATGACCGCCAAGGGTGCAGAGAAGGCTGTACAGGCCGGAGCCGCCGGTATCGTGGTTTCCAACCACGGCGGCCGCGTGCTGGACGGAACGCCTGCCACCGCCGAAGTCCTGCCGGAGATCGTCAAGGCCGTGAACGGCCGGGCGCTGATCCTGGTGGACGGCGGCATCCGTACCGGTCTGGATGTGTTTCGCGCCCTGGCACTGGGTGCCAATGCCGTACTGATTGCCCGTCCCTTCGTCACCGCCGTGTACGGTGCCGGAGCCGACGGCGTGAAAGCCTATGTGGACCAGCTGGCCGCCGAGCTGGCCGATACCATGGCCATGTGCGGTGCCAAGACCCTGGCTGACATCACCCCGGATATGGTCCGGCTGTGATGCTGCCATAAACCGACAAAAAGCCCCGGGCTGTCCATGACAGTCCGGGGCTTTTCCGTTTGTTTCGTGTATCAGCGGGTGGGCTTCCGGTCGCCGCAATACGGCCTTGCGCCCATTATTTTCCGTCGGATTCTTTCTTTTTCTGTCCGAAGCGATATTCAGTGCCGTTGCGCAGGCGCTGGATATTGGAGCGGTGCATGTAGATGACCATAGCAGCCATGATCACGCTGCAGACGCCGATGAACACCAGGGTGGGCACATCCGCACCGTGCCACGCCCAGAAGCAGAGCGTCAGAATCGGGTACACCGCCGCAATGATGATGCTGCCCAGGGAAACGATGCGGGTGATGGCAAATTCGATGAGGAAAATGACCACCAGCATCAAAAACACCACCGGCTGCAGGGCCAGAATGGCACCACCGCAGACCAGCACGCCCTTGCCGCCCTTGAAACCGAACCACACCGGTTTCATATGGCCGATACAGGCAAAGACAGCGGCCAGATAAGCCCCGCAGGCAGGGTCAAATTCAGGCACCAGGGCGGCAAACAGCCATTTGCCGATGAGTACCGCCGCGGCGCCCTTGGCCACATCACCAATGGCAGTGGCTGCAC
The DNA here is from genome assembly GCA_019413245.1 of Oscillospiraceae bacterium. Taxonomy (GTDB): domain Bacteria; phylum Bacillota; class Clostridia; order Oscillospirales; family Ruminococcaceae; genus Gemmiger. The sequence continues at coordinate 5,764 of DXNX01000075.1, forward strand.
CGGGCAGTTTTCCGTAAGTTCGCAGCATGTTGGTCATTCCGGCGCTGCCGCTGCCGTGGGTCCGCACATCGTCACGGCAAAGCAGGTTCGAGATCAGGATACCGAACACGATGCTGCCGAGCAGGTAACCTTCCAAAATCACCAGCACAACAGCTGCGATAAGATGAAGCGTCATGATTCCTTCCCCTTTCGATTCATCGGGCCGATCCGTCGCCGTGTTCGCGCACAAGCATGCGCACCGGCGTCCCGGTCAGGCCGAAGTTTTCACGGATCTGGTTTTCGATATACCGCTGATACGAGAAGTGGAACAGGGCCCGCTGGTTGACAAAGCAGACGAATGTCGGCGGGCGGGTGGAACTCTGGGTAATATAGAAGATCTTCAGGCGCTTGCCCTTGTCTGAAGGCGGCTGCACCCGCGCCGTGGCCCGGGCCAGCATTTCATTGAGAGCACCGGTGGGAATGCGTGTGCCGTTCTGCACATCCACATAGTGGATGGTCTCAAACAGCTTGTCGATGCGCTGGCCGGTCTTGGCGCTGATGAAGATGATGGGCGCATAGGACATGAAGCTGAAGGATTCTTCCAGCTCTTTGCGCATGCGGTCCATGGTGTAGGTGTCTTTTTCCACCGCATCCCATTTGTTCACCGCAATGATGCAGGCCTTGCCCTGTTCATGGGCATACCCGGCCACCTTGGAATCCTGCTCGGTAAAGCCCACAGTGGCATCGATCATGATGACGCAGACGCGGCTGCGTTCCACCGCGGCCAGGCTGCGCAGCACGCTGAAACGCTCTACGCCGCTTTCCACCTTACCCTTTTTGCGCAGGCCGGCGGTATCGGTGAAGATGAACTTGCCGTACTGGTTTTCCACCTCGGTGTCAATGGCATCCCGGGTGGTACCGGCTTCGTTGGCCACGATCAGGCGGTCCTCGCCCAGAATGTGGTTAATGAGGCTGGACTTGCCCACATTGGGGCGGCCGATGACCGCCACCGGAATCCGGTCCTCATCCTCCTGCTCTTCCTCAGAGAAGTTCAGATGAGAACAGACGGCGTCCAGCAGGTCGCCGGTGCCGTGACCGTGCACGCCGGAAACAGGCACCAGTTCCCCCAGACCCAGGGCATAAAAATCATACAGCTCCATGGGCGGTTCGCCGATCTTATCGCATTTGTTCACGGCCAGCACCACCGGCTTGCCGCTGCGCATGAGCATGGAAGCCACTTCGTGGTCCTGGGGGGTCACACCGGCCCGCAGGTCGGTGACCATCACGATACAGTCGGCGGAATCAATGGCCATCTGCGCCTGCTGACGCATATGGGCCAGAATGCCGTCGTCAATGCTTGGTTCGATACCGCCGGTATCCACCAGCAGGAACTTGTGGCCGTTCCATTCGCAGTCGCAGAAGATGCGGTCCCGGGTAACGCCGGGAGTATCTTCCACGATGGCGATGCGCTGACCGGTAAGTTTATTGAAGATGGTGGACTTGCCCACGTTGGGGCGGCCCACGATGGCCACGATCGGTTTTGCCATGTGGTCATTCCTCCTTTGGCTTGTGGGGGGCGGCTTTGAGCATCCGCACCCCCAGATACGCGCGGCAGCTGCCCGCGCCGTCGGTGGGGATCACCACCACCCGGCAGCCCAGGGCTTCGCCCAGCTGTTCGGGGGTGATGTCGTCGAGGAAGCGGTCTTCCTCGACCTGCAGCATGACCGCGGGCACCGCCAGGATATGGCTGCTCAGTTTGCCGCGGCACTGGTCGATGATGTCGGTGGCTGTAACCAAGCCAGCCACGCTCACGTTGCCGCCGAAAAAGCGGTTTTCGATGGCATGGACGGTGATGTGCACGCCGGGATAGCGGCGCTGGGTCTCCTGCGCCATCTGCTCAATGAGCGGCGCGGCCAGGGTACCGGTGGCTACATCAAAATGGCGGGGCAAAACCAGTCGGCGGGGCTTGGACAGTTCCTGCAGGAAGGTATCGTAATACTGCCGCCACATGCCCACGCCGTCTTCCAGCTGAGCAAAATCATCATAAAATTCCGTGGGCGGAATCTCCCGTCCGGCGGTCAGATACCATTCGTCGCTGGGGTACACGATGCTGCGGCCGTACTGTTCCCGGCAGCGGCGGCTGTACTCTTCCAGGATGTCCAGGGTTTCCCCGGCTGTCCTGGCGTCATAGGGCGTCAGCTTGAACAGCTTGTCCCGGTAGTCAGTAACGCCGGCCGGCACGGCGGCGATGCTGCCCACATGGGGGCGCAGAGCCAGCAGGTCATCCAGCGTACGGCGCAGCTCGTCGCCGTCATTGATGCCCCGGCACAGCACCAGCTGGCAGTTCATCTCGATGCCGCCCTTGGCGAACACATCCAGATATTTCAGGGTATCGGCGGCTTTCTTGTTGGCCATCATCCGCACACGCAAGGCGGGGTTGGTGGTGTGCACCGAGATGAAGATGGGGCTGATGTGCATCTTGACGATGCGCTCCACCTCCCGCTCGGAGAGGTTGGTCATGGTGATATAGTTGCCGTACAAAAAGGACAGACGCTCGTCATCATCCTTGAAATACAGCGGTGCGCGCATGCCCGGGGGCAGCTGGTCGATGAAGCAGAACATGCAATGGTTATCGCAGCTGTGCTTTTCGTCCGCCAGGTAGGTTTTGAAGTTGCAGCCCAGCGGCTCGTACTCGTCCTTTTCCACCGGGATATCCCGCTGGGTCCCGTCCTCGCAGACGGTGAGGGTGAAGTGTTTGGACGCGGTGTAGAACTGATAATCGAGGGCATCACACAAAGGGTTGCCGTCGATGGCCAGCAGCAGGCATCCGGTGTTCAATCCCAGGCGCTGTGCCGGAGAGTTTTCGTCCACGCTTTGAACGACCAGCGGCATTGTTCATTCCCCTTTCCTTGGCGATGGTAACAGTAGTATACCACGAAAATACGCAAAGAAAAAGAGGGGGCACTGCGCCCCCTCCCCTGCTTTGAAAAAATCCGCTCAGGCTTCCTTGTTGACCTTAACGACTTCACGGCCTTTGTAGTAGCCGCACTTGCCACAAACCTGATGGGGCACCGTCAGCTCGCCGCACTGAGGACATTTCACCAGCGTAGGCGCTTCCAGCTTCCAGACATTGGAACGGCGCTTGTCGCGGCGGGCTTTGGACTGCTTTCTCTTAGGGACTGCCATTTTATCGCACCTCCTTGGTGAATTTCAACTAAGCAGTTGTTTTAATATGCTAAGCCTTGCATCCACAGGGGCGGCTTCGGCCGCCACTTGGCAGGCACAGCCTTCCGCTTTTCTTTTGCCGCAGATGGGGCATAGACCTTGGCAATCGGGGCTGCACAGCAGCACCCGCGGGACCTCGAAGATCAGTTCCTGATAAGCGAGTTCCCGCAAATCCAGTTGACCCTGTTCATCCAGAGGCAGCTCGAAATCCACATCGTCGATATCGCGCATGCGTACCAGATAATCACGGGTGAAGTCATAGGATTCATGCACCGGAGCCAGACAGCGGGCACATTCAGCTTCGATTTCAGCCTTGATGTGCAGCGTCATGGCCGCGCCTTCCTGCGTAGGATGAGCGGTAAACTCACATTCCAGCGGGGCGGGCACACGGAATCCATCCCAGTCAGCCGCCGAAAGGTCGGCGGAAAACTGCGTTGCATAGGGCGTTTTCGCGCTTTGCAGAAAGTTACGAATATCGAATTGCATACTTCACCTCAAAAGGTCGCTTATCTAGTATACACAAGGAAGGGGGGCTTGTCAACCAAAATCTGCAAAAAAACGCAAGAAATTGTTTTACCCCTTACGGTATACACAAGAAAAGGGGCGGTGCCCCAAAAGGACCGCCCCCTGCCGCATTGCGGTTACAGGTACTTTTTGATGCTGTCGGGCAGATCTTCCACGTTTGCGGAAACGGTGACGACGACCTCGACGTTGTTGGCGGTGATCTTGTCGATCTCGGCCAGGACCTTACCGGCCTGCTCCATATCGTGATCAACGACCTTCAGGATGCCATCAACGAACAGCTCGGTGATATCATAGTTGCCGGCCAGAACGCCTGCAACGAAGCCGTAGAACATCTCAGCGCCCTTGATGTCGTACTCGTCCACATCCAGCAGACGGGCCTTGTGGTTGATCTCGGTGGTGAGCTTCATGGACTTTTCGATAACGACGATGTTGCCGGCCGAAGTGCGGGTGGCCTGGTCGATCATGTCGATGAGAGTCTTGGTCTTGCCGGAGCCTTTGGCGCCTACGATGAGTTTGATCATAAGAGAGTGCCTCCTTAAAATGTAGTGGGGGTATTATCCTCAGCCGTTGAGTTTCGCTTCCAGTTCAGCCTTCTGAGCTTCGTAACCGGGCTTGCCCAACAGCGCGAACATGTTCTTTTTGTAGCTTTCCACGCCGGGCTGGTCGAAGGGGTTGACCGACAGCAGATAGCCGGACACAGCGCAGGCCTTCCAGAAGAAGTAGATCAGGGCGCCCACGTTGTAGGCATCCAGGCTGTCCACTTCGATGATGCCCAGGGGCACGCCGCCGTCGGTGTGTGCCAGGATGGTGCCTTCCATAGCCTTGCGGTTGACCACAGACATATTCTGGTTGGCCAGGAAGTTCAGGCCGTCAAAGTTGCCTTCCAGTTCGGGGATGAAGAAATCCTCGCGGGTGTTCTTGATGTCCACATAGGTCTCAAACATCACGCGGCTGCCATCCTGCAGGAACTGGCCCATGGAGTGCAGGTCGGTGGAGAAGATGCAGGAAGTGGGCATCAGGCCCTTCTGGTCCTTGCCTTCGCTCTCGCCGAACAGCTGCTTGTACCATTCGTTCATCATGGTGAAGTCCGGCTCAAACGCGGCCAGGGTCTCCACCTTCTTGCCCTTGCGGTACAGGATGTTGCGGGTCATGGCGTAACGATAAGCGTCATTGTCCATGCTGCAGACACTGAACTTTTCACGGGCATCGGCAGCGCCCTTCATCAGCGCATCAATGTCGATACCGGCGCAGGCGATGGGCAGCAGGCCCACGGCGGTGAGCACAGAATAACGGCCGCCGACATCGTCGGGCACCACGAAAGTGGGCCAGCCCTGGGCATCCGCCAGCTGCTTCAAGGTGCCGCGGGCGCGGTCGGTGGTGGCGTAAATGCGCTTGTTGGCTTCCTCGGGACCAACGGAATCTTCCAGCAGTTTGCGCAGCACACGGAAAGCCAGAGCGGTCTCGGTGGTGGTGCCGGACTTGGAGATGACGTTGATGGAGAAACGCTTGCCCTTGGTCATGCGGATGATGTCGTTCAGGGCTGTGGGAGAGATAGTGTTGCCGCAGAAATAAATCTTCAGGCCATCTTCGGTCTCGTTATGGAACTGACCCTTGACGGCTTCCACGACAGCACGGGCGCCCAGGTAG